>NZEI01000072.1 GCA_002690405.1 Gammaproteobacteria bacterium
GCAAGATCTATCGCAGGCTGCATCACGCGCTTGCGGTCGAGGCGGCCATAGCGCTCTAATACATCGAGCAACCCAGCCACACTGCCCGGCACCCCGACCGCCAAGTGCGAAGCCGTAGATAATCCTTTTACCACCTGACCTTCATCATCCAAAAACATATCTTTGCTGGCCGCCCCAGGCGCACGCTCTCTATGGTCATTAGCGATCACAGTGCCGTCAGCCAGATGAATGACCATAAAGCCACCGCCGCCGATATTGCCCGCAGATGGATAGGTCACCGCCATAGCAAAACCTACAGCCACCGCGGCATCAATGGCGTTGCCCCCATCAGCCAGAATCTGCGCACCAACCTCCGACGCCAGCGCCGAGCGCGAGGCCACCATACCGCCTGCATCCATAACAGCCTTGGGGGCAACGGCATGAGCAAACCCTGCAAATGCACAACCGACCCAAACCAGCGAGTGTTGGAGCCAACGAATAAATGATTTAGGCATGGATGATTAACCTTTCAATAAGCGGCGCAGTAAGCGGCGAAATTGCTCGAGCAGCCACGCTTTTGCCTTGCTATGGCGCCCTTGCAAAGAAGTACAATGACAAGATTGTGAACAAAGCCCCACGCGGCGGCAATAGCTTGACGCACCAGAAATTCTAACAATTATGCTAACTGTATCAAAACCAAGAGATCTGCAAAAACTCCGCCGCCTCGCTTTGCACGGCCAAGGCTTAACACCTGCCAGCGCCTTTGGCCACGGTCGCACAGCAGCGTTACGCGCAATAGAGCATTTGGGCTATGTGCAATTGGACAGCATCAGCGTGATAGAGCGGGCGCACAACCATACATGGTTCAGTCGGGTTCCTAACTTCAACCCGAGCCTAAGTAACGACATGTTAGAACAGGGAGAGATATACGAGTATTGGGCCCATGCCGCAGCCTATATGCCGATGCGAGACTTTCGTTTTTCGCTTATCGACAAGGCCCGGGTGCGCGCTGGCGAACACCGCAGCAAGCTGCCCAAAGACACCAAGCTGATGAATAAAGTGATGCAACGAATTCGCAGCGATGGCCCGATGAGCACCCGGGATCTTGAAACTCCCGGGACCAAACGCAGCGGCTGGTGGGACTGGAAACCCGCCAAGAAAGCGGCTGAGCGACTGTATCTGCAGGGCGATCTAATGATCTGCTCGCGCGTCGGCTTTCAGAAAACCTACGACCTGACTGAACGCGTCTTGCCTGGCTCAACCAGTACCACAGTGCCAAG
The DNA here is from genome assembly GCA_002690405.1 of Gammaproteobacteria bacterium. Taxonomy (GTDB): domain Bacteria; phylum Pseudomonadota; class Gammaproteobacteria; order Pseudomonadales; family Azotimanducaceae; genus UBA4421. The sequence continues at coordinate 1,260 of NZEI01000072.1, forward strand.
CCTGAGCGAGTGGGCTAAGCACCTGATCGACGAGCAGTTGAATTGCCATAGTCTGGTGACTCTGCCAGGCATTACCTACAGCCGACGTCATGCCGGCCTTAACCGTGCGGTAAAAGCTGAAGTGCTCAACCGCGTTGCAATGGCTGAACTGCAGCAAGTGCAGCTACCAGACAATCAGGTCTATTACTCACGGCCAGGACTATTAGATCAGCCGCTACCTCGCGTAAGTTCACAGCTGCAAATACTGTCGCCCTTCGACAATCTGGTTATTCAACGAGCGCGACTACAGTCGCTGTTCAACTTCGACTATCAAATTGAATGTTATGTGCCTGCAGCTAAACGCCGCTATGGCTATTTTGCGTTGCCGCTATTGTATCGGGATGAATTGGTGGGCCGGATAGATTGCAAAGCCCATCGTGCGCAACGGCGCTTGGCTCTGCAAAGCGTGCATTTGCAGTGCAAGGACTCAGACATTGATTCGGTGTGCCGGGCATTGGCTGCCGCCCTACCGGGGTTTGCTAAGTTCCAAGACTGCGACAGCGTAAGCTGCGAGCAGGTATCGCCGCAATCCGCTACACGAGTTCTACAGCGCGCATTGGCGCAACACTTCTAGTCCGTAAAGCTACCCCGCCGCGCCTATTCAACCCCGCAACCGCTATACTGCGGCGCTTGCTAACTTTGACCGTCTTATGAGTCTTATTCGCTGCGACAACTTATCCATCGCCTTTGGTGATACCCCGCTATTGGACAATGCCCAGCTGAGCATTGAAAGCAATGAACGCGTATGCCTTATTGGGCGAAACGGCGCGGGCAAATCCACACTGCTGAAAATTCTCAGTGGCGATCAACTCGCCGATCAGGGCACCGTACAAGCTCGAAGCGGGCTACGTATCAGCAGCCTCGCACAGCAACTGCCGGTTGCAGACGACACCACAGTAATGGACAGCGTACGCGCAGGGTTAGCTGATCAGTTCCGTCTAATCGACGAGTACACGGAACTCAGTACTCGCGCCACTGACGATGCTGACTTAGCCAAACTCGAATACCTACAGTCGCAAATCGATACCTTAGGCGGATGGCAACCAGAGCAACAGGCCGAGAGTATCGTCACCCAATTAGCCCTACCCGCCTCTGCCTTGATGGCCGAGTTATCTGGTGGCTGGCGCCGCCGCGTGGCCCTAGCACGGGCTTTGGTAAACAAACCGGATTTGCTGTTACTGGACGAACCCACCAACCACTTAGATATTGCCACCATCGAATGGCTAGAACACGAGGTGCGCGGCTTCTCGGGGAGCGTGGTTTTTATTACCCACGACCGGGCATTTTTACAAAAACTCGCCACCCGCATTGTTGAAATTGATCGTGGCCAAGTAATCAGCTGGCCCGGCGACTATGACAACTACCTGCGCTTAAAAGAACAAGCACTGGAAGAGGAGCAAGTGCATAACGCTCTCTTTGACAAACGCCTAGCCGACGAGGAAGTGTGGATCCGCCAAGGTATAAAGGCGCGACGCACGCGTAACGAAGGCCGCGTGCGCGCCCTTAAGGCGCTGCGCGTCGAACGCAGCAAGCGTATCGAGCAACAAGGCCGCGCCCAAGTTGAGGTGTCTGACGCAAAAGAATCCGGGCGTAAAGTGCTGGAAGCAAAAAACGTCAGCCACAGCTTTGGTGACGACACGCTACTAAGCGACTTCAGTCTTAGAGTCATGCGCGGCGATCGAATCGGTCTGGTGGGTAACAACGGCGTGGGCAAAACCACACTGTTGAAAATTTTGTTGGGTGAATTACAACCAGATCAGGGCGATGTAACGCTGGGTACACAACTGAGCGTAGGTTACTTTGATCAGGTACGACAGACCTTGAATCGCGACCAGACCGTCGCGTGGAATGTCGCCGAAGGTCGAGATCACGTCACCATTAATGGCGCTGATCGGCACATTGTCGGCTACCTGAAAAATTTCCTATTCACACCACAGCGGGCACGCACACCGGTACACAAGTTATCCGGCGGCGAGTGTAATCGACTGATGCTGGCGAAACTATTCGCCCGCGCCAACAACCTACTGGTGCTCGACGAACCCACCAATGATCTCGACATTGAAATGCTCGAAGTGCTGGAGCAAAAACTGGTGGAATTCCAAGGCACCCTGATCGTGGTATCCCACGACCGCGCCTTTATGGATAACGTGGTTACCAGCACCCTAGTTTTTGAGGACCATGGCGACATCATCGACTACCCCGGCGGCTTCAGCGATTGGGAGGCCCGGGGACGGGCGCTACGCGTTGCCGATGCACCGGGAGCCGAGCAACAACAGACAAGCAGCCCTGCATCGGANCCGGCNAGNACGCCNACCCCAGCNCCAACGGCAGNANCAAAAACCCAGCAGANAAAACGTCTTAGCTACAAACTGCAACGAGAGCTAGANCAACTGCCTGAGCANATCGAAGCGCTCGAGCAACAGGTGGCGNCATTACAGGANCAAACCGCNGCNGCGGATTTCTTTCAGCGTCCGTTTGAACAGACCGAGCCNGTGCTGAAAGCGCTCGCNGACACCCAAGCCNAACTGGATGAAGTAACCGANCGNTGGATTGAACTGGACGAACAAAGCACCTGACTCAGGGCGACAACAGGTGCTCATCCACCTCGACAACACCTCCATGCTGGCTNCGCAGNAGCAATTGTCCCTGTTCGCGGTACATAAGAAGCCCGTCGAGAAATTCCACCGGCGCTGCGGCAATAGGCTCTAGGCCAGAACCCTGACGAACGGTATAGACNGTCATATCGTGGCTNACACAGAGNTCGAGCTGGGGTTGAGCGCCCAGAGCCGGAGCATCTAACTTGCCACGCAGCACCCGTAACACCATCGCCACCGCCAACCCAGGCGNCATCATCACGTCGTCGGCAATCTCACCGGCGAACCAGCGGGTCAAATAATCCTCCAACCCAGNGCTNCTACTCATGCCCTTCCACATACGCATATGATCGAGGGCATAAAACACGCCCAGAGCTTCCACAGCTCGCACCTGTGGTGCTGTTGCAGCTGTGCAGCCAGCGCCCTGCAGNAATAACTCCGCCGTTTCTACACAGCGTTCCGGCGGACTGGCGTAACCGCGCAATTGAATGTCGGCGGTTAACGCGCCACCCATGGCTACAGCCAATTGCCGGCCATGGTCGGTAAGCGGATTGAGNAGGTCATTAATGTCACGATTGAATTCCCGCGCCGAATGGCGCATCAACAGCACCCCGCGCGCACCGCCGTTAGCGAAGTGTTCATTCACCATCTTCGTTGTTTGTTGGCCGTAGTCGGTACGGGTATCTATGTCGACGGTATCAGTTGTCATCGCATTCCTTGTGGTAATTCGGCTCCGAGTATTGGTATGTTAGACCAAGCAACGTTGAGAGTGGCAGCGTTGCCGTTTTGTAGGGGAAAGTTAAAGCTAGGGGAGCATANAGCATGCAAAGACTCGAAGACAAAGTTGCCGTAATCACCGGTGCAGGACGCGGAATTGGCAAAGAAATCGCCTTATTGATGGCATCCTTGGGCGCCAAAGTTGTTGTGAACGATCTGGGCGGTAATACCGACGGCACGGGTACAGGCAAAATTGCTGATGATGTCGTGGCAGAAATACGTGCCGCCGGCGGCGAGGCTGTCTCTAATACCGATTCCGTTGCCGAGGTCAGCGGTGGCGAGGCCTTGGTGCANACCGCACTGGACAACTTCGGNGGNATGGACATCTTGGTAAATAACGCNGGCATTTTGCGCGACCGCACCATTTTCAAAATGGAAGAGTCCGACTGGGATGCGGTAATCGCCGTACACCTGAAGGGCCACTATTGCTGCACTCGGCCTTTCGCCAACTACATCCGCAGTGAAAACCGTACTGGCGGTCGNATCATTAATTTCTCCAGCGTCTCAGGTCTGTANGGCAACTTTGGCCAGGCTAACTATGCGGCGGCCAAGGCTGGCATCGCCGGCTTCTCCAGAGTCATGGCTCTAGAATTGGCAAAGTATGGCTGTACCAGCAACACCATTTCCCCNGGCGCATTAACCCGCATGACCATACCCCTACGCGAAAACCGCGGCGAAAATGTTGGCGACAGCGAAATCGAGAGCGGTGGTCCACAGCACATCGCACCCATCTGTGCTTGGCTCGCCAGCGACGCTTCGGCAGGTATCACTTCCGAGATCTTTCACACTGGTCGCGGNGGCATCGCAATTATGCAGCAACCGAAGATCATCAAGCAGTTTAAGAAGCGCGGCAGCGTATGGACAATGGACGAACTGGATCAGATTGTGCCCCAGCTAATCGACGCGAAAAAAGCCAATGTGGCGGCTGCAGATGAAAGTGGCAAACCGATAGAGCTTTAGGCCCGAGGCAAAATTAACCCAACCAATCCGAATACCAACACNACGGTAATCGGAACCTAGGGCAGCGAATCAGAAATACCAAGCCCAGCGCAGGTAATAGCGGTCGCTGCCGCCTTGGGTAAGGATCTCACCCTGGGGACTAATCGCCGCGGGCAGTGGNGCAAATTCGTCGCCTGCATCAGCATAGCCGCCGATATAACCGAACTGCAGTTGTTGATTTTGCGCGGCGTCTACTGAGACCTGACCCTGCAGCAGTGCGCTGCCATCGCTAAGATTATTGATCACCGANAGCGACTGGGTTACTAACGGATGCCACTGATAACTGGCGCCAAGGGCGAGGTAGTCGCGCATTAAATTGAACACTTCGCCTCGCAGCAATGCGGTCTGCAGCTGGCGCGGCAACGCCTCTCCGGCAGTGGGCANATGCTGCATACCAAAGTCGTTGTGGAAATATTCTGCGAACACGTAGGCCATACGATCACGGATNGGGAAGGCCACATCAGCGTTAACAATGCCCAGCAAACGCCAACGATCACCACTCACTAGCCCCTCCCGCCAGGCCAGGTCTGTACGGATTACTGCCGGCCCNANAGGCTGGCGCACACTCAGGCCTANAAAGTTTTGGTCGTAGTGGTTAGCAACGATCAGCTCAAATTCACTATTGCGCAGGTAACCATGCCACTTGGCCGCGGTACTGCTGACCCGGCTGCGTATTTGCTGGCGTTCATCGCGGCGCATNACATGCAGCACCTGNAGGTCATGGCCATTGGGCAACAAGCGTTCCACCAGCACGAGGTCGTCGCCATTTTTGTAGTCCCGATCTACCGCTGTGGGAGCGAAGGGATTAAAGGGATCTAACGGCTGGAAAACAATACCACTGCCCCAACTGACCGCCTGACGACCAAGGGTGACGCTCCAATCCGCCTGCTGCCACTGCATGCTCAGGCGATCAATGCGGTGCGACCATTGGTGCCGCGCCCCTGCATCNGTCTGCCAGGTCATGTCCAGTAGACGCCCAGCATCGGTAGTGGCCACTTGGTCTATCTGCCCAAGGGCCGCCTGACCCCACTGCACCGCATCGCCGGCCTGCAATAGCGTGCTGTGATGCAGTTGGAACTGCAGTGGTCCAACGATTTTGTTCAACATGATGCGTAAGTCACCGCTGGCATCCGTTGTGGGGTTGCTAACCTGCATGCGCTGCCAATCCGANCCCGGNAAATCTGCNGCNAGGGCAAAGCCTTTAACCCGTGCATCCACCTGCATGGGCTGTGCGATAGGCCGCGGTTTTTTCTTCGTTTGGGCTCTTGGAACCGGCCGTGGCTGCGCTGCGGACTGCACCGGTGTCGCCTTGGGAACTGGACTGGTCGGTAGCGCTGCTGCCTGCCTTACCTCAGGCTTGGGCGGCGTTCTTTCGACTTCGGTTGGGCGCACTTGCCCAGCCAGAGTCAGTAGCCACGCGTCAGGGTATTTGAGCTGTCGCAATTGTTGCAGCAGTCGCTGGCGGTTTTGTGCCGTGGCGGCCACAAGCACCCGCGTACGTCCATTAACAGCCAGCAACCTGACGGGAGCGTTTATTCCGCGTTGGCGTAACTGTGTTTCTGCACGGGTCCGGGCGCGCTCGGCATTACCTTGATCCCCATAGCTGCCCACGACTATGGCGTATTCGTCGGCCCATACCACCTGCGCCGTAACAACACTCAGCGCCGCCGCAATAACAACTGTTGCGAAACCGCCCAGCGCGTTATTCATTGCGGTCGATATGTCCGTCCAACAGATGCACTTGGCGCCCTGCATGGGCCATTACCATAGGGTCGTGGGTTGCGGTGATGATGGTCATGCCATGGTCGGCGTTGAGCTTACTCATGAGCACTAGCAATTCTTCGGTGGTCGTGGAATCCAAGTTTGCCGTGGGCTCGTCGGCGACCAGTAATACCGGCTCAGTGACGATGGCTCGAGCGATCGCGACGCGTTGTTGCTGACCACCCGACAATTCCCCGGGGCGACGATCACCGAGTTCTCCAAGACCCAAATTTGCGAGCGCCTGTTCAGCTCGCTGGCGCCGCTGCTGTTTATCCACTCCCTGCAATTGCAGGATAAATTCAACGTTTTCCAGTGCGGATAATACCGGCAGGAGATTATAGGCTTGAAATACAAAGCCAATTTTTTGCAGTCGTAACGCCGACAAATTCGCCGGACTCATACCGGCCAGTTCTACACCACCGACCTGAACCGAACCGCCACTGAGCTCGTCAAGGCCGCCAATAATATTCAGTAACGTCGATTTACCTGATCCTGAGGGCCCTGCCAAGCTCACAAATTCGCCCTGTTGTACGTCTAGGTCAACACCACGTAACGCGTGCACCGGCACGGACTCTTGCTGATAGATTCGGCTTACCTCTCGACAACACACCACAGGTTGTTGCATTTTTATCTCACTCTTTTGTCTATTCGCTTTCGTGTACGTTGCGCAACTAACGATTCATCGCCATCAAGGGCGTTATGCGCACAGCACGCAGCGCCGGAAAAATGCTGGCGANAAATCCCAAAATCAGGCTTAGCCCGCTAAACAGCCACAGATCCTCAAANTGTAATACCGGGATGAGCAGCGCGCTCATACCAAATGCGTCTATGCCCTCGGCAAATGCGGTTAAATCGATACCATCCGCTAGCGCCCAAACACTAATACAACCCGCAATCAAACCGAGCACGATGCCTGCGCACATGATCAGCATGGACTCTACAACCACCTGCACCAGCACCACACGCCGTGGCATCCCGAGGGCTCGGAGCATGCCCAGTTCACGCACCCGCTCCATCACTGCTGCTATAAGCGTGTTTACCAGCCCAAAGGCAAGCCCTCCCATCATCAGCACAAAGATGACATAGATCGCCACATCTGCCATAGCGAACATCTCGGCGGCCTGGGGTTGCAGCGCCCGCCAGTCGGCGACATCTTTATCGGGAAAGGCCATGCGTAATTCCGCCACGGCGTCTTTACGTCGAAGCTCGTCAGCCAACAGGACAGACACTTCGGTAACAAGAGGCGGTGTACTGTCAGATGACCTGTCACCGAGAAAGGCTTGAGCTGAGGTAAGCCCAGTGAAGGCAAAGGCTTTTTCTAGCGACGTACTGTCTGCGTCAAACGTACCGGCAATGCGAAAACCGCGCTCGCGGTTCTTTCCGTCAGCCGCCTGGCTCAGTACCACCAGTTTGCGGCCGACCGCGGTCTGTAGCTGCCGAGCCAACTCCGCACCAATCACGATGCGGCCGTCGTCCATATCAGCCAACGTCTCGCCCGCGAAAGCAAGCTCGGAGAAAAACGAGATATTTTCGCGCGTAGGATCGATCCCCACCAACTGCACACCTCGACTTTGACGCTCGCTCAGGATCACCGCAGGCACTTTAATTCTCGGCGCCCAACCCACCACTTCAACACCGCTGATCGAGGACTCATAGTTTGTTGGCAGCGCAAAGCTGTGCGCCATGTTTGGATCATCCCGNTACTCTGACGCTTGCACTTTTACATGGCCGACCAAGTTCTCAACGGCACGATCTAACATATCGTACTGCCAGCCCCGCATCAGCGAATTGGTCACCGTCGCACCCGCCAGCGCAAAGGCGATCGCTAAGAGCAGTAAGCCATTCCGGCGAGGATAGCGAAATAGGTTCCGAACGCTCAGTTGCAAGATGAGTCTAAATGGCATGGCTTACTCCACTCGCAGCGCTGTAACGGGATTGAGTCGTCGCACCCGCAACATACAAAATAACGCCGACAACTGAGTGCCCACCATAAGCACCAAGGGTGCTGTCGCCATACTCGCAACCGAAAAAGCAGGGTACANGTGGGTAATACTGCCCGCTTGCAATTTCGCAAAGGCTTGCTTAGCAGCCGCTTCACCTTCCCCGTATGCGCTCAGCGGGATGCCCACTTCAGAAAGATACGCCACCAGAGCTGCACTCAACACTAACCCTATGAGAGCACCACTCAATCCGAGGAAAAACGCTTCTAATTGCACTTGTCCAATGATCTGCCATGGGCGCAGGCCCAGGGCCATGAGCATGCCAAATTCACGCGTGCGCTCGAAGATCACCATCACAAAGGTATTCAAAACTGCAAAGCTGACCAAGATGAGCAAAATGTAATAAAAAATCTCAGCCGACACCCGATCCAGTTCGATTCCTTGCTCCACCTCGGGCAGCAGCTGTTGCCAAGTCCGGTAGCTTTGGTCTCGCTCTAGCAGCTCACCTACCGATTGCGCTAGGACTGTGCCTTGAGAGTAGTCTTCCAGCACCAACACAAGGTTGTGCACCTCGTCGTCCAGATCAAACGCCTCCTGCACTTCCTCGAGTGGCGCAAACAGCAGGCTGCGGTCCAATTCAGCTTGGCCGGTGTCAAGAATCCCACGAATACTTAGCGCCATAGCAGCCACTCCGCCGCGCCGACCCGAGCCTAAGATAACAATGTCATCGCCTAACTCCGCGCCCAAATTGCGCGCCATAGCAGCGCCCACCAAGGCCTCGCCCGGCGAACGCGGCAACGCACCNGCAGTGATTTTTTTAAACAGATCCAACTGCGCCGCTTCTGCCATAAAGTCGACACCCACCAACATGCCACCGATGGAGCGTTCGTCTTTTGAAACAATGCCGAAGGCCTGCACCCGCGGCAGNGCAACAAGCGGGAANCGATTTTGCAGTTGCTCACGAAGCGCCGAAGCATTGGGAACGGTTTGTTCCAACTTGTTATCGGTCACAAAGTCGCGCTGGTTAATCTGCGCATGGCCGGTATAAAAGCGCGTCGCGGCTTTGATCATGTCATCGTAACTGCCACCCTGCATGGACATGGCAAAGCTGACAAGAAACACCGCGAACGCGATACCAAAAGCGGTCAGCAAGGTACGGGTTTTATTCCGCCAGAGGTTTCGCCAAGCCAGTGCAATCACGATTTATCGGCTTCTTGACTGCAGCGAAAATAACGTGAACAACCGATCTTCTAGCGCCACATCGAAATCCATGGCATCATACCTTACCTCAGTGAAACTGTTAGGCTTTTCAAGATCTAGCATACGTATTGTCGTGGCCATGGTGCGGCCTCCCAAGACGCCAATTTCTGTTGACACCATGCGCCGCAGCGGCTGCATATCCTGATCGTAGTAGATCGCCTCGATCAGCACTGAGTCTTCGCGAATACGCAANCGCTCTTTACCCCAAACTACCGGCGCATCGTCGAAGGGGATGGCGTCGATGGTGTAGGTTTTTAGGCCATCGGTTTCTTCAGTGGCCACATGCTCGAGCCGATAGTGCTTGATCCATTTATCACTGCGCGACATGTCGTCGTAAGAAAAGTCCGAGCCGGCCCAGCTTTGCGACATCATGCCGCCGGGTAAACGNATGCTTTTATTCAACTTAGGGTTGAAGGTCCACATATTGTTGCCCTGCTTTAGCAGCGCATTACCGGCGTCGCGGGCGGGAGCCACGAATCTGATCAGCGCATCTTCACGGCCCCGAGTCCAAGCATAGAGTGTGGACTCACGCTGCCAACTCGGGCGCTTAATCAACATCGTCATTTCGGAGTAGGAGCTTAGCCCGCGGGTTTGATCAANGGCTGAGGNGACCAGGNTCAGGGGATCAAAATTTTCCTCTGCTTTAACTGAGGTAGTGCAAACTGCAATGATCAGCAACAACAAACGCAGACAAGATGACACCATTATTCTGATCGCTCTGCTAGAAATTGCCGCAACCTTAACTTGCGGACAGAGCCAAAGCAAGATTAATATATCGAGTCAAACTTTTGATTATAGTCAATATTTAGAACAGCACTGCACTTATGTCACTGCGCGAAAAAAATAAGGCCCGCACCCGAACGGCAATCCTTAATGCGGCCAGGGATCTCGCCAAACAAGGCCAGTGGGACGCTATAACCACCCGCCAAATAGCAGACGCGGCCGGCGTGAGTTATCAAACGCTCTACAACTATTATCCCTCCAAGGCCTCAATTTTAGTCGAGATGTTGCTGGAGGTTTACGTCGGGCCGGGGCCGGCTATTAACGACGCCGTCAAACATTATGACGGCGACCTGCTCGGCACCCTAGACAAGATCAACCAGTTACGCTTTCAGAGTTTCGGTCGCGACGACGTTAAATGGATACTCACTATCACCGCCAGCCTCACCATGCCTGATCAGTCCAGCGAAGCCACCAACTTGATCGAAACCATCGACCATGCGGGCGAGGGCTATTACTACTCAGCACTGAGCATGGCCAAGGGTATGGGCCACCTGCAAAACGACGTAGACGTACAGCTTATGGCGCATACGCTGTCCGGTATAACTAATACCACACTGAGTCGTTTCATTCTAAACAGTGCCAACGCACAAGCTCAGATACATACGTTGCGCCAACAGATTGAGCAACTTGTCCGACCCTATCTGATCGTCTGAAGCGCGCAATCGGCTATCGACGGCGACGCGCCAATGACACCACATTGGCGCCCCCGACCGCCTGCTGTTTAGGTTGTATCTGCATCTCCCAGGTGAGCGCGCCTTTAGCGTCGCGAAAGAAACCGCGACAGCCCAAGCCTCCGCCAATACTGAATAAGGAAACGCTGGCGCTGTAGATACCCGACTCATGCCACAGCAGCGCATGGTTAGGCTCGCTTTCGAGCTTAGCGATACCGTCCAGTGCAACTTTGCCTATGCGTGCATCAATAACGTAGGTTCCCACCTCGTTCGGGGCGACACGCACAGATACCGGCAGGTTATAACTGTCACTGATCTCGCCTGTAATGGTCAAACCATCGAGCTCGTCCACCACTTCGCCGTCAAGCGTAATGCTTTGCCCTAGGCTCGCACCCTCCGTAAGCACACTGCCGCGCCCTGACCAAAGCCCCTTACGTAAAATCAAATGCATCTCCAACACTGGTCTGTACCAGCTTCAATTTAACACTACGGATTCCGCTATTGCTTGTGCACAACGCGGGTCTTTGTTGCGCGCGTTATTTACCCATGACGACACCGGCCGCGCTTCAATAGCCGTAACCAGTTGCGGTGCAAAATAATGCTCCAGCTCCGCTGTCGCTATGTTGGGGTCTAACCACCGTTGCGCCCGTTGCTGATCCAACAGTACCGGTTGCCGATGGTGCACTGTCTGCATCGATGGGCTGGCGCCGGTGGTGAGTATGGTAAAGCTATCTATGGAGTAGGATTGCCCTGCGTCATCAACACCCTGCCAGCGATCCCAGAGCCCGGCCAGCAGTAACCCGGTATTCTCAACACTGCGTAAAAAATAGGCTTGCTTATGTCCCTGCCGGCGCGCCCACTCGTAAAAGCCACTGACGGGCACTACACAACGCTGGCGTTTGTACGGCTCACGGAAACTCGGCAGTGTCGCCGCGGTTTCGGACTTAGCATTAAACATACTGTAGCGAGTGCTCGGCTGTTGCGCCCAACTCGGTGTCAGCCACCAGCGCATCAAGCGCAATTGCACGGCACCATCGGCGTCCGCGACCAGTACCGCAATATCCTCGGTAGGTGCCGCATTTAGATTATCCGGTCCTGGGTGGATCAGTTCAGCGAACTCCTGCAGCAGTTCAGTAACATCCGCAGCGCATACGTGCAGCCGTCCACACATCGTGGGCTACTCCGCTCCGTGCTTGGATAGGCGCCATCCACCAGCCGCTAAAGTTTGCTCGGCAAAATCAATGGGCGCCTGCTCGAGGGTCGTAGCCAATGTGTCGTTCCATCGATTCAAAAAGCCAAACAGACTGATCACGGCGACGATCTGTACCTGCTGGCGCTCGGAAAAGTGCGGCCGTAACTGCGCGAAGTGCTCGCTGTCGCTGGCATTAGGCACCTGACCTGCAGCCAACGCCAAGCCAATCGCGGCTCGTTCCGCAGCGCTAAAGCAGGTCGCCGTTTCATAATTCAGCACTTGGGCAAGCCGCTCAGCCTGCAGTTCCGGGGCGCCACTGACGCGCTCGGTGTTGTGGCCGGTGTGAGCCTGACAATAGCGACAGCCCGCACTTAGGCTGACGCAATATGCAATGAGTTGCAGCAGCTCCGCGGGAAGATTTTCCTCGGCAGCATTTTGCTCGGGTATGACCTCTTGCAGTCCTGCGAAAATGGCCTTGGCATCGCCACCCATTATGGTTGCGAACAGCGCAGAAAAAACAAAGGGCAATTGCCGCATATGAGCCATGGTACGGGTACTGTTGGGAACAAACCCCATGGCCGCGGCGGCGCTTGCGAAAGCAGGCTGTAGTTCGGGATGGCTGTCCATATCTAGCGGTGGAATATGTGCCATGAGTTTCTCCTTTGAGTATCAAAAAGTCCGTTGCCGAAAGGGTGCAAGTTAACGCCCAGCACACTACTCTACCTGCTTTTTCAGCAGACCCATCGATACTATGACAACCCATACAACGTTTGGCGACCCGCCCAAGGCAGACCGCAAACACCATGAGCACAGCCACCACGGCATCGTCACAGCCGATCCATACGCCTGGCTACAAGACCCCGGCTACCCCACCGTCACCGATCCCGAAGTACTCGATTACCTGCAGGCGGAAAACGCCTACTTTGAGCGGTGCATGGCCCCGCATCAGTCCCTTGTGGACACTTTGTTTACCGAGTTGAAGGCGCGCAAAAGCGACAATGATGCGAGCGTGCCGTATTTCCACAACGGCTTTCATTACCAATGGCGCTTTACCGAGGGCGACCAATATCGGCGCTGGTATCGAGCGGCTGGAACCCATGACCTAGAGCAAGTTGCCCCAGAGCAGTGGACTCTATTGATCGACGAAAATTCCCTCGCCGAGGGTCACGACTACTTTCGCCTNGGCGCACTGAGCGTTAGTCCCAACAATGAATATCTGGCGTACAGTGTTGATAATGACGGCAGCGAGCGCTTCACTCTATACGTCATCAATCTGCAACACGGTTCCGAGATTACCGTGCCGATCACCGACACTATGGGCGACCCCGTCTGGAACANNNCCAGCGACGGAATCCTGTATCGACAGGTCAATGCCCAGTGGCGTCCAGACAAAATCTATTGGCGCAAATTGCTCAGCGACGAGGCCGACACTTTGATCTGCGCCGAAGAAGATGGTGGCTTTTTTCTGTCTATGCACTTGAGCCAGTCTGAGCAATTGGTGTTCCTGCACAGCGCAGACCATGTCACCAGCGAGGTCAGATTTTTGCCCGCCGACGATTTCAGCAGCGCGCCAACCTTGATCTGCCCACGCGAGACCGGCCATGAATACGAGGTCGAGCACTACCAGGACCAATTACTGATTCGCAGCAATAAGCGCCAAGCTAATTTTGATCTGTATACCGCGCCGCTAATCGCGAACAGCCTGAGCCAATGGCAGGTCTTTCTCGCCGGGGATGCTACCCATTATCTACTGGGCCAACTGGTATTCGACGATCAGATTTTCGTGCCCCAGCGCATCGACGGCCTGGATCAAATTTTGGTTATCAGCGCGGACAATGAGCGCCACTTTATCGAGTTGCCCGAGGCGACCTATAGCCTCGATCTAGGTACCAACCCAAATCCCCAGAGCAGTTTTTTACGCCTGCAGTACAGTTCGCTGACNACACCNCATAGCGTTATGGACTACGACATCGCTGCGCGCACATTAAAGACCCGCAAGGTACAGCAGATCCCCAGCGGCTACGATGCCCATGAGTACCAATCCGAGCGTCTTATGGCGACCGCGCGCGATGGTCAACAGGTGCCGATAAGCCTAGTCTATAAACGCGACACCCCACGCGACGGCAATACTGCGCTGCACCTTTACGCCTACGGCGCCTACGGCCATGCCATCCCGCCTGCTTTTTCAACGAATACGCTCTCACTCCTCGACCGCGGCGTCATTTTCGCAATCGCGCATATTCGCGGCGGTGACGATCTAGGNTACCACTGGTACCAGGGCGGCAAGCTGCAGCAGCGTGAGAATACCTTTAACGATTTTGTTGATTGCACGCGTCACTTAATTNNCGAGGGCTATACCAGCGCCGGCCGGGTNCTCATCAGCGGCGGCAGCGCTGGCGGTGAGCTTATGGGTGCAGTAATCAATCAGGCACCGGAGCTTTATGCTGCGGTAGTCGCCCATGTGCCCTTTGTCGACGTATTGAATACGATGCTCAACCCGGACCTACCTCTTACCCCAATGGAATGGCCGGAGTGGGGCAATCCCATCGACAGTGCCGAGGACTACGCCATCATTCAGGCCTATTCACCTTATGACCAGGTAACGAGTCAGGCCTATCCGCCNATGCTCGTCACCGCAGGTCTTAATGATCCACGGGTGACCTATTGGGAACCGGCTAAGTGGGTGGCGAAGCTGCGCCACGAAAAAACTGACGACAACCTGCTACTGCTGAAAACCAATATGGAGGCCGGACACGGCGGTCAATCTGGGCGCTTCACCGCATTGCGAGAAGTCGCCGAGGAGTACGCGTTTTTTCTAACCCAGATTCCCTGAACCCAGCCACTGGCGTTGCGCTGGCACAGGATTGATCTATCCCTTCGGCATCTGACTGCGTAACTCATCGCGAAACNGCGGNGCTGCAATNTCAATCAATGCTGCCGCACGCTGGCGATTGGGCAGGTTCTGCAACTGCGCCACACCAAACTCGGTGACTACGATATCTACATCCGTGCGCAACGCCGTCACCATATCGACCCGAGGCACGATTCGCGACACCGTGCCACCCCGNGCGGTGGCATTCATGGCGACAATAGAACGGCCGCCCTTAGATACTCTCGCCGCCCGCATAAAATCCACCGATCCCCCGGTGCCAGAAATTTGCCGACCGCCTGCGTACTCTGCATTGACCTGACCAAATAGATCCACTTCCACCGCAGAATTAATCGACACAAAATTTTGCAATTGCGCGATGGCACTGACTTCGTGGGTGTGATCAGCACCCCGAAAAATTACTGCAGGTTGATCAGCTAACCAATCAAATAGCGCGTCGTCGCCCAACGCCATACCCGTTATATGCTGACCCTGATCGATGGCTTTACGCCTACCGTTAACGTTACCGGCTTCAATTAAGCGTCGTCCCCCGGCATCCAACAATCCGCCATGCAGCCCCAAATCACTTTTGCCATCCAACTCGTTGAGAATTGCTGCCGGGATTGCCCCAATACCAGTTTGCAAGCAATCACCGTCGTTAATGAGATCAGCCACTAATGCACCAATGCTTTGTGCCGCCGCATCAATTTTCGGCACCGCCATTGGCGTTAACGGACGATGACTTTCAAACAAATAATCAATGCGCCCCGGCTCAATGGTCGGACAGCCTAAGGGTGCACGCAGAGCGGTATTGAGTTCCGCAATGACGATTTTAGCTGTGCTAAGTACCGAAGCTGTGAAATCCACATTCGGGCCGATACGCAAAACCCCATCACGGTCATAGGCAACCTGCAAAAGGCANACGTCGACGTTATCACTCAGATAGTCGAAAACTGCGCGCATCTGCATAGGCAANTAATGCACCCTCGCCATATCTGCTTGCGCTAGGGTCGGTGTCATAAAAAAAGTTGTGAGCTGCGTNCTGGGATTCCAGCCGGTAAAGTCCACGGCATTGAGTCCGGGAATGGGGAATTGGATGAAATTGAGATTTTCCGGCAACTCCAGCTGCGCCATAGCTTGGAGCAGAGCACTCGGTTCGTTACTGCTACCGGCAACAAAAACACGCTGCCCGGNGCCCAATAAATTCAATAAATCCTGCACTACTTACCTCTCGCTGCGAAGCAAAACCAACACATAGGCGTATGCACCTAAGTAATACGCCGGTGGAAACCATAACGGCCACAGCGCGACCAATGCACCACCCGTGATCGGCAGCGCCAGATGTACATGCCGAAACCACAAAAATAACAATGCCAGCAATAGACCACTGACCGCTGCCATGGGAATACCCTGGCGAGCAGAATACATCGTGCAGACCGCGCCGCCCGCCATACCCGCAATCCATACCGGCAGCAACACCATCACGCCAGGCGGTTGTCCCAGCGCGTTATTAACCAGCACCCAGACAAAGCCACCAACCATCATGGCGATCATAGTGCGCAGCAGGGACAACACAGATAACACGCTCGTTTTCACCTCTAGCAAATTGATCATCATAAACCCAATTTCTGGCTAAAGACCTCTGCTCCCGGGCTATTGGCGCGCCAGCTTTCGCAGCATACCGAGCACCCCCTTCAAATAAAGACTCTTATCGCTTGGATCGACAACCTCTCTGCCACTCGAGTCTGCCTAATCCGGAACTAGATTTTTTGACCCTAGGCATAACCAATGCCCTTGGTTGCAACGCACTCTTCGGGCATATTTCACGCCATGCATATTTACACCCATCCGGAGTTTATTCACCACGATGTCGCCGAGGGCCACCCTGAGCGACCAGATAGGTTGCGCCATTTGCTGGATCATCTGGATCGCGAAGGCATTCTCGATGACTGTCAGCTGCGCGAACCAAGCGACCTCAATGATGCGCAAATTCTAGCTGCCCACACCACCGAGCACTTAGAGTTTCTGCGCCGCAGCGAGCCCACAGACGGTATCGTGCCACTCGATCCCGACACTTGGATGGGCAGACGCAGCCTTAACGCGGCACGACTTGCGGCAAGCGCCGTATGCAGCGGCGTGGACGATGTTGTGGCAGGCACAGAGCAACGTGTTTTCTGCGCAGTACGGCCACCAGGACATCATGCTGAGGCAAATTCAGCCATGGGCTTTTGCCTACTTAACAGCGTCGCCATCGCCGCCCTCCATGCTCTCGAGCAGACAAATATAGACCGCGTTGCAATCGTTGATTTCGATGTTCACCACGGCAATGGCAGCGTCGATATCTGCAAAGACCATCCNCAAATCATGGTGTGCTCGAGCTTTCAGCATCCGTACTACCCAAATCGACTGGACGATATTGAACAGCCAAACATCGTCAACACGCCACTGCCAGCCGGCAGCGGCAGCGATGACTTTCGACGCGCTATCAGCACCCAATGGTTAGGCGCTCTGGAACAACACCAGCCAGACTTAATCCTAGTGTCTGCAGGATTTGACGCGCATCAATTGGATCCACTGGCGGCATTGAATCTGCAAGAGCAAGACTTTCAATGGATCACCCAGCAAATTGTAAGTATTGCCAACCGATACAGTCAGGGCCGCGTGGTCTCCACATTAGAGGGCGGTTATGACCTTGAGGCATTAGCCCGTTCAGCCCAAGCCCATATTGAGGCGCTCGTATAATGAGTTGGAAAACCGCGGCCATCAGTCTAGTTCTGAGTTGCTCGGCCATGGCGGATGCTACGTCAACGCAAGCCTTGGGCGCTGCAGGTATCGACCCTACCGCCACACGCTTGAACTACATGCTGAATTGTCAGGGCTGCCACGCCGCAGATGGGCGCGGCTTAAACGATATCCCTGCTATGGCCGACTTTGTTGGCAATTTTCTCAGCGTCGATGGCGGACGTGCCTATCTTGTACAGGTGCCCGGCTCAGCCAATTCCCCCCTCAGTGATCAGGATCTTGCGAACGTATTGAACTGGATATTACTGACCATGAGTGCGGCGCAACTGCCGCAACCGTTCACCCTCTACAGCGCCGAAGAGGTCGCGGGCTTTCGCCAACAGCCCCTTGCCGATGCTGCCGCTACGCGAGCACGTTTGCTCGCAAAATTTACAGACGGATAGCCGGCGATCGTGCTAACGCAAATTTTGCCCACCGCCATCGCAGTACAGTCGTTCGCCAGTAAGATATGAATTCTCATTGCTGACTAAAAATCGCACCACATTGGCTACATCCTCCGGCTGACAAACCCGCCCAAAGGGCATGGATTGATCCAGCGAACGGATNTCCTCTACGCCCTGAACTGCATGAATCAAGCGCTGCCCCATATCCGTATCCACAAGTCCGGGCGCGACGATATTTACCCGAATGCCATGCTCGCGCTCTTCTTTGGCAAGGGTATAGGCCAGCGCCTCCATGGCGGTCTTACCCATGTTGTACGGCGCGCCATAACCGCTCAGCGAGCGCGTAGCCACACTGGAAATCATAATGATGTCGCCGCGATCTAAGCCGCGCATTTTCGGCACTACCAGACTGGCTAAATAGTGGGGGCCGAAGGCGTGAGTAGCTACCACGCGACGCATCTCTGCAGGATCTGTATCCACCACACTTTGACCACGACTGGCGATACCCGCATTGTTGACCAAAATACCAATGGCCCCATGGTCGGCCTCAATCGCGGCCACCATTTCTGCGTTCTGCTCAAAATCATCCACCGAGGCGGCGTAGGCTTGCGCCTNACCGCCGTTGGCGATGATTTCAGCCACTGTCGCTGCCGCGGCTTCTTCATCGCGGCGATAGTTCACCGCAACCGTCGCTCCGGCCGCTGCTAGTGACATTGAAATACCCTTACCAACCCCTCGACCGCCGCCGGTAACCAGGGCGACACGTCCCGCTAGACTCATACTCTTTACCCCGTTTCAGTGATATTGCGTTGCCTATTCGCCTTTAAAAGCGGCATCTCGTTTTTGTAAAAACGCGCTCACACCCTCACGGAAATCACTACTGCGCCCGGCTTCATTCTGTAGTTGGGCCTCCAGTTCAAGCTGCTGCTCATAACTATTGCCCCAGCTTTGCCAGTAGGCTTTGCGAATCAGCGCCAGCGACCGCGGGCCATTAGCCAAACGTTGTGCAAGTTCCATAGAGCCAGCGGCTAGCGCCTCAGTATCGGCGAAAACACGATTAACCAAGCCCCACTCCTGCGCCGTAGCGGCGGGCAAACGTTCCGCCAGCAGCGACAATTCCATGGCACGACCCCACCCCACCAAACGCGGCAANAAATAAGTAGCACCACCATCTGGTATCAAACCGATACGCGCAAATGCCTGCAAAAAGTAGGCATCCTCAGACGCACAGACGATATCGCCCATCATCGCAAAGCTCATACCGACGCCAGCCGCAGCGCCGTTCACTGCNGTGACCATGGGCATCTCTAGGCCGCGAAGTTCGAACATCAACGGGTGATAGCCATGGCGTAACGAGCCACCAGCCTCATTCGAGCCTTTATCCTTGTCGTCGTCCTGCAAATTGGCACCAGCACAAAATGCACGACCATTACCGNTCAGCAATAAGCACCTTACATCCGTCCCGCGCGCTTTTATTTCTGCTACCGCGGCACCAAAGTCGCGCAGCATTTGCCCGCCCACAGCATTCATCACCTCTGGATGATCAAACTTTAGTACCGCGACCCTATCCACAAACTCAAGTTGCATGCGTTGCATAATGTCCCCCTTTTTCGATGCTCAAAGATTACCCCAAAATATTCTTCCCAGTCATGCAATACGCTAGCGAGGCGGCTGTCGCTGGCCTACACTGATGCAAAAACTGGGAGCCTCATATGCAAGATTTTAGTGGCAAAACTGCCGTAATCACTGGCGGCGCTAGCGGCATCGGACTCGGCTTGGCAGAGCATTGTGCTGGGTTGGGTATGAACGTTGTGCTCGGCGATATTCAGCAGGATGCGTTGGATCAGGCGGTCGAAAAAGTTGCACAACGTCAGGCCAATGTGATCGGAGTTATAACCGATACCATGGTGAAAACTTCGGTTAATAATCTGCTAGAAGAAGCAACTAACACCTACGGCAATGTACACCTAGTGTTTAATAATGCTGGCGTGGCTGCGGGCAATAGCGCTGGCAAGGCCGTCTGGGAAGCACCCGATGAAGACTGGCATTGGGTCATGGGCGTGAACTTTTACGGCGTACTCTACGGCGTGCAAACGTTTATCCCGCACATGCTAGAGCACGGCGAGGAGAGTTATATAGTGAACACTGCCTCTCTGGCCGCGGTAATGCCCATGGGAGGCTCTTATGGGGTCAGCAAACATGGCGTGCTTGCACTGACCGAGGGCGTACAGTCTGATCTAGAGCAACGCGGAGCCAATATACATGCTGGCGTGCTATGCCCAGGCTTTGTCGACACCCAGATCTTTAACGCCGAGCGNAACCGTCCAGGAGTTGAGCAAACNCAAGCGGATACAGAAGANCCTCAGTACCAGGCCGCCAAAGCGATGCTGGCGAACGGTAAAAGTCCTGCAGAAATCGCCGATTACGTTTTTACCGCCATGGCCAACAAACAGTTTTATATGTTGCCGCACCCCGCGTGGGACGAGTTCGTNGGNTCNCGAACCACACAGATTCTGGCGCGCCAGGGCGTGGCCACAATGGATCTCATGGCCATGCTTGAGCGATCAGCACAGGGCGAGCAATTTTAATCTTGAAGTCAGATTTGCTGTCTAAGATTGCAGCCCCGCTGGTGGTGCTATCGCGAACACGCATGAATTAACGCCCGGCGTAGAGAGGACGAAACCAGCGGGNGGCCAGGGCATGGGCCCCGTCAACTTATGCCAGCAGATCCAACGCTCGCTCTATTAACGGCTGCATAGACATTGCAGTGGTTTCCCAGGTCTCGTCCACGCGCTTACCGCGCCGGTGTAGGCTTAAATTCAGGCCGCTGATAATCGCAAATTTATAGGCCGCCAGGGCTCTGTACCAATTNATATCCGGCAATTCACCGTCGTANGCCTCTGCATACAAACTGACCAGCGTATCTGGGGTCAAAAAGTGCGGCCTTGGATTAGCGCGATCCCAAGCCAAGGGGTCACTGAAGGTACAAATCCAACCTAAATCGTTGAGCGTGGCNCCAATGCCTGTNAGTTCCCAATCGATGACTGCCCCAAGTTGGGCATCCGGCGTGGCGAAGAGATTGGCCGTTTGNAAGTCGCCGTGGAANATGCCTATGGGGGCATTCTCCGGGATNCTGTCCAGTAGCCGTTGCCGTACCTCCGGCACTGCGGCCAGGCGCTGGGGCTCTGCCGCCTTTTCATAGAATTTATCCCAGCGCACCACATCGTCCGCAAAGGGCACGGGATCGCCAAGATAACTTACCTGACCAATGTCCACACGATGCACCTTAGCCAGAGCTGTCATTGCTTGACGGCCAAACGCCAATAATTGCTCGTCAGTTAACGTAGCGCCCCAATCTTCTGGCCCCAGCCTCAGCACATCGCCCTGCAGCCATGGCACCACAAAATACGGGCAACCGAACCATTCAAGATCATCTCCAGACCAGCGCACNGAACAATGGGGNACATCGGTGGCATCCAACGCGTTGAGCACTGCAACCTGACGCAGCACATCAGCGGTGCCCACCCAATTTACATTGGGCGGTGGCAAGCGAATAAACCAGGCGTCTTCGCCTTGCTCATGGGCCACCTTAAACCCATAGGCGAATCCAGCATGGCCTGGCATGGTAACGACTTCTGTAATGTTTACAGCGCCACTATACCGAGCCTCACAGAACGGCAGCAGGCGCTGCTCTAATTCAGCCAATTCCATTTCGCCTCCCCCCGGCGGGTCTAGGGCTTAAGTAGGTGCCGCATCCGGAAACTGCTCACGCAGGACCCGCTTCAAAATCTTACCGCTGGGATTGCGTGGGATTTGCTCTATGAACACCACGGACTGCGGTTGCTTAAAGCGCGCNAGCTTGCCNTTACAGTATTCAAGGACATCGTTTTCGGAAAGAGAATCATCGGTCCGGACCACGATCGCCAGCGGCGATTCNCCCCAACGCGCACTCTCTTGGCCAATAACCGCAGCCTCCGAAATATTCGGATGCGCGCCAAGCACCCCTTCGATTTCTGCAGGATAAACATTTTCGCCGCCGGAAATAATCATGTCCTTGATGCGGTCTTGAATTACCACAAATCCCTGTTCATCCATCGTGGCCACATCACCCGTATGCAACCAACCGTCCACTATGGTCTCTGCCGTGGCTTCGGGGCGATTCCAATATTCGGTCATAATATGCTCGCCACGCACCAGCACCTCACCAGCCTCGCCGGGAGGACAGGTAGCTCCAGAACTGTCGACTATTTTCACCTCTGTGTGGAAGAACGCTTTACCAGTCGATTCCGGTTTCACTAATGAGCCCTTGGCGTCCATCAAGCACGCCGGACCACAGGTTTCGGTTAGGCCGTAAACCTGCAGCAGTTCAACACCCAGTTCGCTGTAGCGCTTGGTCAACGCCGGCGGCACAGGCGCGGCACCGGTCATCATCCAACGCAAAGTCGAGCGGTCGAAGTTTTCAAAATTGGGGACCTGCAACATAAAGTTCAACATTGCCGGAACACACAGCGCACTGGTCACTTTTTCGCGCTCAATAATTTGCCAGGCCGCTACAGGATCAAAGCTGCGCATCACGATCGANGTTGCGCCCTTATATACATTCACCGCTAGAGGCGTAAGNGCGCCGACGTGGAACATAGGCAGACAAGCCANATATCTTTCAGGGGGNTGATATTCCGCCGTCGCGGCAATGCTCAGCAGACCCCATATTGATGTGTGGTGGGTATGCACAACGCCCTTGGGTAAACCCGTAGTACCCGAGGTATACATGATGTAGAGCATGTCATCGTCGGCCGCATTGATCTCGGGTTCTGTGGTTGGCTGGGCATCACGGAAAGCGCGGTAATCGACTGCAAAATGCGCAACCTCATCGGGTTGGGCCACTTGCAGCCACTGGATAATATCCGTCTTGTCGCCACGGCTGTGCANATCCGCAACAGTCTCAACAAAATCATTGTCAAAGATCAGGCGCTTGGTACCGCTGTCTTTGAGAATGAACTCCAACTCGTCAGCGACCAGACGCCAATTCAACGGCACCACTACCGCACCGATTTTTGCCAGTGCGTAATAGGACTCCATAAATTCACTGGAGTTCATTAACAGCAGGCCGACCCGCTCACCCTTCTCAATACCTGACGCCACAAATGCATTAGCCAACTGGCTGCAGCGGTCNTTCAGTTCCGTATAGGTTAGGCGATAGCTGCTATCGCTTTCGACATAAGCCTCGACATCAGGCGATAAGTGCGCTCGTTTGGTTAAAAACAAACCTAAGTTATTCAGCATCGGAAAAGTCCCCAGTCTTATAAGAAGGTNTCGCTCTATTGTTGACCAAAGTCCGGTCAGATAACAATTGATCGAAGCGACTAATTGGCTGTTCTAGCTCGCTAAGAGCGTTGACGCTAAAACCTGTACAAAATCATATTTTTCAGTAATATCCGTTGCCCTTTGTATAGATTTTGACCATGACAGATTTTCCAGCACAGGATCTGTACCAGATTGGTAGCGTTACTGCGCTCACTGGTATCGCCGCCGAGCGCCTACGAGCNTGGGAACGGCGCTATGGTTTTACGCCCGCGGAAAAGAAAGGAAAAATTCGTCTTTACAGCCACGAACAGGTCCAAAATCTAAATAAAATCAAACAGTTAATAGATAGAGGCCAGTCAGTCTCCAGCGTAATTCAACTCAATAGCNGGCAACTGGAGCAACGCCTNAACCAAAGCGAGCCGACAAATACCGCNGCGCCACGCCTTGGCCGNCCGGCCAATCTGGCACTGATCGGCGCCGGCGTACTGCAGTTAGAGCAGCTGTCTAAGGTGTCAGACACCCTCAACGTAGTTGGGCGCTGGGCCAATGTGGAGGCTTTTTTAAGCGACCCTAGCCTGCCTGCGGTGGACGTTATTGCGCTGCAATTACCCGTACTGTTGCCCCAACTCATTGCTCAGGTGCGAGATCGCCATCCTAGTGCCGGCCTATTGCCCATCTATCAATTCGCCTCGGCTGACCAGGTTCGGCAATGCGAGGAGTCAAATCTAAATGCCCAACGCTGGCCATTACCCTGGCGCGACATTGAACGGCAGTGCTTGAACTTATTTGGTCTACCGAATTTACATGGCGCCAGCGCTACCCGCCTATTCAGCGACGACGAGTTGATCGCCATCGCTGTGGCAGACGATGGCACCCATAAGGCCGCACAACAGGTGGTCGAGCAGATCCATCAACTCAATGCCCTGAATAGCTTTCTTAACGTGTGCGGNGACGAGGCCTTATCCAGCGGATCGAGCGTTTACGCCCAAGCCTTGCGCCATGCAGCGAGCGACATCGGCCAGAGCCGGGCGGTCGCCGAGACTGCTCTGCAAANCCTGATACAGGAGCAACAGCAAGATCCGGTTCGCGGCGTAAATCCGTTGCAAACGCGCGATNCAGAGCACCCACACCCGGAATCACAGCGCCCACAACACTGAGTNCCACTATATCAAGGGCTGATCAGCCCCAATAAGGCACTTTATCTATACAGAATCTGTACAAAATTGATAATTAGGGTTGACTAATCTATTTTGTACTGTACATTACGAGCAGATTTCAGTTTAGGCGTGTGTACAACTCAGTAGAGTCCTTCCTTACAGTGTCCTTCCCCCAAGAAGACGAGTTGTCTCCAGATCCTCCATAATCTGGCGCGCCTTTTTTATTCAGCTACGCTACATCAACAAAAATTCTAAGGCCGCCTCGGCTTTTAGGGTGACGCCTTGTTTTTGCGCGTCCAAATCGACGTCACGATTTTCCCCCATGGCNCCCACCAAATAGCGCTTGTATACCCCTTGGCCAATCGCCGCGAGGCGCCAGTGCGAGAACGCTCGGTAGTAATTAATAGCACTTAAGTCACGACCCGTTGTGCTTGCATAGCGCAGAGCCAGCTCATCGCGACTGCAAAAACCTCCCGCCGCTGTAGGCGCGATATCCTCGTCACCCTCGCCCGGAGCCACCCACGAATTCAACAGGTAGCCAACGTCCGCTAGCGGATCACCAAGGGTGCACAGTTCCCAATCTAATACCGCCTTAACCTGGCCGCCGCCGACGATAATATTGCCTAATCGATAATCGCCGTGCACGATGCTGGCGCCAATTTGCTCAGGCATGCGCTCTGCCAACAAGCGAGTGCTCTCATCCATGGCGGGGACCTTGTGGGTTTCGGTCGCCTCCCACTGCTTACTCCAGCGTTTCAGCTGCCGTTGCAGATACGCCTCTTTGCGGCCCAAATCGCCGAGTCCCACTGCATCCGGGTCGATTTGGTGCAACGCCGCCAGCACATCGATGACATGTTCTCCGAGGGCCGATCGTTCAGCAGCCGGNACCGTGGCTGCCACTTCCGCGTCGTGCAATACCGGACCCGCCACATAATCCATTACGTAGAAAGGGGCGTCGTTGACNCTCAGGTCTGAGCACAGCCCGATGGTCGATGCCACCGGCACCTGAGAGCCTGCCAGCGCAGTAATGATTTTGTGCTCACGGCCCATGTCGTGGGCNCTCTCCAGTACATGACCTAGAGGTGGTCGTCGCAGGACAAAGGTACGATCCTGCTGATCCACGACGGAATAAGTCAGATTAGAATGACCGCCGGCAATCAANTCNAAACTCAGAGGGGCCGCCAGCCCATCTATGTGTTNCGNCATCCATTGGGTCACGTTATCTGCGGCGATACCCTGTACCTCTTGATTTTGCGTCTGTGACACCCTGTTCTCCCTTAATCCCTAATAAGTGGTGTACGGCCGACTTGCCCGATCAGGTTTGCAATCTGGCCGACCTTTTCTTTAGCCGTTGATCATAGACCAGCGGCACGGATGCACAACCGCCGCTAGACTGATAACCATTCGCCGCGCACACTTGGTCNTNTTACGGATGACGGAGTTGCACGCATGCCACTGCTGCATGGCGGCCANTTATTTTTATCGGGATTACANCTCGCCCTTAGCCCCGAGCTACGACGTTACATTATCGTGCCTGCCACGATCGGCGTTTTGGCCTTCAGTTTAACCTNGCTATTGATCGTTATACCGCTTGCTGGCGAGACCAGTGTTTGGCTGCAGGAGAATCTTCCCGATTGGCTGGATTGGTTACATACCGTGGTTCTGATCGCGGTATACATCACCCTGGGGCTCGCGGGCTTTTGGTTGAGCAGCCTAGTGGTCACATTGGTCGCGGCACCCTTTCTCGGGCAGCTAGCAGAAGCAACTTGGGCGCTGTCACACACCACTACTCAGGCAGCGCCAGCTAATCTTTTGAGCACTGTTGGTTCCAGTATCAGGCGCGAACTGCAAAAGTTGCGCTATCACATACCGCGCTTGCTTGGGTTGTTCATACTGAGCTTTGTTCCAGGACTCAACCTATTCATGCCACTGCTATGGTTTGGCTTTGGCGCCTGGTTAATGGCGGCTCAGTTCGCCGACTATGCCAGCGAAAACCAGCAACAATCTTTTCGATTTACTTTGCAGCAGCTGGCACACGCTCGCGCCCGCACCCTGGGCTTCGGTGCCTGCGTCAGCCTTACCCTAGCGATACCACTTTTGAATTTTTTGGTGATTCCCGCTGCAGTAGTCGGCGGCACTCTTTTATGGCAATCCATTAACGAGGATAACGCGTCATGACAATCCGGCAATTTGTTAACCGCAGCATCATCCGAACCCTACTTTTGACTGCGCTATTACCGCTGGCTACAGCCAACGCAGCCCAAACCGCAGATGGTTTCTGGGGGCACCGCATCGGACTCCAGGTCGATGTCGCCTACGGAGAGAATCCGGCCCAAGTTTTCGACCTCTACCTATATGGCCAACGCACTGGCGAACCTGACTATTTTGCAATAGACAACGACCCACGCCCTATCTTGGTGTGGATCCATGGCGGCGGTTGGATCGCAGGCGATAAAGCTGCCGAGGTTCCCCAACTGATCCCCTACTTGGAGCGTGGTTGGAACGTGGTCAACGTAAACTATCGACAAGGCCCGGGCACCGCACCACAGGCTGTGGATGATGTGATGTGCGCCTACCAACGGGTTATCGAAATTGTCGAAGCGTCGGGTATACCAACCGACCAAGTCGTGGTATCGGGCGCCAGTGCTGGTGGGCATCTGGCCTTATTAGTCGGCATGCTCAACAGCGACGGCAATCACCCCTGCAGGACCACAAGCCCACCCAAGGCGGTGGTGAACTGGTTTGGGATTACAGACATTGAGGCGGTGCAGGAGTTTCTGAGCGAAACACGGCCTGAGGGCAACTACGCCGCAGCTTGGATTGGCAATGCGGCCAAGGTCAACGAAATTTCGTCTCAATACTCGCCCTTATTTTTGGTGACCGAAAATACGCCGCCAATCATTACCGTGCATGGTGACGTCGACACCGTGGTGCCCTATGAGCAGGCGAGTGCGCTGCACGAAAGTCTGAGCACCACAAATCGCTTAATCACCATCGAAGACGGCAATCACAGCGGCTTCAGCGATGCCCAGTATCGGGACGCTTTCCAAGCTATTTTTCAATTTATCGACGATTTATGACGCTTGCTCACCCAACGATCAGCACCTAGAGCCGATCTGTCGAGCAAAATCAGAGTGTTACCAAACAACACAAATTAATCCTAATCTCTTGAATCCAAGACCTTCAGGGTATAGCTTGGACGGTCAAGTTTTTGGTAGGAGGATTCTATGATCCGTTCGCTTACTCAAACCAGCACGCTGGCAGCGTTATTTTTCGGCCTCGTATTAAGCGTGACCTCGGCCCATGCTACGCGCGTGGACAACTTTGTACTGCTAGATCACAAAGGGGACGCCCACGATCTCTACTATTATAAGAGCGCACCCGCGATCGTTATTATGGTGCAAGGCAATGGCTGCCCAATCGTGCGCAACGCGCTGACCGACTACAACGCCCTGCGTGATGAATTCGCCGCCGCAGGTACGCAATTCTTCATGCTCAATTCCAACCTGCAGGATCGTCGCGAAACCATCGCTGCAGAAGCGGAAAAGTACGGTATTAATGTACCGATACTGCACGACGAAACTCAGCTGATTGGCGAGTCCTTAGACTTGGTGCGTACCGGAGAAGTTCTGGTCATCAANCCNAAAACTTGGGAAATCGCTTACCGCGGCCCAATAAACGACCGCCAAGTGTACGAGCGCCAAAAAAATGAAGCGTCTAACCACTATGCAGCCGACGCGATTCAGGCCGTAATCGCAGGGCAACCGGTTGAGCTTGCGAAGCGCGACGCCATTGGTTGCTTGATCAACTTTGCACAGAAAAATCAGCCCCACGAGCAAATCAGCTACAGCGAGACCATTGCACCCATGCTGCAAGAAAAATGCGTGGTTTGTCATACCGAAGGCGGCTTGGGACCTTGGGCTATGAGCGACTACAACATGGTTCGGGGCTTCGCCCCGATGATCCGCGAGGTCGTGCGCACCAAACGTATGCCACCATGGCATGCAGATCCACATATAGGGGTTTTTAAAGACGATAAGTCACTGAGCGTCGAGCAAAAACAAACCTTGGTGCATTGGATTGAGGCCGGAGCGCCACGTGGCGAAGGGCCTGACCCACTGGCCGACGTCAAGATTGCTCAAGTNGAGTGGCCGTTGGGCGAACCGGATCTTATTTTAGACATGCCCGAATATACGATTCCTGCGAGCGGCGTAGTTGAATATAAATACCCGCGCTTACAAAACCCTTTAGATGTGGGCGTCTGGGTTCGTGCAGCCACTGTTCAGCCCGGTGATCGTGAGGTGGTACACCACATTTTGGCGGGGTCTATTGAAGCGGATACCTCTAAGCAAAAACGCGACAGCGGGGTCTTTGACAATTATCTGATCGGCTACGCTCCCGGTAATGAGTCTAATATCTTCCCTGACGATACCGGCGTTTACATTGCCCCNGGTGGCGAATTTACCTTCCAGTTGCATTACACCCCTGTTGGACGTGAAACCGTTGACCGCTCCAAGATAGGTTTATATTTTCACAAAGAGCGCCCCGACAACTTCTACCGCCAGGAGGTGGTATTGAATCCAGAGATTTATATCCCGGCCAACGAAGCTCGACACAGAGAGGTTGCCTATTACGAGTTTGATAAGCCGGCAGAAATACACGACCTCGTGCCTCATTCGCACTACCGCGGCGTAGCTTCCAAATTTGAGATTGTCCACGCCGACGGACGCACGGAAACTATTTTGTCGGTACCCAACTATGACTTTAACTGGCAGCGCACCTATGAGTTTGTAGAACCCAAACGTGTTGAGCCTGGTGCGCGATTGGTGCACACCACTTGGTACGATAATTCTGCTAACAATCCGGGCAACCCGGATCCCAATAGAAATGTACCGTGGGGACAACAGAGCTGGGACGAAATGCTTTACGGAGCGTTCAGCTACACCTATGTTAACGAGACCACAGAAGCGCCATTGCACGATAAGATGTTGGCGGATACGACACAGAGCTTCGGTTTCATGGATAAAAATTTCGACGGCAAACTCACTATGGCGGAGCTACCAGCTCGTTGGCAAAAACGCCTAGCCAACAGCTTTAAACGCGCGGACGCCAATGGCGATGGCGGATTGAACATCAAAGAGATGCATCGCTTACTACAAATGCGCGAGCGTCAGCGCGCGGCAGGCGCTGCCGGCGCAGGTTGACCTGAGTTTGTGAACTATTGTTCCTGCTTGGGATACTTACCCGCGGAGCGGCATAAGTCAGCAGCGCACATTGTTGGCGGGGCCATAGGCTCCGCCATTTTTTTGCGCTAACCAAGCCAAAACGTCTTCTAACAAACGAGTTCTGGACCTATGCCAAATACAGAAACCACCGAACGGCCTTACGACATCATTGTTTGGGGCGCTAGCGGCTTCACTGGTCAGATTGTCGTGGACTACATGCACCGTGAATACGGCGGCGGTAACCTGCGCTGGGCCGTAGCTGGGCGCAATCCAGCAAAGCTTGAGAGTGTCGTTGGTCAGCGAGATATACCGGTATTAACTGCAGACAGTCACGACAGCGACTCGCTGGAAAAGCTAGTGCAACAGGCCAGAGTCATCTGGGAAGCCCAGCAGCAACACCGCGAGTTCTTCACACGGCGAGGAGACGGAGCGCGACCACAGCGGCTTTGTCTTTCT
>NZEI01000073.1 GCA_002690405.1 Gammaproteobacteria bacterium
GTGTGCGCGATGTGGATGACTCGCCGGGCCTGCGCTTTACTCTCACCAACGAAAAGATCCGCGCACTTGAAGACCGTGCGATTAGTCAAAACCTGACCAGCTTACGGAATCGCGTGAATGAGTTGGGTGTTTCCGAGCCACAGGTTCAGCGGCTTGGCCGAGAACGCATCGTCGTCGATTTGCCCGGTATTCAGGACAGCGCGCGGGCAAAAGAAATTCTGAATAAATTCGCAAATTTGGAATTTCGTCTCGAGGCGCTGCCGAATGCCCGTCGCTCGCAGATTGAAACCTATCCTTATAACGGCCGTGATCAAGAAATTATGCGGCGCAACATTGTTACGGGTAACAATGTTCAGGATGCAAAACAGTCCTATGACCCGGAAACGGGGCAACCTCAGGTCAACATCGAATTAGATAACGATGGTGGCCGCAGAATGAATGCGGTCACGAAAGATAATGTCGGGCGTGCCATGGCGATCTTGTTTATTGAGCAAAGACCAGGGGTGCGCAAAACCACAGTGAATGGCGAAGTCGTCGAAGAGTTCTATACCGAGGAAGATCGTCGACTGATTAGTGTGGCGACGATTCAGTCGGCACTAGGATTTAGTTTCCGTATAACTGGCTTGGGCCTGCGTGAGGCTCAGGATTTGGCGTTATTGCTGCGTGCTGGTGCGCTGGCCGCGCCAATGTACATCGTTGAGGAACGTACGGTGGGCGCGCAACTTGGCGACGAAAATATCCAGCGGGGTTGGCAATCTGTTGGTATTGGTTTCGTTCTGGTGCTGATCTTTATGATCTTTTACTACCGACTATTTGGTTTGGCTGCGAATATCGCGCTGACGACAAACTTAGTCTTGCTGGTAGCGATTATGTCGGTGCTCGGCGCCACGCTTACGTTACCGGGTATTGCCGGGATCGTATTGACGGTGGGCATGGCGGTAGATGCGAACGTGCTGATTTTTTCTAGAATCAGAGAAGAGTTGCAAAATCATCCGCCTCAGCGCGCTATCCAGGCGGGTTTTGACCGAGCATTGCTGACAATTACCGACGCCAACGTCACCACGTTTTTCGTGGCGATCATATTGTTGTCCATAGGCAGTGGCCCTGTGCGAGGTTTTGCGGTGACTCTCGCGGTGGGAATCGTAACTTCTATGTTCACCGCAATATTGGTTACTCGAGCTCTGGTGAATCTAATGTTTGGTGGACGTAAGTTGGAGTCATTGAAGATATGAGAACGCTCCAAATCGACTTCATGGGCAAACGTAAAATTGCCCTGATAGTATCCGTTAGTCTGCTACTCGTTGCACTGCTTTCGTTAGCTACCCGAGGTTTGAATCAAGGTCTGGATTTTACTGGTGGTTCCTTGCTCGANGTGGGNTTTAGCCAAGAGGTCGATCCAGAGGATGTTCGTGGCTATCTGGAAAGCACTGGCTTTAATAACGGCACGGTNCAGTATTTCGGCACTAACCGGGATTTGTTGATTCGCATGCCNCCCCAGCGGGAAGCAGATAGATCNGGTTTGGGCGATGAAATTTTTGCGGCCTTACAAAGCGAATATCCNGATATTGCATTGCGGCAGTCAAATTATGTCGGCCCAGCGGTCGGTGATGAACTCACAGAAGATGGTGGGCTTGCCTTGCTGACCGCGTTAATTGTGGTAATGATCTACATTCTTTTCCGCTTCACTAAGCAATTCTCAGTGGGCGCGGTGGTTGCCCTTACCCACGATGTAGTGATCGTGCTGGGATTGTTTTCGATTTTCCAATGGACATTTGATCTGACCGTACTGGCGGCGTTACTTGCGGTAATCGGTTACTCGTTGAACGATACCATTGTGGTCAGTGACCGTATCCGCGAAAACTTTCGCAAATTGCGTAAAACCTCACCCGTGGAAACCATCAATATATCGCTGAACCAGACACTGGGTCGTACCTTGGTAACGTCTTTGACGACCTTATTTGTCTTGCTGGCTTTGTTATTTGCCGGCGGCGAGGTCATTCGAGGATTTGCTACGGCTTTGTCAATTGGTGTCTTAGTGGGCACCTATTCGTCTATCTACGTTGCTGCCACAACGTTGTTGGCAATGAATATCACGCGTGAAGATCTTTTGGTGCCTGAGCCGGATAACGACGAGAATCCAGACGGTAGTTACCCCTAAGATCTGCTTGATAGCTACCGGCTAGCGGTTTAGTACCTGAACCATGGTGCGCCAGCACTTGGGGTTGGCGGCAATGATGTCGCCGCTGTTAAAGAACGATTCACCACCTTCGAGATCGCTAACAAAGCCGCCGGCCTCGCGAACTAAGACGATGCCTGCGGCAATGTCCCACTGGCTTAATCCCATCTCCCAAAAGCCGTCGGTGCGCCCGGCCGCAACGTAAGCTAGATCGAGGGCTGCGCTGCCGGCGCGGCGGATGCCCCGACAACTGCCAGTAAGGTCTTTGAGCCCAACCATGTACTCATCGAGGCGATTTTCGACGCTACCAGGCGGCAGTCCTGTGGCCAATACACAATCTTCCAGCTTGCTGCGCGCGCTAACCCGAATGCGCTTGCCATTAAGTTGTGCACCCGAACCTCGACTGGCAATAAACTCTTCTCCGCGCACTGGGTCATATATGATGCCGTGCTCGTGATGTCGGCCTTTCATGATGCCAATAGAAATGGCGAAGTGAGGAATGCCTTGGAGAAAATTTAGCGTGCCGTCCAGTGGATCAATGATCCAAGTGAATTCACTATTACCAGACTTGGCACCGAATTCTTCACCTATGATGGCGTGATCGGGATAAGTTTCGCGAATCTGGTCGACAATGATCGCTTCTGCGGTTTTGTCGATGTTCGACACGAAATCGTTTGGTGCCTTGGTTTCGATGTCAAATTCTTCGGGTCTATCCATGGCTCGAAGCATGAAGTCGCCGGCTTTTCGGGCAGCGCGAAGGGCAATATTCGCCATAGGTTGCATAGGATTGTCCGGCTCTAGAGTGAAGGCGCGCTAATGCTAATGCCAAGTGCTCGTCAAACCAAACGTATTATGGAAAAGTCGTCGTTGTTGACAGGAATTTGTGAAGTTTTTGGGCTGATCTGTGGCCAAACGCGCCGCAGGGGATGTGTTGCGCGGGTAACGAGCTCCTCAGGTATCGGCGCACTCAAATAAAATTGGATAGTAGCTTTCTATGTTAGATCGAATTCGTATCGTGTTGGTGGAGCCTCGGCACCC
Source organism: Gammaproteobacteria bacterium (assembly GCA_002690405.1). Taxonomy (GTDB): domain Bacteria; phylum Pseudomonadota; class Gammaproteobacteria; order Pseudomonadales; family Azotimanducaceae; genus UBA4421. Next base: position 3,215 of record NZEI01000073.1, read on the forward strand.
AGGCAACATTGGTAGCGCCGCGCGCGCGATGAAAACCATGGGCATCAATCAATTGGTGTTAGTTAACCCAGCGCGTTTTCCCGATCCCCAGGCAGATTGGCGGGCGGCAGGCGCAATGGATGTCTTAGATAAGGCGATAGTAGTGGACGACGTGGCCAGTGCAGTCGCCGACTGTCACGTTTTAGTGGGCACCAGCACGCGCTCTCGACATATCCCCTGGCCGGTCGTGATGGCGAAGGAAATAGCCCCGTATCTGGCGGCGCAACCAGATAGCGCATCCATGGCCATTCTATTTGGTCGCGAAGATAGTGGCTTAACTAACGAAGAGTTGCAGCTTTGCCACAGCCATTTGCAGATCCCATCGTCACCAATTTATGGTTCTTTGAATCTAGCGATGGCGGTGCAGGTTGTATGTTATGAACTGTTCCAGCATGTCGAGGCCAATCAGGCAGCCAGCGACAGCAGCCCCGAGAATGCTGTGCAGGGTTCTGGAGCCGACACTGGAGGCTCCCAGCGTATCTGGGATCGGCCGCCAGCCACCCAGCAACAGTTCGAATCAATGCTTGAGCATTTGCAGCAGACGCTCGAGAAAAGTGGCTTTGTCGACCCCGAAGCGCCAGGGCATACGCTGACGCGATTACGGCGAATGTTGGCCAGACATCAACTTGATGAGACCGAGGTGCAGATACTCAGAGGCGTGCTCAAGCACCTTAATTCAGGTCTCGACGGCAGCGCATAGGCAAAGTTCTCTGCAAATTTGATACTTAAGAACGATAAGCTTGCCTCTTGTTTGCCTGTCATTTTTAGGTAAACATCTGTTTATGCAGAAAATTGTAGTACTTAACACCAAGGGTGGATCTGGCAAAACCACGCTGACGACGAATCTGGTGTCGTCGCTGGTGTGCAGTGGTACTAAGCCTGCATTGATTGACTTAGACCCCCAAGGTTCCAGCACGCGTTGGCTCGCCAATCGGCCAGCCAGTGTGCCTGCTATTGCTGGTACCGAAGGCTACACCCAGTCGTCCCAAGTGACTAAGACCTGGCTGCTGCGAACCCCAGAGGACTGCGATCTAGCAGTAATCGATACGCCGGCGGCATTGTCGCGCGCGGATTTAGTTAGTGCGACCCGCGGAGCCGATGCGATTTTGATTCCTGTGATGCCTTCGGATATTGATATACACGCGGCGATGAAATGCATCTCAGATTTGCTGCTGGTGGCGAAAATACGGCGGCCGGATCGAAAGATTGGTATCGTCGCCAATCGCGTGCGCACGAATACCCGGGTTTATGCAAAGCTGCAAAAATTTCTATCTAGCCTAGATATTCCCTTGATTGCCACGTTGCGCGACTCACAGAATTACACTCGGGCTTTCGAGTTCGGCTTGGGCATTCACGAAATGCCGTATTCTCAGGTAAAGAAAGACATAGAGGCTTGGGAAGACATTACTGCTTGGCTGCAAGAACTGCGCGAACATGCGCGACGGCACCCTGCGGCTATTCACCTGCTGCGCAGTTAATTTTTCTTAGCGCATCCTTCGACTAGCAGTNTGCTGTGTCTCACTTTGAGTGCCTATCGNCGAAGGCGCTAGATTTATATACTAAGGCTCGAATAAGCAGACGCTAACAATGCCGACACCGATTTACCTAGACTATGCAGCAACCACCCCTGTAGATGACCGTGTCATCGAACGCATGGTGGCGCATATGTCCGTGGATGGAGATTTTGGTAACCCGGCGTCGCGGTCCCACGCCTTTGGTTGGCAGGCAGAAGAGGCAGTAGAAGCGGCCAGAGTCCAAATCGCGGAAGCCATTAACGCAGATCCGCGGGAAATTATCTGGACCTCAGGCGCCACAGAGTCAGACAATCTGGCGTTAAAAGGGGNGGCACTCAAAGCCTCGCGGCGGCATCTCATAACCAGCTCGATAGAGCATAAAGCAGTGCTGGATTGTTGCGGATTTCTCCAGCAGCAAGGGTTCGAGGTGACCTACCTANCCCCTGATGCTTGGGGGCGTACGTCGGCAGAGCAGGTGCGCGAGGCATTGCGTGAGGACACATTGATGGTGTCGATCATGCACGTGAACAATGAGCTGGGTACGGCCAACGATTTGCGCGCCATTGGCGAAGTCTGTCGTAGCAATGGTGTGTTGTTTCATACCGACGCAGCCCAGGGTTTTGGCAAGTTGCCGCTTGATGTGGAGACCATGCATATTGATCTCCTGTCCTTGTCGGCGCACAAGATCTATGGGCCGAAGGGCATCGGCGCGCTCTACGTGCGACGCAGTCAGGGTCTGCAGTTAGCCCCGCAGATGCATGGTGGTGGCCATGAAATGGGTATGCGCTCTGGAACCCTGCCGGCACAACAAATTGTTGGATTGGGCGCTGCGGCACAACTTATGGTCGAGCATATGGATAGCGAACATGCCCAACTGTCGGCCCTGCGCGAGCGCTTCTTGAGTCATGTTAGACAAATCCCCGATACCGTTGTGCACACGCACCCTGAACAGCACGTGCCGGGAATAGTCAACGTCGGCTTTGCCGGTGTGGATGGTGAAACGTTACTGCTCGCCCTGCCTGGTTTAGCTGTGTCTAGTGGCTCGGCATGCACCTCCGCAAGTGTTGAGCCCTCCTTTGTGCTGCGCGGCGTGGGGATCGCCGATGATTTAGCTCATTCCTCTCTGCGGTTCAGTTTTGGGCGTTTTACCGACGCTGCTGAAATTGATAACGCGGCCCAGCAATTGGCGACCACTGTTGGTCGATTGCGTGGCTCCTAAGCATGCGTATAATGTGCGCCCTCTGAGACTGCCGCACGCTAAAAATTAGGCAGTTTTTTCTTAAAAATGAATCACATAGCCCGTTCGTTCTGGCGCGTGATTAAGCCTCTTTGGAGACTCCTATGGCTGTGGAACGTACCTTTTCAATTGTTAAACCGGATGCTGTTGCGCGGAATTTGATTGGCGAAATATATTCACGCTTTGAAAAAGGCGGCTTACGCATCGTTGCCGCGAAAATGTTGCGCTTGACCGAGGAGCAAGCTGCAGGCTTTTATGCCGAGCACGACGGTAAGCCGTTTTTTGCAGACCTCTGCAGCTACATGCGTTCCGGCCCCGTGATGGTGCAAGTCCTAGAGGGTGAAGACGCCATTGCGACTAATCGCCGCCTGATGGGCGCGACCAACCCAGCAGAAGCCGCGCCAGGCACGATTCGCGCGGATTTTGCCGAGTCAATCGATGCGAACGCGGTTCATGGCTCCGACGCACCGGAATCTGCAGCGCGGGAAATCGCATTTTTCTTCAGCGCCGACGAACTTCAGGATCGCGACGCCTAGCCGCTATGCCGAGCCTGCAGAACCTTTATGGGTTTGATCGCACCCAGCTCGAGAATTTATTTGTCGAGCAGGGGCTGCAGGCGTTTCGTGGTCGGCAGCTGATGAAGTGGGTTTATCATCAAGGGCAGACTGATTTTGCCGCCATGACAGATTTGCCATTGCGTATGCGCGAATGGCTGGCGGACAACTGCCACTTTGCACTGCCGGAGGTTGAACGCCAATTGGTGTCCGCAGATGGCACCATTAAATGGCTGCTGCGGGTTGCGAATGGCGATTTAATCGAAATGGTGCTTATCCCGGAAAAAGGCCGCAATACCCTGTGTGTGTCATCACAAATTGGCTGCGTTCTCGACTGCAGCTTCTGCTCTACCGGTAAGCAAGGATTCAATGGAAACTTAGCTCCGGCGGATATCGTTGGGCAGATGATTTTGGCGAATCAAGCGCTTCAGGCTCGTGGTGAGAGTGTTACTAACGTGGTGCTCATGGGGATGGGCGAGCCCTTGCTGAATTTCGACGCCGTGGTCGCCGCAACAAATGTCATGAAGGATGATCACGCCTTTGGCCTGAGCAAACGACGAGTGACGGTCAGTACCGCTGGCGTGGTCCCCGGTATCGATAAATTGCGTGAGGTATCAGATGTGGCACTGGCGATATCGCTGCACGCGCCAACAGATGAATTGCGCAATGAACTGGTGCCGATAAATCGCAAATATTCAATTGAACAATTGTTACGGGCCTGCCGGGACTACGTTGAAGAGCTAGGGCCGGCACGTAAGTTGGTTATTGAATATACCTTGATGCGCGGTGTGAATGATCAGCCTGAGCATGCTCGTCAGCTGGCAGAACTTCTGCAATCGTTACGTTGTAAGATCAACCTCATTCCATTCAATCCATTTCCTGGATCCGGTTATGAGCGCCCTCTGGATGCGGACATTGAGCACTTCCAAACCATTTTGATCCAACGGGGTTTCACGACTATGCTCAGAACTACCCGTGGTGAAGATATTGACGCAGCCTGCGGCCAGTTGGTGGGTCAGGTACAAGACCGAACGCGACGCCAAAGTCGTTATCGCGCGCAGCTTGCGACAGCGCAGCCAGTGGTTGTTCGTTAGAGGCGTANAGGGCGATGGTCAACCGCAATNCGATACGCTATGGATCAAAGAGGGCTAGTTAAGTGCAACCAGACAGCCAAGATAAGCCGACGGTCGGCGCTACTTTCGCCACGGCGCGAGAAGCAATGGGCATTTCGCCTATTGAAGCGGCAGACCTGTTGAATCTGACCCAGCGTACGATCGAGGCGTTAGAAGCCGATGATTACCAAAGTTTGCCGAGCCGAGTCTATGTTAATGGCTATGTGCGCGCCTATGCGAAAATGCTCGGGCTTGATGCGGACGATTTGGTCCTTAGGTCGGCAGCCTTGCACGGTGAGCCTGATGAGGCGCCGCTTAGTGACGAAGCCAAGGAGCCGGCCAGTCGTCATTATGTCAATAAAATGCCAGTCAGTCTGACTCTAAAGCAGTGGGGCTTAGTTNTGGCGGGGTTAGTTGGGTTGGTGGTGCTCGTCAGCTTTTTTGACGACATTCCGCGGCCAAACAACCAGCCCGTCGATTCTGTCAGGTCGGCAGCTGAGGCCAGGGTTAACGATGTGATGGCCGCTACTAGCTCGCCTATCTCCGGGCTGGAACCTGCTCAGTCCGGATCGGACGAGCAGCCACTGGCCGCAGCGCCCGATGAAAGTATCGGCGGTGGAACATCCGGTTTGGGGACAGTCAATGATGAGCTTGCGGAGCAAGTTGGCGCGGCTTCGGTTGTGGAAAGAGTTGACGATTCCAGTGATGTCGCGATCGAAGCCGCAGAAGTGGCGAGCATGAGCGATGATCCGGACGCGATCATTAGCACTGCTGACGATACCGTGGAGTTGTCACAGGTTAGTAATGCGGAGTCATTTAGCCCAATTGGATTAGCAGCAGACGCGGCACTCGTAGCAGATCCGGAAATAGACGTAACAGATCCGTTAGAANCTGTTGGCGCGGAGGAAGCCGCGGCCAATGATTTTACAGTACCGTACTACGGTGAGGACGAAAGCGGTGCGCGAAAGCTATCTCTAGTCGGTGATGAGCAACTGCGCTTTGAATTCGCCGCAGATTGTTGGTTTGAAATACGNGGTGCCGATGACGTTCTCCTTTATGCCGACCTNGGTCGAGCCGGCGAGGTGCGCCGCTTTGTCGGTGTTGGTCCGTTTAAATTGAAAATAGGTTTTGCTGAGGGGGTTAAANTGTTCTTCGACGCNCAAGAAGTNGACCTAGCACCCTATACGCGCAATCAGATGGCGCGTTTGGAGTTGGGGCTATGAATAAGCTGAAGGGCACCGCTGATGGTTAAAGCGGTACGTGGAATGCGTGATATTTTGCCAGCGCACAGTGAGCGCTGGCGGCAGGTGGAGATGACTGTTCTGCAAACGCTGCGCAGCTATAGCTATGCGGAAGTTAGGTTGCCACTCCTCGAATATACTGAGTTGTTCGCGCGTGGCGTTGGCGAAGCTACCGATATCATCGAGAAAGAGATGTATTCTCTGGCGGACCGTGATGGCGATTCGTTGAGCTTGCG
>NZEI01000074.1 GCA_002690405.1 Gammaproteobacteria bacterium
AGTCACAGCAACGTCAGTGGTATATACGCTCACCAGTTGATAGCGCAATGCGACCAAAAGAACACTGATTCCAAGGGCATAAACGATCGCGAACTTCAGCATCGCCCAAGCGGTCGCGCGTGCTGTGTGCAGATCGTCACTGCCAATTAGAAAGCCGATTCGAATGCTCGCAGCATTACCCATTGCCATGGGTATGACATAAGTCATCCAGTTGAGGTTGCCGGCTATGGAGTGAGCTGCCATTTCGGTTACGCCAATTTTGGCAATGAACACACCGATCGCGCCAAACAATGCCATTTCCAGAAAAACCGTCAGGGCAATGGGCAGTCCCAACTTAAAAATTTTCCCCATGGTTTGCAGTCGAGGACCCTCGAAAATCGCGAAGAATTGAGTTGCCCGGAAATAGGGTTTGCGTAAAAACAGCAACATAAAGGCCAATTCGATCCAAAAAACCATTGCCGTTGCGTAGCCGCAGCCAACACCGCCAAGTTCTGGAAAACCGAACTTGCCGTAAATCAATACGTAATTCAGCAGGGCATTAAGCGGTAAGATGCTGGCTGCGATAATCATTGGCGGCCGTGTATGGCCCAAGCCTTCAAGCACGTAGCGAAACGAAATATAAAATATGACCGGTGGAATGCCCCAGGAGAGGCCATATAGGTAATCGCCGGCGATCTGCGCGGTGTGGGCGTCGATTCCCGCATAGAGAAAAATATGGGTTGCGTATTGCAGCGCGACGATTAAGAAGATGCTGTTTATCAGACACAGCCACAAGCTTTGCCGCAGTTGGTGGCCGACTTCCGCCACCCGGTTGGCACCATGCAATTGCGAGGTGATCGGCATCAAGGCCATGCTGATGCCCGTGGCAAGAAAGAACAGCGGCCACATAAAGTTTCCGCCTAAAGCAACGCCTGCCAGATCAACTGCGCCGTAGTGGCCAGCCATAGCAGTGTCGATGAAACCTGTGCCCATGATAAAGAGCTGGGTCAGCACCATGGGCCAACCCAGCACGGCGACAGGTCTTAGCAACGCAACCAATGATGTTTGTTCAGTTTGTACCATGTCGGTAACGTATCAGCGGCAAAAAAAAGAGCGCGATTCTTGCAGTTTCGTTCGGTCTTTGCATCGAATTTTTGCTGCCGATGTTAAACTTTTGGTAAGGGTTGGCCGCGGATCATTTGACCAACGAAATAACACCCATTGGAGTAGCTGATTTGGAAACAGTGAGTATGCTGCTGATCATAATGCTGGCTTTCATTGCCGGGGCATTTTTGGGCTATTACTTGTTGCGCTCAGGTATTTTGGGCCATGCACGTATCGTTGAACTTGAACAAGCACTTGCTGCTACGGAGACGGAACTTGCTGATTATAAGCAGCGAGTTACCGAAGAATTCACCGATACAGCGGAAAAGTTTCGTGCCCTCAACCGCAGCTATGAGGATCTGCACAGACAACTGGCGAAAAGTGCGAATGCGCTCTGTGGTGAAGCAGGCGTGCCGACATTGCTGGATTATGCAGCTACTCCGGCATTGCAGGAGCCTTCAGCTGATCCAATAGATCAAGATACGACCGCAGTCGGCGTTGTCTCGGATCAGGCGCAAGCGCCTCTAGAATCGAAAACTACCGCCCCATTAGCATCCAGCGAGACAGAGTCTGAGCACAGCGATGCAGCGCTCGAATCCGCAGAGGCGGCCGCTTCGGCTACGGCTCTTCAAGACAGTACAAGACCGCTCGACCGCCCTTAGGCCTGAGGGCGCTGATTGCCCAATATGCTGACGCGCTCACCGTAGCGGCTNTCTGGCCAGTAGTCCCATACCGCGTGGTGCTGGGTGCAGCGGTTATCCCACAAAGTTAANGTATTCGGTTGCCATTCCACCCGGCAGGTCAGTCGAGCGGTAGTGGCAATATGTGTGAGTAGAGCGTCCAGTAAGGCGCGACTCTCCCAATTGCGCATACCTTTAATGTGGGAGGTAAAGCCACTGTTAACGAACAGAACTTTCTTCCCCGTCTCTGGGTGGGTAACNANCACCGGATGCTCGTTGCGTGGATANTCCTCATCCCCGGGNGGNGCTACCCGATAGTTCCCGAGATAAGGGATTGCGCCATCGTGCACCGCAACGAGTCCGTCCAATAACTCTTTCATAACATCGCTCAGCAGGTCGTAGGCCAAGTACATGTTCGCAAACATAGTGTCGCCACCGCCGTTAACAGGCGGTTCTTTGATCAAGAGCATGGATGCCATCGGTGGTATCGCATCACAGGTCACATCAGTATGCCAAGCGTTACCNGCAGTGTAGGCAGAATCTTTAGTGGTTTTTACTGTGAGAATTTCCGGGTCGCCGCCATAGCTGTGCTGCATCGGGTGTACGTGCAAGGTGCCGAACTTACGGGCAAAGGATTTGTGCTGATCGCGGTCAATGTCCTGCTCGCGAAACACCAGAACCTGCCAGTCCAACCAAGCGCGATAGATTTCGCTGAACTGCTCGTTACTCAACGGCTGGCGTAAATCCACACCGCTAANTTCAGCGCCGATATGCGGCGTTAAGCTCGAAACTTCGATTGATTGATAACCCTCTATAGTCGCCATAGCACTCCCCCCTACATTAAAAATTTCCGCTACTCAGGCAAACCCAGCACGCGCTTAGCAATGATGTTGGCTTGGATTTCGTTGCTGCCACCGTAAATGGTGGTGGCCTTGGTATGCAGCCACTCTTCAGTCGCGGTCAACTCCGATTCGCTAAATCCAACTGCGTCGTCGGCCCCCAAGCCGCTGAAGCCCATCAGCTCGCGCTTCAATTCAGCACCATCCTGCTGCAGTGCGGCGCCGCAGAATTTAAATATCGAGGTGGCCGCACCAGGTGTGCCAGATTTGTTNTCGGCGTTGGCGCGCAGGGCCGTNAGGCGAAAGGCCGCGCGGTTCATATTCAAGGTGGTNACCTGCTCTCGGATCGCAGGGTCGCTGATGCGACCATCGTTCTCGCCAATGTATTGTTTTGCGATATCTGCCAGACTGGGGCCACTCTGCGCAGGCCGTGCNCCGCCGCTCAAGCCACCAATGCCCGAGCGCTCGAACTGCAANAACCTCTTGCCTACGGTCCAGCCCTTATTTAGCTCGCCGACCAGATTGTCCTTACTGGCNACGGCGTTATCAAAGAACGTCTCACAGAACGGCGACGAACCTGAGATCAAGCGGATCGGTTTTACGGTCACGCCNGGCTGATCCATGGTAAGGAGGACAAAACTGATGCCTTCGTGCTTGGGCGCATCAAAATCAGTTCGCACCAGGGCGAACATCCAGTCCGCGGTCGCGGCCCCGGAGGTCCAGATCTTTTGGCCATTAATTATATAGTGGTCGCCATGGTCTTCCGCTCGCGAACTCAACGCCGCGAGGTCTGAGCCGGCATTGGGTTCGGAATAACCCTGACACCATTGCACNTCGCCGCGAATAATCTTGGGCAAGTGTTCAGCCTTCTGCGCATCGTTACCGTACTCCAGCAAGGTAGGGCCAATCATTGACATGCCCATGCCGACNAACGGTGTGCGGGCACTAATGGCCCCCATNTCTTCATAGAGAATTTTTGCTTCAGCGTCNCTAAGGCCGCCTCCACCGTACTCGGTAGGCCAAGTGGGTGCGGTAAAGCCTTTTTCCGCGCAGCGCTCGAGCCATAGTGCAACGTCCGATTCGAGGGTTATTTTCGTGCTGCCATTGGCTTGCTGCCCGGGCCCTTTGGCACCTTCTGGGCAATTCTCAGCCAGCCACCCTGTTACGTCTTGTCGAAATTCGCGCAATTCAGCCATGCTCGCGGCCATCTCCATCCCCTTGATTTTTCCCAACGTCAGCTAATACTCGGTATAGACTTGGGAATCGTCAATAGCCGTTTTGCACCTTGAGGGGGGAGCATGCTTTCACTGTCGCCGTTTCAATTGACCGATCTTTCTGGCTCGCTGCGNGATTTCTCTGGCAATAGCCAAAGTATTGTCTGTTTTGTTAAAGAGGATTGTCCNACCTGTCGAGAGGTGATGCCCGTACTTGCAGCCATGCANAGNGGGCTGGCGCAACACTTGGATTTTNTAGTGATTGGGCAAACCGCAGAGGGCAATAAAAAGCTCCAGCAGGACTTTGATCTGCCGTTTTCGTTACTCGATGACAGTGCGCTAAAAGTCTCNTTTGCAACAGACGTTGAGACAGTNCCGACTCTGTTGGTCACAGATGCATCAGGCAGTGTNGTTGCCGAGCAGGTGGGTTTTGTAAGAGACGATTGGCAAAGCTTAGCTCGCTCATTACTCGAACAGGGGCCGGGCGGCGATCTAGGGTTAGATTGGTCGGCGTTGCCCGAGTGGCGGCCCGGTTGCGGTTCGTTGTCGGTAGACCCGGCTCATGCGGATCGCTTGCAGGCNGAAGCAGATAACAGTCCTATCCGCGCGCGCCGCATAGAGGTGGGCAGTTTGGATGATGAATTTGAATTTATGTTCGATCAGGGCTTTTCTGATGGCTTGCCGGTAATTCCACCGACCCCAGAGCGGGTGGTACGCATGCTCACAGGCACCAGTCGCGACCCGCAAGAAGTTGTTGCCGTTATGCCACCGAATATGGGCGAAGTTACGGTGGAAAAAGTTGCTATTAATTGCGTTATGGCGGGTTGTAAGCCCGAATATCTACCCGTGGTCATCGCGGCTGTTGAAGCCGTCTGTACCGATGATTTTAATATCCACGGGGTAATGGCAACGACCATGGGTGCAAGTCCTGTGATGGTAGTAAATGGCCCAATCCGGCACCGCATAGGCATGAATATGGGTATAGGGGCGCTTGGTCAGGGAAACCGAGCGAATGCAACAATAGGCCGCGCGCTGCGCTTAACAGTGCGCAACATTGGCGGCGCCATACCTGGGGGTACAGAGCGCTCGACTCTGTCTAATCCGATGAAATTCACCATGTGCTTCGCTGAATGGGAAGAACGCTCCTCTTGGGAACCCCTGCACGTAGAGCGGGGCTATCAACCGGACGAGTCTGTAGTCACTATTTTTGCAATGACCAGCGGGCCGGTATTGACGGTTGATGAAGGTTCTCTCGACGGACCAGCATTGGCCGGCACACTAGGTCAGGCTAACCAGACTATCCTCAATGCCCGGGCATATAGTTTTACTAATACATTGTTGGTGGTATCGCCAGAACATGTGGATACATTCAACAGAGGCGGTGAATTCTCTAAAGCCGATGTGCGCCGGCGCATGCAAGAAGTCAGTGCGAAAACCTATCGCCAACTCATCGCAGATGATGCNTCCGGTGTTGGTTTAAAACCTGCCCAAGCCGCACAAATGAGTGACGAACAACTTGATCGTGTGGTCGAAAAGTTCAAAGACGATGCTGATATTCATATCGTCGTTGCCGGTAGTGAGGCAGGAAAATTTACTGGCAGTTTCCACGGCTGGTTAACAGGCAGTCGTGGATCTATACCCGTATCACAAAAAATTGGCACGTAAACGCCAAGGTTTTTGTAAACTCAGTGAAAAAAGGAGGACAGAAATGGCATTAACGATTCTCGATCCGACCAATGAGGCAGTGCCTCTCGAGCGGAAGATCACGCCGCGACCTGAAGTGATCAAAGGCAAAGTGGCCTTTTTAGATATATCCAAGCCGCGTGGNAGTGTACTTCTTGATCGTCTGCAAGAGGCCTTTGAGCAACGACTACCTCAGGTGGAAATAACGCGCTACACCAAGCCGACTTTTTCCAAGCCTGCACCCGACGCCCTACGTGCCGAAATTAATGCAGCTAATGACTTTGTTGTTGAGGCCCTAGCTGACTGAGGCTCCTGTACCACGTGCAGTTTGCATGACACGGTATGGTTTGAGATTCAGGGCACTCCAGCAGTATCGATAGCGTCATCTGAATTTATCGATGCAGCGCGAACCCAAGCTGAGGCATTAGGCATGCAGGATGCTAANCGGGTATTCGTTGCGCATCCGATTCAAGATGCCGACGATCAGCAAATGACCTCTAAGGCCGATGCCATTGTTGACGAAGTAATTGCCGCGTTGCGCGCATAGTTACCCAATCGCTGCTGCGTCTTANCAGACGCAGCCTAGGGAGTCCCATTGCAGAGACCGATTTACTACGGCTACTACATAGTCGGCGCGGCGTTCGTCGCGCAATTTGTTGCGATTGGTATATACAGTTACGTCCTCGGGGCCTTTATGGAGCCCATGTTGGCCGAGTTAGGGTGGACTAGGGCGGACTTTACCCTCACNCGTACCATTGGCCAGGGGGTAATGGCAGCAGTCGGGGTTTACCTAGGCACCAAAGTAGACCGTCTTGGCGGGCGCCCCATTATGCTCACCGGAGCGACTATCTTGGTTGCTGGATTGTGCATGCACACCTGGATTCAATCGCTGTGGATGTGGTGGTTGTTGAACGGAGTTGTGGTGACCGTCGGCTGCGCCATGATCGGTAATTTGGTGGTCAACGTAACCCTCTCGAAATGGTTCGTGGTTAATCGCGGCATCGTGGTGGCNATCGCTGCAATGGGTGTGTCATTTGGCGGTATAGTCCTCACGCCATTGGCAACCTATCTGGTGGATACCATTGGCTGGCGGCAGGCTTGGGTTGTATTGGGTATTGGCTCGGCTGTGCTGTTGTATCCGGTCGCTTTGATGATGCGTCGTGCGCCGGAAGATTTTGGTCTCTACCCGGACGGTTTGAACTCGCANCAGGTGGCTGCTGGCGAGGGCGATCGGGCGCAAACGGAATTCGCTAATTCCTATACTCGAGCCGAGGCACTCCGAACGTTCTCATTTTATGCCCTGGTAGTGGCCTTTGGTTGTTTTTCCGTCAACATCATTGTGGTGCTGCTGCTGGCGTTACCGTACCTGACCGATAACGGCCTTAGCCGTGAGATCGCTGCATGGGCCATAGCGGTNGCTTCGGTTCCAGCAATGTTGTCNAAACCTGTATGGGGCTACCTTATTGATCGCAGTCCGGTAAAACCCTTAGCGGCAATATCGGCATCGATATGCGGTGTTGCGTTGTTTTGCATCATCTTTGCAGTAGCTGCCCAAGAGATCTTTTGGATCTATGCGGCATTCTTTCTCCTTGGTACCGGTTGGGGCGGCATGATTCCAATGCAGGAAGTCATCTGGGCATCGTTCTTTGGTCGTCGTTATCTCGGTAGCATTCGTGGCGCTGCCATGCCGTANGCGTTAGCCCTTGGCGCNGCAGCGCCCTGGCTGGTGTCTTATTATCGAGATGTGACCGGCGAATATGCGGGCGCGCTANTGCTTGTNGCGGGATTGAATGTGGCCTCCGGAGTCATGATCTTTTTCGTGCCGCCGCCTAAACAGAAAGGATCAGCGCAATCCTCCGCAGCTTGACACATGGCNAAGTTGTTGGATCATCGGCACAGTTAATAGGAGCGTGGTCATGGGTATAACTGTTCAGCCTCAGGGTGCCGTAGGCGCAGAAGTCGCTGGTGTTGATCTAAACCACTTGGATTCGGCGACCTTGAGCGAGTTGCGTGAGGCCCATGCTCAATACAGNGTGCTNTTTTTTCGTGACCAACAGTTAACCCCGGAGGCGCATATTGCACTGGCCGAACATTGGGGTGAGATCAATATCAATCGATTCTTCACACCGGTAGACAACTACCCTCAGATCGCTGAGGTGCGCAAAGAGCCTGATCAGAAATTCAATATTGGGGGCGGTTGGCATACTGATCATTCATATGATCAGATCCCAGCCTTAGGTTCTTTACTGTATGCCAAAGAGGTGCCGACAACCGGCGGCGACACGTTGTTTGCTAGCTGTGGAGTAGCTTTCGATAGCTTGTCGGAAGGCATTAAAGACATGTTGCGCTCGTTGCGTGCGGTACATTCCTCGCGTCATGTATTTGGTCAGTCAGCAGCGTTGCCAGATGATGTGACCGGATTATTCGCCAATGCCGACCAAGCGACCCAAGACGCAGTCCATCCCGTGGTGATTCGCCACCCGCTATCNGGGCGCGAGATCTTATATGTGAACCCGGGTTTNACNACGCACTTTGACGGCTGGTCGNTTCAAGAATCTGCACCGTTGCTGCAATTCCTGTATGGCCACATCGCACGCCCNGAGCACACTTGCCGCTTTCACTGGCAACCCGGCTCGCTGGCGTTTTGGGATAACCGCGCGACTTGGCACTTGGCGGTGAACGACTACCACGGGCAACGACGCCTAATGCATCGAATCACCGTGGAGGGTGTGCCTTTAGCCGCAGCGCGCTAGTCGCCGACGAGGGCAAAGCACGCCCGTACCTCCTCGACATAGGTTTCCGGTTGCTCGAAGGCGGCAAAGTGGCCGCCCTTAGGGCGCTCATTCCAATAGATGATGTTGGTGTAAATGCGCTCAGCAAAACGTTGGCTGGTGCGGAAAATTTCCTTTGGAAATACCGTTCCGCCCATGGGTACATGCACCTGAGTCGGCTGTTGTCCCTTGCCGAAGCTATGCCAATACAGTCGCCCCGATGATGCAGAAGCATTGTTGAGCCAATACACCATAATGTTGTCGAGCATTTCGTCGCGGCTCAGAATATTTGCCGGGTCACCGTNGCAATCAGTCCAAGACCAGTACTTTTCTAAAATCCATGCCGCTTGTCCGCTGGGAGANTCNGCCAGACCGTAGCTGAGCGTTTGCGGCCGGGTGGCCTGCTGTTTNGAGTAGCCCGAATCCCATTCTTGGTAATGCGCTAATCCTGCTAGTCCCGACAGTTCCTGCTCGGTCAGATCATCGGCACTCGGGTCGGGTGGTACCGTGATCATGTTGAGGTGGATGCCAATGCAGTGCTCTGGATCTTGCCGGCCAATGGCGGTAGTAATCGCAGAGCCCCAGTCGCCACCTTGGGCCAAATAACGGTCATAGCCGAGCCGGGCCATTAACATTGCGAACGTTTCTGCCATTTTTTCCACGCTCCAACCGGTTTGCGTAGGTTTGCCGGAAAACCCATAACCNGGCAGAGATGGGATTACTAAGTGGAATGCTTGTGTCGCATCCAAGCCATGGGCCTGAGGTTCAGTGAGCGGTCCGATTACTTTCAAAAATTCCACAATAGAGCCGGGCCAGCCGTGGCTGAGCAGTAGTGGCCGCGCATGATCGTGGCTCGAACGCACGTGTAAGAAGTGGATGTCTAAGCCATTTACTTCAGTAACGAAATTCTCATAGGCGTTCAGTCGGTTGGCTAAGCGCTGGTGATCATAGTCGTTAGCCCAATAATCCATGAGGCTTTGCTGGTAAGCCAAAGGAACGCCTTGAGTCCAATCAGTGACGGTCTCTTGCTCTGGCCAACGGGTAAGGGCAAGGCGATTCTTAAGATCCGAAATAACCTCATCAGTGATGGTGATTGTCAACGAGCGAAGATCAGTCATGCTTAGTCCTCCAAATTATCAGCGTTTAGGTTATAGCGACGCGCAGATGTGACCGCCATCGACCACCAGNACTGAGCCAGTCATGTAGCGAGAAGCATCACTGGCGAGCAGTAGCAGCGGACCGTCCAGGTCTGGAAAATTGCCTGTGCGACGCATAGGGATTCCCTTCACAAATTCGTCCGCCATTGGTGATTCCAATAGAATACGACTGACATCAGTTAGAAAATATCCGGGCGCNAGCGCNTTAACGCGAATATTGTATTTAGCCGCCTCCAGGGACATCACCTCGGTCATTCGAGTCATACCGCCCTTTGATACGGCGTATGGAAACTGGCCCTTAATCGTGCGCGAGTCGGTGATCGACGACACCATGATGATATTGCCGCTGCCCTGGTTGTGCGCCACCACCCGATCGGTATAAAGCTTGGAAACCANCCATGCAGACTTTAGGTTAGTGTCGAGAACAAAGTCCCAGTCNTCTTCGTCGATGGTGTGATAGGTCTTTGCACCTGCTTCAACGCCAGCATTGTTTATCACCACATCGCAGCGTCCATAGTGTTCGTAGGCAGCGTCGAGAAAACCCGCAATACTGTCTTTTTCGCGAACATCCAGCGCCACAGCCACTGCCTCGCCGCCATTTTGCTTAATCTCTGTGACACAGTCTTCGAGTTTTTCGAGCCGNCGGGCGCCGAGTACCACCCGTGCACCCTGAGCGGCCAGCACCCCGGCAAAGTGATAACCGAACCCCGATGATGCGCCAGTGATCGCGACCACCTGGTTGGTAAGGTCAAATGTAGTTTGTGCGGGTGTAAGTGTGCTCAAAATCCTCTCCCAAAANTTAAGCGGCCCAAAGGTCGTTGCAGCGTCTGTGTCGCGACTGGAGAAGATTCACCAAGTCGGGACTAGGAGGATGCTAACACAGCTCATTCCAGTGCAGATCCAGATTAGAATATCGCCTCGTTTACAAACTAGGTTCAGTTATGCGGCCAAGACGATCAGTACTTTACATGCCTGCTGCAAATACCCGTGCGATGGATAAGGCCCGCGATTTGCATTGCGACGGAATNATCTTCGATCTAGAAGATGCTGTGGCNGTGGCAAGCAAAGAACAGGCGCGCGGCAACGTTGNGGCACAAATTTCCGCAGGTGGATATGGGCNGCGCGAGCTCATTGTGCGGGTCAATGGCTTAGATACCCCATGGGGTAGAGACGACTTNNGCGCCTGTGCTCAGTTGCCAATTGATGCGCTGCTGTTTCCAAAAGTGTCGAGTAGACAGTACGTTGAGGAAATCGACGAACTGCTACGACAATACAATCCAGACATGCCCATTTGGNTCATGATTGAAACGCCGACAGCCTTAATAGATATGGAGCAATTTGCCGGGCATCCCCGNGTACAGGTCCTGGTTATGGGCACCAGTGATCTCGTCCAAGAATTGCGCGCAACCCATACCACTGAGCGTCACAATTTAGGNTATGCATTGCAGCGCAGTGTGGCTGTGGCCCGTCATTTCGGCAAAGAAATTCTCGACGGGGTGCATCTGGATTTTCGTAACACCGATAGCCTTCNNGCNGTATGCGAACANGGCAAAGCGCTGGGGTTTGATGGTAAGACGNTGATACATCCGGACCAGATCGGCACGGCGAACTCGGTATTTGGCTACAGTTCCTCGGAAGAGGATCATGCGCGTGCAGTAATCGCTGCTTGGCAGCAGGCAGAGGCCCAAGGACGCGGTGTTGCAGAGCTAGACGGTCAACTTATCGAAAATCTNCANGTAGCCGCCGCAGAGCGGGTTATTGCTTACGCTGAAGCCCAGCGNCAGAGCGACTAGGCCCTAGCGCGTCGCAAACCCATAGGTAACGGTAGNCGTCTCCACAATGCTTTCAGTTGATGAGGTATCGCAAGCATAGCGGGAGTGGTCACCAGNGTCAGAAGTGTGGCGAAGGTCAAGCCAGAGACAATGGCCTGGGACAACGGTACCCACAGAGTCGAAAGCTGTCCGCCCTGCACAATNGTGCGGTTGATTACGTCAATGCTGAGATTGCTCGCCAGCGGNAGTAGGCCNAATACAGTGGTCACCGTAGTAAGCATAACGGGCCGCAAGCGCTGGGCACCGGTACGGACAATCAACTGCACATAGTCTTGATCCGGGTTCTCCGCACGCAGTTTGTTATACGTATCGATCAGTACGATATTGTTGTTCACCACAATACCCGCCAAGGCCACGACGCCAACGCCGGTCAAGATCGCGCTGAACGGATTGCCCGTTATCAATAATCCGAGCAGCACCCCGGCTGTCGACAAGATCACNGCGAACAAAATCAATGTGCTCTGGTAGAAGCTATTAAACTGCGTAACTAACAATACAAACATCAGCAGCAGCGATAGCGCGAACGCGACCCCGACAAAGGCTAATGACTCAGCTTGCTCTTCGTTGGCGCCTCTGAACGTGATTTTTAGATCCGGATGCCAGTCTTGGGTGGCAATCCAAGCCTGCAGCTCCTTAACCTTAGTATCCGCNAGAATGCCCGGAGCGACGTCAGCTAATACTTTCTTGATGGGAATGCCGTTGTGTCTTTCGATAGTGTCAACATTGGGAATCGGCTCTAAGCTGACAAAATTCGACAACGGCACNAAGCCNTTAGCGGTATTAATNCGCAANTGGTCNAGCGCCAGCAGACCTCGCGACTCGCTCGGATAGCGGACTCTGATATCAACACCATCGTCTGCTCGGTCGGGGCGATATTCACCAACCTTGATGCCATTGGTTACCAACTGNACGGCAATACCGACTTGGCTCACATCNGCACCATAGATCGCAGCCTGAGCGCGGTCGACGTTAAGCTTGAACTCAACACCAGGGAGGGAGCGGGTGTCGTCAATATCTCGCAGACCGTCCACCTCCGAACGCATGTAGTTAACAATTTTTTCTACCGCAGGTTCCAGCAGATCNCGATTGTATGAAGACAATTCAATGTTGAGATCTTTTCCNACCGGCGGGCCCATATCTTCTGCTCGGGCCTCGACCTGAATGCCCGAGATGTTGGCTGAGCGCGTGCGTATTTCTTCCAGAATTTCGGTCGCAGTGTTGCGACGCTGGGGTTGATCGTAGAGTTCGAGNAACATGCTGCCAATGCGATCGCCGCCGCCGTTGCGGCTGGGCTGTCCAGACATCTGTGTGCGCACACTCAGATGCTCGATACCCTCGATTTCTAATACCTGTTCCTCAACCTCTTTAACCAAGGCGTTGGTCTCATCAACGCTCAAGTTGCCGCGCGCGCGGATACTGACGCTGGCGAACTTTGACTCGGCTTGAGAAAAGTAAATCANTCCACTGCCATATTGGCCATAAGCCCAGAATGTCGTAAACAAAATACCTAAAGTGACCGCCATGGTGACCAGGCCGTAGCGGGTAGCAAAACCTAGAACTCGTGCGTACAAACCGGTTACAGACCGCAGCTCGCGAGGATCGCCCTGTTCCAAAATATCCAGTTTCTTCTGCGCTTTTTTATCTTTATTGCCAGCGCGCCCGATAATGGCGCCAATAGCTGGTCCGAATACGAGTGCGTAGAGTAGNGANCCACTGAGTACGGTAAATACGGTGACGGGCAGAAAGCGCATGAATTTGCCAGATACACCGGGCCAGAACATCAGCGGTAAGAAAGCGGCCAAAGTGGTCGCGATAGAGGCTGTTACCGGCCAAAACATNCGTTTTGCAGCGGCTAAATATGCGTCTCTGCTGTTATAGCCTTCGATCATTTTGCGGTCGGCATATTCCGTTACCACAATTGCGCCGTCGATTAACATGCCCAAGCCCAGCAACATGCCGAACATAACCATGAAGTTGAACGAGTAGCCCAAAAGGTAGATGAAAATAAGCGAAAACAGGAACGATGCCGGTATACCAAAGCCAACAATTAAGCCACTACGGATGCCCATAGCAGCGACGACAATAACCATCACTAAGCACAGGGCGGTAAGAATGTTGCCTTCAAGCTCTACAACCTGGCTTTGTGCGTAGGGGGCTTGGTCTTGTGAATAGAATATGTCGACCTTGGCTGGTAAGTTTTCACGAAACGCCTCGGTGACCTTTTTCGCATTCTCAATGGCTTGAATAACATTACTGTCGGCGCGTTTTACGATATTCAGCGCAATCGTGTTTTTGCCGTCNACCCGCGAATACTGGGTTCGGTCTTTGAACGTGCGACGCACCTCTGCGACGTCGCTAAGAGCNATCACCGTGTCGCCATCNGACTTAACAGGGATGTCATAAATGTCACTGTAATTTTCGATGACACTCGGCACCTTGACGGCGAAACGTCCCTCACCGTTATCCAGGCTGCCAGCAGGGATCAGTCGATTATTGCGCGCAATACTGTTGATGATCTGCTCTGACGAAAGCCCGTAGGTTTCGAGTTCCTTAGGATCAATGATTGCTTCTAGCAGCTCTTCCCGCGAGCCCTGCAAATCTGCAGACAAGATATCGGGCTGCGCTTCGATCAAGTCACGCAGATCCAGAGCCAGGGTGTACAGCATACGCTCCGGTACGTCACCGACCAGATTCACCTGAATGATTGGGAATTCGCTAGTCGACTGCTCCTGAATTATTGGTTCTTCTGCCGTGCTCGGGAATTCAACCTTGGCGCGATCGACGGCTTCTCGTGTGTCCATCAACGCCTGATCAAGGTCAAAGTCAGGGTCGAATTCCACCATCACCGTGCCGGCATTCTCAGAGGCATAGGCGTTGATTTCCTCTATGCCCTCGACTTGGCGTAACTCGATTTCCAGCGGCATGACCAGCAGTCGTTCGGCGTCCTCGGGGGAAATACCTTCGTGCACCACGGTGACCACAAAGAAAGGCACACTAATATCTGGATCACCCTCGACCGGGATTGAGCAGCGCGCGATCATCCCGCTCAGCAGAATCATAAAGAGCAAGAGCAGGGTAGTACGCGATCGACTAATCGCAGCTTCGAGGAATCTAAACATGCTTAAGTTAAGAGCCTGTGTTTAGCGACTGCGCTACTGCGCTCGTGAAACGGTCGCGAAAATCTGGATCAACTCGTTCACCGGCAACCACCATTTCCTGGCCCACAGTAATNATCGCTGTTTCGTTGGGCAAACCGGTTACCCACACGCCGTCAGGACCTTCAGTGATGATTTCGATGTTGTGGAAATGCACGATGTTGTCGCTGTCCAACACCCGAATACCGATACCGCCGCGGTCGTCCAAAGCGAATAAGGCAGGGCTAACGCGTTGCGCCAAGACTCGATCCACAGGAATCTTTATTTCCGCAGTGATGCCCGAGCGCAGAGCGCCGTCAGCATTATCCAACTGAATTTCTACTGCATAGGTGCGAGTCTGCGGATCACTCTGCTGACCGACAAAGGTCACGGGACCCTGTACAGTGCGGCCGTCGGCCAATATCCCAGTGGCCAACTCACCAAGTTTCAGATCAAGTACATCTTTTTCCGATACCCGGCCAACCATCAGCATCGGGTTGAGGTCAACAATAGTCGCACAACCCTGTCCGGGGTTAACGTAGTCACCGATCTCTACATGCACATCTTCTACCACACCAGCGAATGGCGCACGAATTAAGGTCTTTTCGATGTTCAGCTGGCGTCGTTTCAGTTGGGCCACCGTGCTGGCCAAGCGAGCCTTAGTCGCCGCAATAGCGCTATCGGAGTTAAACCCCTTTGCTTCGAGCTTCAGTGCCCCTTGATAATCGATACGAGCTTGGCTGACCAGTTCTTGGGCCTCAATGAGCGCAGTTTGACGGTCTTCCATCGACAGTTCACAGAGCACCGCATCTGCAGCCACCACATCACCGCGTTCCACCCGTCGCCCAACCACGCGGCCGACCAGTTCGGCACGGGCATTCACAGTGCGTTTGTTTTGGGTTTTGCCGCGAATGTTGGTGTAACGAATTTTCTCAACAGCGCGAATGCGCTCGGCGCGTACGCGCGTTGGAATGGTATCGCTGCCGATTTCTTCTTGAATACGATTCTGTTCCGCAATCGAGGGGTCAATTACCACCGGCGCTGAATTTATCTGGCCCGACACCAGCCAAATAGTCAGGAAAACAGCAATTGTAGTGGCCCAAATATAGGTTGAACGCATGAATCAGTCCGCAGTGGTTAGAATTTACGTTACTAAACGTAACACAAGGCGGCGTAAGATAGCCAAAAGTTAGCCAAAGTGCTACCGACAAACAGCAAAAGAAGCGAATTGATGGGGAGAATAAGAATAGGCGGCTCAACGGAGCGTGAAAGTTGTATGCGTATTGAGTCAGCAAGGCATTACAAGCGGCTAAAAGCACCGACTCGAGCATATACCGAAATATCGCGCCTTCTTTAACTTGGCGCCGCAGTTTCCAGCGCGGGCACGAACAATAGCCGCCGAGTGAGCAGCTATAGTCGTGGGTTTCAATGCGCCCCTATCAGAGCTCGGGGCGCATCGGCAGCGGCTGACTACGCAGCGGCACTGGGGCGTGCAGCCATGCGCTCATACCAGGCATGAATGTGAGTCAGTTCTTGATCGTAGGGTTGCCCTACAGAGCCGCCAAAGGCGAGGAAGCAGTAGAGTAATACATCCGCCATACTGATTTGCTCGCCCCCAATGAACGTGCGCCCATCAGCCATCAAGTCGTTGAGCCAAGCAGTTTTTTCCCGCGCGATTTGCTTTAGCCCATCGGCAGCGTCAGGAATCGTAGTCATGCGCTCTTTGAACAATGGCAGACCCTCGCTGTAGCGGAANCCGCTGGTCAACGGTTCGCAAATATTTAGATCCACCCGCCGTGTCCACATTCGCGTGTTGGCCCGGGCCTCGGCAGAGTCACCTATCAACGNAATACCTTCGGCTTGCTCATCAAGGTATTCGCAAATAGCGGTAATCTCCGCCAAAATTTCGCCATTACTCATTTCTAGACAAGGCATTTGGCCGGCTGGATTTAATGCTAAGTAAGGCGCCTGACGATTCGCACCGGCCATCAGATCCACCGCTTCAAGTTCAAGCGCCACGCCGCATTCAGCAGCATACATACGTACGACATGGGGGTTTGGCCCCACAGAGTTATACAGTTTCATAAATTCCCCCAGTTGTAGTTAAGTTGTGTGGCTTAAGGCTACCACTCGCCAATATTTTCCATGCTNAGCCAGGGNTCTGCGGGCGCCAACGCCTCGCCGGCCTGGAGTAATTCAACAGATATACCATCAGGTGATCGAACAAAGGCCATGCGTCCGTCTCGCGGCGGCCGGTTAATAACCACATCGTTACTGGCCAANCGCTCACAGGTGGCGTAGATATCGTCGACNCGATAGGCCAGATGGCCGAAGTTGCGACCNCCAGANTATGACTCAGGATCCCAGTTATANGTCAGNTCNACNTGGGCGCTCTCGTTTCCGGGTGCGCTNAGAAATACCAGAGTGAAACGTCCTTGGTCGTTGTCATAGCGCCTCAGTTCTTCAAGGCCAAGGGCATCACAGTAAAACTTCAGCGACGCATCGAGNTCAGAAACCCGAACCATAGTGTGGAGGTATTGCATAACAATCACAGTGGCAAAAATCCCAGTGTAGCGGCAACCGCAGGCTCCCGGCTACCCATCGAAAAAATAGTGACACGCAAAGTAGTAGTCAGCAAAACAACNCCGCGTCTCGGCANCNCCAAGGACCAGTAAATGTCTCAACGCCACCACTAACGACAGCACATCCCGCCTCGAAGGCGTAGTTCTTGAATGGCCAGCCTGTTAGCGCTGCACCCAGCCGCCGCTGAAAGGTATAGCTTGGCCAACGAAAAAGTCACTGTTGTCAGATGCCAAAAATAGCGCGAATTCTGCATCTTCCTTGGCGGTTGCCAAGCGTCCAAGAGGCACCTGGCGTCGTAGCGACTTCTGAAACGATTCCTGCTCGCGCAGCGACTGGGGGTAATAAACNGGATTTTCCACATAATTCTGGGCGATTAGATTNACCTGAACATTATGCGGTGCCGCCTCAACGCCCAGAGCCTGCACATAGCCCACCTGCGCTGCGCGCGCTGCGCTGTAGGCGGCNAGAGTGCGCATNCCACGCAATGCTGCAGCGCTGCCATAGACCACAATTTTGCCCGCTCCGCGCTGCATCATTTGTGGCAGCACTGCTCGGCACAGTCGATGCAGCGGGTGCACCATGATGTCGAAAGCTGTATGCCAGTCATCGTCACTGAGTTCAGCCGTTGCAATGCCGCTAAAGTTGGCTGACGCCAGATTNGCGATTAATACATCGATATCCCCGGCATTNTTTACCAGNTCCTCGCAGCGGCCAGCAGCGCGTAAATCAGAGGTATCGGTAGTGACGATCGCGCCTTCAGCAGCGAAGAGTTCCTCGGTCGCAGGACCCATGTAGTCATCGGCTTGGGTAATCAGAACGCGTTTATTCAGCAGGCGCTGTGTCATGGTTGTGCTCCAGCAAAAAGAACCAAGGCTAGCATGCAGTTTGTTCTGTTGCTGACGAAAGCGTGAGGAATAAAACCATACCAGTGTATACTGCTGCGCCGTTTCGGATCCCGACAAGAGGAAAACAAGAATGACAGAACAGGCTGTATCCAGAGTGCAACGCGGCGGCTTGCAGGTGGCCTCAGAGCTTGACGCATTGATCTTAGATCAAGCTATTCCGGGCACCGGTGTGTCGATAGAAGATTTTTGGGCTGGATTCGAACGCTGTCTGACCGAATTGGGGCCGGTCAACAAAAAATTATTGGCATTGCGGGATGATTTTCAGCAACAGATTGATCAGTGGCACCTAGACCGCAAGGGCCAAGCCATTGATGCGGGGGAGTACAAAGCGTTCCTGCAAGACATTGGCTACCTGCTGCCAGAACCCGACTCAGTAACGATTACCACGACTAAAGTTGACGACGAGATCGCCAAGATTGCCGGCCCCCAGTTAGTGGTACCAGTAATGAATGCGCGTTATGCCTTGAATGCAGCAAATGCCCGTTGGGGTAGCCTTTACGATGCTTTTTACGGTACTGACATNATTCCCGAGTCGCCGGGCAAGGAAAAAGGCACCAGTTACAACCCGGCCCGGGGCGAATTGGTGGTCGCGCGAGTGGCGGAAGTGCTGGATGCCATGGTGCCGCTTGCTCAGGGCAGTCATAGTGACGTTGTAGCCTACGGCATCGGCGCCAGTGATGATGGTCAGCGTCAATTGCGCGCGATTTTGCAAGATGGGGGCAACACCCCCCTTGCTGACCCCAAGCAATTTGTTGGATTTGTCGGCGAGCCTGAACCCAGCAGTATTTTGCTGGTTCACAACGGTCTGCACTTGGATATTTTAATCGACGCTAGCCATCCGGTCGGTGCGGTGCATCCAGCAGGAGTGAAGGACGTTGAGATAGAGTCTGCCATAACNACCATCCAAGACTGCGAGGACTCGGTGGCTGCCGTAGATGCAGAAGACAAGTGCGTCGTCTATGGCAATTGGCTAGGTNTAATGAAGGGCGATCTGCAAGAGGTNATGGAAAAGGGTGGCCAACGCCTGGTACGGAAACTCAACCCAGATCGTCAATATACCGACCTCCAAGGGCAGGCGCTAAGCATGCACGGCCGCAGCCTAATGCTGGTGCGCAATGTGGGTCATCTTATGACTACCGACGCAGTGCTGGATGCCCAGGGCAATGAAGTTCCAGAGGGCTTTCTTGATGGTTTTGTCACTGCACTGTCGGCCATGCACGATCTGCAAGGGGCAGGGCCGGTGCGCAACTCACGTGCCGGGAGCGTCTATATCGTAAAGCCCAAAATGCACGGGCCAGACGAAGTGGCGTTGGCGGTTGCGTTGTTCGATCAGATNGAAGAAACACTGGGATTGACCCGTAATACGTTAAAAATCGGTGTTATGGANGAAGAGCGTCGCACCAGTATTAATCTAAAAGCCTGCGTTGCCGAGGCCAAAGACCGCATCGTATTTATCAACACCGGATTCCTCGATCGCACGGGTGATGAGATTCATACCAGCATGCAGGCGGGTCCAGTACTGGCCAAGGAAGAGCTAAAAGCACAGACCTGGATCAAGGCGTACGAGGACTCAAATGTAGACGTTGGTCTGTCTACTGGATTTCGNGGCAAGGGCCAGATCGGTAAAGGTATGTGGCCTAAACCGGATGAAATGGCCGAGATGCTGGCAGTAAAAGCCGCTCATCCCCAGGCGGGTGCGAGTACCGCATGGGTGCCGTCGCCTACGGCGGCGTCCCTGCATGCGCTGCATTATCACGAAGTCAGTGTCGCGTCAGTACAACAAGAACTGCAGGCGCGAACGCCAGCAAGTGTTGACGACATCCTGCAAATTCCCTTGCTCGGAGGTAAGAACCTTGCCGCTGACGAAGTACAAAGCGAGCTAGACAACAACGCCCAGGGCATTCTGGGCTACGTGGTGCGATGGATTGATCAGGGCGTAGGATGTTCGAAAGTGCCCGACATCAACGANGTAGGTCTAATGGAAGATCGGGCGACGCTGCGGATTTCCAGTCAGCACATCAGNAACTGGTTGCATCACGGCATATGTTCAGAACANCAGGTGCTNGAAACCTTGCAACGCATGGCTGCGGTAGTGGACGAGCANAACGCGGGCGATGACGAATATCGCGCAATGGCACCAAACTTTGAGGACAGCGTCGCATTCCAAGCNGCATGTGANCTCATCTTCAAGGGTTTGGAGCAGCCCAGTGGTTATACCGAGCCGGTTCTGCATGCGCGTCGTCGCGAGGCTAAAGCGAAATACGCAAGCACCTAGGCGGCGGNTAANAGTATGGNAANTCTCAGCGGAAANTTTGCNCTGGTAACCGGCGCCGGTCGNGGNATCGGCGCNGCGACAGCCGAGAAATTAACCGCGGCAGGNGCCCGGGTCCTAGTCAATGATCTNGACCCAGATGTTGCGGCAGAGGTGGCGNCTCGGCTTGATGGNGCGGTAGCGTACCCGGCCGACCTAACCGAAGCCGCAGCGGCAGACGAACTGGTCGAGTTTGCATTATCAGCATTCGGCAGTCTCGACATCGTCGTTAACAATGCTGGTTATATTTGGCATAGCGCCATCCATAACATGACGGACGAACAGTGGGACGCCATGCTGGACATTCACGCCAGTGCGCAGTTCCGCATCCTACGNGCCTATGGGCGCTGGTTGCGTGGCGTGGCNGACCAGACCTCGCCAGTGCGCAAAGTGGTCAACATATCGTCCACTATGGGGCTGCATGGCGGTGCTACCCAGCTCGCCTACTCAGCAGGNAAGGCAGCGGTGGTGGGCCTTACAAAAACCTTAGCAAAAGAATGGGGGCGGTTTAACGTCACAGTCAACGCGGTAGCTTTTGGCGCGATTGATACGCGCCTAACTAGCCCGTATGAAAACGAACCCAATATATCGATGGTTAAAGGCCAACCGCGCAAGGTAGGACTNAGCGTCGAGCAGATAAAACAGGCCGAGGCGGCTTCGCCGCTAGGCAGAATTGGCAGCGTCGAGGACGCAGCCAACGCGATTTATTTAATGTGCATACCAGAATCCAATTGGATCACCGGCGAAGTGCTGCTNGCCAGCGGCGGCGTTCGCAGCTAGCAACAGCATTTCTTGCCAGACAGCTTGCCCGCAAACCTGCTAATTAGTGGGATCTAGGNTCGCCAACNCCCTTGGGGATCCGAATGTTATTCACCAACTGCTGTACATCATCGGGNACATCCGGCGTCAGTCGAGAGACCGCAAAAGCCACCGAGAAATTCAGCAACGCACCGAGTGTGCCGATACCCTCCGGCGAAATTCCAAACCACCAATGTTCAGCGGAGTTCAACTCCGGTGCCACAAANTTGAAGAACACNATGTAGCTGAAGCAGAAGATTAAGCCCNCCAGCATGCCGCTGATCGCGCCCTCTTTATTCATGCGGCGATCAAATATGCCAAGCAGGATCGCTGGAAACAGCGAGGCCGCAGCCAGCCCAAATGCGAAGGCCACCACCTGGGCAACAAAACCCGGCGGATCGATACCCAGATAGCCAGCGATCAAAATAGCGGTAACTGCAGCAACGCGGGCATAAAAGAGTTCCTGCCGATCAGTAAGCCCCTTAGCCATGGTCTGCTTCAACAAGTCGTGAGAAATCGACGTAGAAATAACCAGTAGTAGCCCCGCCGCAGTAGATAAGGCGGCAGCCAGACTCCCAGCAGCCACCAGAGCAATCACCCATCCAGGCAGTTGCGCAATTTCGGGGTTGGCTAAAACCATAATATCGCGATCCACATAGACCTCGTTGTTAGACGCGGTAGGCGTATTGGTTACGGTGCGAGAGCCGTCGGGGCGGCGCGTATCGTCAAAGCTGGGTTTGCCATCGAATGGCGCCCCAGGGTAGTACTGAATACGTCCGTCGTTATTTTTGTCTTGCCAGCCGATCAGGCCAATGTCCTCCCAGCTTTTGAACCAGCCTGCGACCTCGGTGTATTGGGTATTGTGCACNGTATCGACAAAGTTAAGTCGCGCAAAAGCGCCGACAGCAGGGGCGGTGGTGTATAAAAGCGCGATAAATAGCAGTGCATAGCCCGCGGATTTGCGCGCATCCGAAACCTTNGGGACAGTAAAGAATCGCACAATCACATGGGGTAGTCCGGCGGTTCCGATCATCAGCGCCATAGTGATGGCAAAGACATCAATCTTGCTCTTCATGCCCTCGGTATANGGCGCGAACCCTAACTCCACCAGCGTGTTGTCGAGTTTTTGCAGCACCGATAAACCAGAGCCGTCGGCAACCTCAGCACCTAGGCCGATTTGCGGAATCGGAATGCCGGTAATCAGCATAGAAATGAATATAGCCGGCACTAGATAGGCGAAGATGAGCACGCAGTATTGGGCGACCTGGGTATAGGTGATGCCCTTCATACCGCCCAGTACGGCATACATAAAGACGATAGCCATACCTACTACCACCCCCCAAAAAATGGGGATGTTGAGGAATTGCGAAAATACAATGCCGACCCCGCGCATTTGACCNGCGACATAGGTGAAAGAAATCAGAATCAGACAGATCACCGCAACCACTCGAGCGGCGGTGGAGTAGTAGCGCGAACCGATAAAGTCCGGCACCGTGAACTCGCCAAATTTACGCAGATAAGGCGCCAATAGCAGAGCCAGAATTACATAGCCGCCGGTCCAGCCCATAAGATAGACCGTGCCGTCATACCCCATAAAGGCGATGATNCCNGCCATCGAGATAAACGATGCAGCACTCATCCAATCCGCTGCTGTAGCCATGCCGTTAGCAATAGGGTGAACGCCACCCCCAGCGACATAAAATTCATCGGTGGATCCGGCCCGCGACCAGATGGCAATGCCGATATACAGCGAAAACGACAGGAAAACGAAAAGGTAAGTAAGCTGTTGGGCATCCATATTAGGCGTCATCCTCATCGTCGTCGGAAACGCCGAATTGGCGGTCAATCTTTTTCATCTTGTAGGTGTAATAAAAGATGAGGCCAATGAATACATAAATAGAGCCCTGCTGCGCCCACCAAAAGCCGAACTTGAAGCCAAAAAAAGCAATCTGATTAAGTTGCTCTACCAGCAGAATGCCGAAACCAAAAGAAACCGTGAACCATATCGCCAGCAGCACCAACATTAATCTAATGTTCGCTTTCCAATAATCCTGATTGTCCATCACACCCCTCCAAAGACAGCGCCCACGGCGGGTGGGCAGNTACAAAGTACCCGAAACCACCGTGTCGTGGAACACTCTCTATTACCGATGTGCTAAGACGGGTGACAGGGGATCGACCTCATTCCCAATTGTCGTTAGCCTTAAACCCTTTTAGGGGGGAATATGTCGAAACCAGTTCAGCCGATTCGGCCTGCCGCGACTGTGATCGTAGTGCGTGAAGCNTCATCGAGTTACGAAATTTTCATGCTCAAGCGCACCAGTAAAGCCAGCTTTGCCTCGGACATGTATGTGTTCCCNGGAGGGCGCGTTGACGCGGANGACCACCTGCACAAATACGACACCTATCGGCACGGNCCCACCGAGGCCCAGGCGCCCCAAGTCAAAGCCCTAGGAGATGAGTGGCGCGGCTTCTGGATCGCGGCGATCCGCGAGACCTTTGAAGAGGCAGGCCTGTTGCTGGCCTATGATCAGAGTGGCGAGTTGATTTCGTTTGCCGATGAGCAAACCCATGAGCGGTTTGCGGCCTATCGCGATCCATTGCACGACGGAGCGGTTTCGTTACTAGAAATTTGTCAGCGCGAGTCCCTACGCTTGGCCGTAGACCACGTGCACTTCTACAACCGATTTATTACCCCATTGGGGCGTCCTCGGCGGTTCGATACTCGATTTTTTATTGCCAGTGCGCCAGAGAGTCAGCGTGGCACCCATGANGCCCAGGAAACNGTTGACAGCATCTGGNTTAGCCCNCAGCAGGCTCTGGCCCGTCACGCCGAGGGTNAGTTTGGGCTTATGAANGTCACCCGCATTCAGCTTGANTGGCTATCAGAGTATGCGAACAAANAGGACTTACTGAAAATGTCAGNAAGCAACACGACATTCCCAACTCGGCGACCTATACTGCCGGTCAAAGACTAGCGAATAGGTTTCGTTGTATGTCCCAGCAAGCAGATGTTGTCNTCAGAGATTTTGCGCTTTCAACTGACCTGGTGGCGATAAAAAAGATATGGCGCGAAATCGGCTGGGCTGACTCGGCAAGCGTCGAGGCAGGNTTGGAAATAAGCTACGCNGTTGGGCATACCAGTGTGGCGACCTTAAANGGCGAAGTGGAGTGTGCGGTGCAAACCGTTCCTGGACACATGCGATTACATCAAANTGATTTGTCCTTATGCGTTGTGGCNGCAGTCACCACCAGTCGCGTNGCGCGCGGCCTGTCATTAGCGCAGAAACTTACCGTGCGNGAACTAGCNAAAGCCGCTGACCGGGGCGATGCGGTCGCAGCNCTTGGCATGTTTGATCAAGGTTTCTACGACAAAGTGGGTTTTGGTACTGGGGCCTACCATAACGAATTTGCCTTTGACCCAGCGACCCTTGCGGTGGACAGAGAACTAACCACGCCGCGTCGTTTGGCGGTTGCAGACTTCGCAGAAATGCATCGAATACTCATGGCCCGACCTCGGAATCACGGTGCCGTAACCATCGGTTCCGCGGAGTTTTTTCATGCGGATATCGCCATGAAAGAAGANGGCTTCGGTCTTGGTTTCGTGACNGATNACTGTCTAAGTCATTTTGTGTGGATTACCGGCAAGTCAGCCCATGGCCCTTATCGGGTCGAGTGGTTGGGCTATCAAAATGGCGAACAGCTACTCGACTTGTTGGCACTACTGAAGTCACTCAGCGATCAACTGTATTCCGTTCGCATGATGGAGCCTCCGGAAATCCAGCTGCAGAGTCTGTTGCGTCGTCCATTTCGATCTCAGGCGATCGCCAAGGAAGGTAAATTTCTGGCTGAGCAAGAGGCATACGCTTGGTACCAATTGCGCATATTAGATGTGGCTCAGTGTATGGCTGCGGTGGTGTGGCCGGGCGCCCCGCTGCGATTTCAGTTAGCGCTACACGACCCAGTACAGGCGCTATTGGGCGACCATTCCGGATGGCAGGGTGTGCAAGGCGATTACGTTATTGAGTTAGCCGCAACTTCTTCAGCCCGACGAGGCGTAGAAACCGGGCTGCCAGTGCTAGACTGTTCGGTAGGCGCGCTGAGCCGACTGCTTTGGGGTGTAACGCCAGCGTCCAGTTTATGTCTTACCGACAATATGCGTGCAGACAAGCAATTGTTGTCGAAATTAGACCGAGTATTCACCGAGCGCCCCCATCCTTTTTGGGACTTTTAACGGGCATAACCCAGCACCATGCAAGGTAACGTTTGAGTAAACTGAATAACGAAACAGTACTGCGCACGCTTGGATGGAAGTCGTCGTTTGCGGATCTTCGCGGCGCGCATTTGGCCGAGCCAAATCGAAGCCTGCATCGGGTAACAGAGGTGCAGCGCACAGGTCTTATCGTCGCCCCATTGCTCGAGGATGGACGTAACGACGTACCCGTCGGCGGTAAATGGTTTCAGCGTCCCGAGCGCGAACGACCCACGGTGGGCGATTGGGTGATCCTCGATTCTACCGACGGCAGGCTCGTTGAGCTTTTGCCACGCACGAGTTTGCTGACGCGACTCAGTCCTGCCGGCAATGGCACCGTGCAGCTGATCGCGGCGAANGTAGATACTGCCTTTGTCGTAACCTCCTGCAATGCGGATTTCAATGTGCCGCGGTTGGAGCGATATGTATCAGTAANNCTCGAGGCCAATATAGANCCTGTCATCGTTTTGACTAAAATTGACCAAGCCTTGGATCCAGAGACCTACCAAACAGAATTGCATGCGGCTTTTCCCACGATCACGATCTGTGCAGTAAATGCGTTGAATTCTCAAAGCNTAGCGGCTCTATATCCTTGGTGTGCAGAGNGCCAAACCATCGCNTTACTCGGTTCATCCGGCGTCGGCAAGTCCACAATAGTNAATACCCTGATGGGCGGAGAGGTTCAGCGCACTCAAGCAATTCGCGAAGAAGATGGTAAAGGTCGGCATACCACTACCTACCGCTCGGCACACCTGTTGCCTCAGGGTGCCGTGATCCTCGACAGTCCGGGCATGCGCGAGTTCCAGATGGCCGATGCTAACGCAGGAGTGGCCGAATTATTTGACGACATTGAAGCTCTTGCCCAAGCATGCCGCTTCAGAGACTGTGCACACAATGCAGAGCCAGGTTGTGCGGTACAGGCCGCCATTGCCCGGGGTCAGTTAGACCCGCGCAGGCTNGCGAGTTACCACAAATTAAGAGGCCAATAGCGGCANCATAGGAGTCACCTATGGCGAACTTGATCGCCCCCAAAGTCAAACAGCAAGCCGTATCGGTAACTCGCAAAATGGCGGCATCACTNCCGGGATTGCGCGAGATCGCCAAGGCCCGTGGACTCAAGGTGCATCATTTGGGAGCCGGATACCCACACCCGGAAGTCACCGANCCGCGCGGTTTTCTGCAGCATCAAAGTGACTATTTTGACTATGTAAAAGAACAAGAGCGGCACAATGATCCCAATGTGTTGCCGGAATATTTGCGCGAGAGTTACTCCTATACCGACACTCTGGGTCCCCAAAGCGCCCGCGAGACATTTGCCCATGTGTACGGGAAGGATTGGAATCTGACGATAGATCCGNAAAGGCTTATACCNACCGTTGGGGCATCTGGGGGTATAAGNCTAGCCTGTTCGTTATTTGAGCGCAGTGGCGAGCCGCTAGCCTATATTACGGATGCGCCAACTTATGCGGGATTCACCGCACGGGCCAGTCTGTGTCAGCACGCAACGATTTTCAGTGTGGAAATGGACGCTGAGGGGGCGATACCAGAGCGCATGCGGGCGCAAATTAAAGCCGCCCGTGACCAAGGCTATTTTGTACCCTTCTACTACACGGTACCCGACGGACATAACCCAGCCGGTTTCTCNTTTAGTCAGGCCCGCCGNGAGCAGATTATGAATGTGCTGCGTGAAGAAGGCGTGCTGGTATTAGAGGACGCGCCGTACCTTTATATNAACTACGCGNAGCCTAGTGATCGNGCCCAAACCTTCTTAAGTATAGATTCCAGACAAACCATCCATTTATTTACCGGCTCAAAAATTGGTTTTCCTGGCCCCAGAGTCGGATACTTGTACAGTGATGCAACCATCAAGATCGAAGGTGGCGAAGAAGTACCGTTAACCACTCTAGCCTTAACCGAGTCCAGTGCCGACCTGTTATTTCAAAACCCAGCGGCCCTGCGAGGCTTCGAGGCTCTCCTG
>NZEI01000075.1 GCA_002690405.1 Gammaproteobacteria bacterium
CCAAGGGCAGGGGCGCCTTTGTTTCTGGTAACGGCAAGGGGTCAGGCTTCGCCGCAGTCCCGGCATTAATTCCAGTTGCAAGAGCCGCTGTTTCGCTCGCTGCCGAAGTTACTGGCGGTATTGCCGCCGCTACCGGCGTTACCTCGAGCGCACCTTCGCCCAGTACTGGAGGCGGAACCGTAAGGGCTGATGTGTCAGCTAGCTGCATATCAGGCTGGCTTACCGCGTCTGCGATGGCCGACCCAGCGCCCAACATGGTCTGTTTCATATACCCAGCCATGCCGCCTTCCGAAAAACCATGATCGCGCATGAACTGGGTCAATTGACTGGTCGCCACCGGAGTTGAGTCGCCAGTCAATATCACCCGGCCAATCTTTAGGCTCGGGTCATGCAGTGCCAATTTAGGCATCGCTTGAGGCAGGCTATCCTGGCCCGCAGGTACCGCTCCGGGTACACCCAATGGAGACTGGTCCTCTACAGGCGATCCGTGTAGCTGGCTATTTTCATCCGCAGTCGCGGCATCCGGCATCGACTTACTGGGTATCGACGCCTGATTTTGCAGCAAATGCCGAAAATCTGCGGTCGACGTTACTTCGCGCTGCAAGAAATGCCGAAAGTCGTCTCTCGGCGATTCGGCTGTGGTTTTCTGCGTTTCTAGGCTGTTGGCCACCCTGTCAGGCGGGGCGATTGCAACAGTTGGTTTAATCACATCTGTCATCGAATACTTTTCTCTTCTATCTCTCAGCGCCGGAAATTTGTTCGGGATCGCGCCGGCGTTTTCTTACTCGCCTAATGCGAAGTGCGCCAACATCCATATCTGCGACACAGCGTCCGCGTGTTTATTTGGAGTTGTTGCCCCGGTTCTCTTAGATCTCTCTCAGTGGCAACATCTGTGCCAACCATGCAGTCGCTGCTAGTTTTGCGAAAATCGCTGCACATTGAGCAGGTCTTGCTGTTTTTGCTCCACTCTCCGCTCATGGTGATCTTTACGCTGTTCGACACGCCCGCGCAGCGCCTCGAACTTGCTGTGCTCCTGATACAGCAGGCGATAGCGCTGTTCTACCTTCTGTTTGGCAGCCTGCATTTGACGTAACTGCTGCTCTACAGCAACCAGTGTTTCGTCTAAGTGAGTCAAAAATCTGCGTAAATGCGTAGTGGCTTCTACACTGTGATCTTGCTGCTGTTGGGCGGCAAGATCGTGCAGGTATTGGTCTTTCATCTGGCGCAGTTTTGCCGCCTCGTCAGCCATTTCCTTTTGCCGCGCAGCGGCCTGCACCAAAGCTTTTTGTACCTCGGTTAATTCAGCATCCACGCGGTCCGCAAGCATCTGCCAGCGATCGATTTGACGGTCAAACATCTCAGCCATGGCCCAAGCACTCCTGCAATTGGGCAATCGCTGTTTCCACGCTTACTTGTTCGTCCATCGACTGCCGTAAAAAATTCTCCATTTCGCCACGCAACGCAATAGCGCGATCCAGATCAGGGTTCGAACCCGTCTCATAGGCACCAACATTGATCAAATCCTGATTCTGCTGATACAGCGTCCACAAACGCCGAAGGCTATTCGCTAGATTCTGTTGATCCTGGTCGGCAATCGCAGGCATCAGCCGAGAAATCGAACCCATTAGGTCAATGGCTGGGTAGTGAGCAGCATCGGCTAATGCTCTGGACAACACCACCTGACCGTCCAATGACGCCCGCGCAATATCCACAATGGGATCGTTCAGGTCGTCGCCTTCGGCGAGCAGCGTATACATGGCAGTAATCGTGCCTTCGCCAGCACGGCCCGTGCCAGAGCGCTCAATGAGTTTCGGCAACAAACTAAATACCGATGGCGGATAGCCTTTTGCCGTCGGCGGTTCGCCTACAGCTAGGCCAATTTCACGCTGGGCATGTGCAACTCGAGACAAACTGTCCATAAGCAATAAGACATTTTTACCCTCAGCACGAAAATGTTCGGCATACAAATGAGCCAATTGTGTGGCGCGAATACGCAATAAGGGCGATTCGTCCGCCGGCGCCGCCACTACCACCGACTTCGTCAGGCCTTCTGGACCCAACGTATTCTCGATAAATTCTTTTACTTCTCGGCCACGCTCGCCAATCAAGCCGATAACTACTACATCCGCAGCAGTAAACTTAGTCAGCATGCCTAACAGAACACTTTTACCCACGCCTGAGCCCGCAATTAAACCAATACGCTGGCCACAGCCGATGGTTAACAATGCATTCAAGGCGCGCACACCTACATCAAGTACCTGATCAATAGGCCGACGCTCCATTGGATTAGGCGTACTGCCGTTCAAGCCCATGGGGCGCCCACCCACGATAGGCGGTTGATTGTCTAGGGGCTGGCCCATGGCATCGACTACTCGGCCAAGCAGGGCGTCACCTACTGGNGCGGNATCNGTCTCTTGGTNCACATAGACACGGCATCCGGCGCTTAGGCCCGTAGCCTGCCAAAGTGGCATCAAAAATACAGTGCCGGATTCAAAGCCAACCACCTGGGCGTCCACATGTTCGCCATCCGGTTTAAGAATCCGGCAAATAGATCCCACGGCAGCACTGACGCCCTTAGCCTCCAGAGTCAGCCCAACGATACGTGTGAGTGTGCCATAGCGGCGAGGCCGGGGCGTTTTTAGCTGGGCCNGGGTGGCATCAGCGTAGGTGGCTAGATTCAACACCAGCTAGTCCTCATCCGGCTCAGGGTCCGCCACTGGCAGCTCTTGAAATTCTGCATCCTCGACATCAGCAGCACCGGCTAATCCCGACTCAACCCCCATGTCAGGCTCTGTAGCTTCAGGGGTTGTGGTTGCTGTGGGATCCAACTCAGTCTCTGAGGATGTCGCTGCTGCAGTCACATCGCTAAAATCTGTGTTATCCATTTGTTGTGTTATCTGCTGAATACGATTCGCGATCAGGTCTTCTACCTGAGCGTCATTCACAATCAGGCGCACATCGCCATCGCTTAAGCCTTCGTCAGCAATAACCGGATAGCCGTCTGCGACCCCTTGCAAAGGTTGCCCTTTAAGTCGTTCTGCCCACGCTTCCGATACATGGATTTCTATTTGCCCCAAGTCCGTCGGGTCGAGATCGTTAATAGCCGTGTTGATCACCGCATCAATTGCGGCATCGGATTGGCTCAGCTCTACCCGGGCAAGATGCTCGGCCAGCGCCAGTGCAAGATCGCGCAACGGTTGAAATAAGGGTTGGCGTTGCGCAACGTCGGACTGCAAGGCATGCATAAACTCCGCAAATTCGCCTTGCAGCGTCGCAAGATTCTCCGCTCGCACCTGCTCAATTTGTTGCTCGGCCTGAGCTTGGGCTTCGGCAGCACCATCAGCCCGAGCGGCCGCTACAAGGTCATCAACCTGTTGCTGGGAATAGCTCGCTTCAGCGCTACCGGGACCAGACGCATCTGCACCCGTGCTTATCTGCTCCGGAGTCGGCTCAATACCCGCAACAAAACCAGCAGCTTTTTCTACCGTCTCCCGTAGGCCGGCAAATTCCGGCACGGCTGCGCTTTTGCTGAATCTTGGATCATTGGACCACACATCTTCTGTCATAAGCTGGCCCTAAACATAATCCGTGCTGTCGCCGGCGGACATAATAATCTCGCCTGCTTCCTGCAGTTTGCGCGCCTGCCGCACAATATTTTTTTGCGCCGCCTCGACTTCAGCGATAGGTTTCGGCGTTGCTACTTCCATATCGTCTTTCATTACCAGCGCTTGCCGTTCAGAGACGTTTTCGAGGAAATAGTCGATAAGTTGTTGCGGTGCACCACGGAAAGCCAGCATCAGTTCATCCTGATCTAAGGCCTGACCTAACGTTTGCATACTGCGGCGGTCGAGCTTTATNAAGTCTTCAAATTCGAACATGTTGTCCTGAATATCTACCGCCAGGTCTTCATCCAGNTCTTTAAGTCCGCTNAATACCTCNGTTTCCAAATCCAGTTTCGTTCGGTTCATGATCTTGGCCGCAGCGCGTATACCGCCTACGGTAGGTGCGGCNTGAGAAGTGACCGAGCTTTGTAATTGTCTTTGCACAACGTCTTCGAGNTCGGACATGGCACTGGGTTGCACCGTATCNAATAGCGCTACCCGNCGCATAACCTCNGTGCGCATTTCAGTTGGCAACAGNGCTAACANCTCTGCTGCGGTATCTTCTTCCAGTACNGACATTATGATTGCGATCACCTGNGGGTGTTCATCGCCAATCATTTCGAAAATGTTTTGCGGCGTCATCCACGCCAGAATTTCTAGTCCCTTNCTGGAGGACGACGGCAGAATNCGGCTNAGTACAGAGGCCGACTTTTCCGGNCCAAGAGCACGCTTCANCACNCCCTCAACATAGTCCTTNGAGCCNAACCCCAGGTTGGTCTGCCCACGCAGCTCGCCAATAAACTGGTCCAACACTTTGTCTACCGCAGTTTGCGATACATCGTTGACCGAAACCATGGCGGTACCAAGAGTTTCCACTTCGTCTCTGTTCAGATAACCGATGATGTCCGACGCTTGCTGTTCGCCCAAAACCAACATCAGCAGAGCTGCGCGTTTGGTTGGGTCCAGCGCCGCCAGTTCACGCTCCAGTGCGGAAGGCTCAGGCGGCTTTACCGGCTCATTTTTTTTATCTTTCTTTGCCACGATAATCCTCGACGTTAATTCAGTGCACTAAGCGTTAATCATGCGTTTTAACAAGTTCGCTACGCGACCCGGGTCATCCGCCACCATCATGCGCATCACTGCGATTTTNTCTTCGTAAGTATTCGCGGTGTTCAACATATCCTCTGGAATGGAGGAGCGCTTAGGCATCAGCCTCGACTTAATTTCTTCCAAATTGCCATCGTCGCCTTGACGAATACGCTCTACATCAGCAGCAGANAGTTCGCCGTCCGCTGTGCGCGTNCCAGCACCACCCTGGCGGCCCGCGGTGTAGTACCGGATAGCTGGACGAACCACCGTGAAGAGAGTCAACAGCACTAGGAATACGGCAATTAGTGTTTGCGTTAGGTACTTAATGGTTGGGTCTTGCGTATATTCCTGCACCATCTCAAATGTGGTCTTTGGTGGNTCTTCNATATTTTCCATACCGCGANTAAAACTNGAGGTAACCACAGTAACTTTATCGCCGCGCTGTTCGTTATAGCCAATAACCCCTTCGATAAGCTCTTTAAATTCTTGTTTGCGCGCCTCGATATCCACCTCAGCGCCATCTGCTGCGGAAAGGCTTCTTGGGTCAACCACAACAGACACCGTCACTCGGTCGATGGTGCCGACCTGTTGTTTGACATAGCGGATCTCACGGTCTAATTCATAATTTCGCGTGGTTGAGCTGCTGGTTTGGGTGGTATTTTCAGATACCTCNGTAGCGGAAGGTGTATTTACAAACGTACCCACTTCCGCATCGCTGCCAGAACTCGACTCCTGCTGGTCTTGATTTACAGACTCTGAGCGCGTTTTACCGCCCTCATTATCGCTGTCGAAATCTTCATAAGTGGTCTCNACNGCCGTGAAGTTCAACATCACATCAACCTGGGCGTTGATATTTTCATAGCCCACGATGGCACCTAACAACTCGTCGATGCGGGTACGGTAGGTCTGCTCAATGGACAGCTCGTGTTCTGTTTGCGAGGTGGTCAGACTCATNGCNTCNTCAATNCCCTGAGGCCCGCTCAGCAGCATACCCTTGCTGTCGATAACAGCGACATTCTCTGAGGGCAGATACGGAATACTTGAAGACACCAAGTGAATAATCGCCTGAATATTCGAATCAGTAAGTTTGCGCCCAGAATAAGTTTCTATATATACAGAAGCCTTCGCCGGCGCTCTATTTTTAATAAAGGGACTCTGCTGAGGTTCTGCAATATGCACGCGCACTTTTCGTACATGAGATATCTGCCGAATCGTTTGNTCCAGCTCGCGCTGCAGCTGCGATCGNATAAGCCCCTGCTCCATATTCTTNGAGGTGGTCATAGAGCTGTTCTCTAACAGCGACTCAAATCCAGCGCCGCTGACACTGCGTGGGATATTTTGACTGGCCAAAAACAGCTTGGCAGAAAAATACTTATCTTCGGGCACCATTAATTGCCCGGTGTTGGTATCCAAATAGGCGCCATATTCGCCACCAGCTAACAACGCGTCGTAGGCCACCTGACGCTCTGACTCAGGCAGCTCTGAAAATAACGGCCTGCCCACCGGGGCAGACACATAGGAATAGATAAAGGCTAGCGCAGCCAGACTGAACAACATCACAATAGCCGGTAACGTGCGCTGCACACCGGGCTGGTTGAGGATGGAACGAATAATCGGCTCGTTAGCTTGACCGGCAGGCGCGGGCGCGGCATTGGGTGCCGCCACACGATTCGCTGTTGCCGGGGCTAACGCTTGATTCGAAGGTTCTAGGGCTGATTCGGCCATTATTTTACTCGACTATAATTCTTTAAGTTGCCTGTTAAACCGGCATGCTTAAGACGTCGTTATACGCCTTAAGCAATTTATTTCGCACCTGCAGGGTGGCTTCAAATGCAAGCGAAGACTTNTGCATCGACAACACNACGTCTGTCAGTGGTACATCTTCGCCACGCTCGTAGGCGTCGCGCATTTCTGCTGCATTCATTTGCGTCTCGTTGACCGCTTCCACTGCNGTTTGGATGTANTCACCAAATCCTGATTTATTGGTTTGGTCGACCCGCTGCGTGCCCACNTCGCTGTTGATCAGATCTGTACGATCCTGATACGCGCGAATTTGGTTCATTAACGAACCGACTTTGGCTTGGTATACNCTTTCAATCATGCTTTTCTCCTACGCTGACCGACGNCGCGGTANTTCCATCCCCCGCTCACGCATCCGCGCCAGCTTGTAGCGCAATGTACGTTCACTAATGCCTAGGGCTGTAGCCGCAGCCTGACGGGTGGGAGAAGTTCGGATGGTTTCTGCAATAATNCGAAATTCGTTCGCTTCCATAGCGTCCTGCAGCCCGTCGGTTTTTTCAGAATTCACCGCGGGTGCTGTTTGAGCGGCCACAGGCAGGGCAGGCACATCTGCGGCAAAGGAAGATTCCACTGGCACAGAAGGCTCGTCAAAAATCAGATACTGGGGCTGAATCACCTCGCCAGAGGTTAATACAATGGCGCGCTGCACAACGTTTTCGAGTTCTCGTACGTTGCCTGGCCAGGTGTATGACAATAATTTAGCCACNGCCTCGGGTGAGAANTGCAAAGAGCGATTTTCNCGNGAGTGTTTAAGGATAAAAAAGTTAGCCAGCGGCAATACATCGTCCAAACGCGCAATCAAACTGGGCACGTTTATACGAAAAGTGCTGATGCGGAAGTACAAGTCTTCTCTAAAAGGATTGTCTAACGCACCAGAGCGCAAATCTCGATTGGTAGCAGAAACAATACGCACATCCACCTTGTGAGATTCAGAAGAACCCACAGGCAACACTTCTTTTTCTTGGATCGCCCGCAATAGCTTGGCTTGCAACTGGGGTGACAACTCNCCCACCTCATCAAGAAATAGGGTGCCGCCCTGGGCCTGGGTAAAAAACCCTTCGGTATTGCGGGTTGCACCGGTAAAGGCACCCCTGACATGACCGAACAATAGGCTTTCTGCGAGGTTCTCTGGCANCGCCGCGCAATTCACCGGCACAAACGGGCCATCCCGCCGTGGCGAAAAATCATGAGCAAGACGCGCCAAAACCTCTTTACCAGACCCGGTAGCACCCTGTAACAACACGGTGACCTCAGACGCGCCAACCCGTTCAACCAACGCTAACAACTGTTGACTGGTCTCATCCACAAAAACATAGGATTCGTATTTAAGCAGACGTAAACGCGCAGAGGCGGCAACGCTCTGCCAGACCGCACAGTCCGCATCCGCGGTAACCACTTCATCGACCCCGCTTTTAACGCCAGCAATAGCCGTATTCAAATCGCTCTTGTCGACCCGCAAAATCAGATAGACCCGCGGCCCTAGCACATCACGTAAAGCTCGAAGATGAGTCTCCAGCGTACCCGGACGACCTTGAACACACACCACCCGAGGGCCAGCTTCGTTCTCGACCANCTGATTAGTNANCTGGCNNAGCGCAATAGGACGCGCGCGGAAGCCNCTGCTATTCAGCGCAGCAACAGTNTGAGCATTCAGATCTGCGCTGTTGTCCCAAAANAGCTCAATGGGTTGTGATTCGTACATGTTATTTCTTCTGCACTNGTTGCCATTNCAATTGCCGTGTTTGAAGCAAATGGCGTGCCAGAAAAAATATNGNNNNTTTTCAGNNNGTTATANNNAANGTGGCAANATNTTACAGGCTGAGTATTGCCGGTTGACGAAAATTCGACGGTGACCGTATCTAACGCTGAAAGCGCCCGCTTTTAGCGAACGCAAGCCTAAGCTACCCGCAGCTCGTACTTTTTAATGCGCTCGATCAAGGTAGTGCGCTGCATCTTCAGTAGCTTGGCACAACGGCTGACGTTCCCTCCGGTCTCCTCTAGGGCGCGGGCAATAAGGTCTTGTTCAATCTCACTGAGCATGCCTTTAAGCGATTGGCCTTGGGCCCGAAAGTCTTCGTAACCCTGAGCCAGCATGACAATGGATTCGAACTCATCATCCACCCGGGAGGTTTCAGAGGCGCCTACTGAGTCCTGCAGAAATTTTTGTGCAGCAACATCGGACGCAGAATCCCCCTGCTCCGCCTCAATTAAGCCCTCGAAAGCGTCTATACCATCATCCTCTATGGGCGTTGGCAACTCAGACAGACCCTCCAAAGCGCCGGGCGGCAGCATAGTAGCGTCGACATTGTGCAAGTCGAGCCGTTGGCCCGGATATAAAACCGATAAGCGGTGCACAGTATTAGACAGCTCGCGAACATTCCCAGGCCAATCGTAAGCCTGCAGCAGATTCGATAATCCGGGGGCTAAGGTAATCGGGCGGTCCACGGACTTTAACCCTTCAGCAAAGTGCTCAATTAATTCAGGGATTTCCGACCGGCGGTCGCGTAACGGCACAACCTGCACAGGCAATACATTAAGCCGGTAAAACAAATCCGCCCGAAAACGCCCAGCGGCAATCTCGTCCTCAAGATTACGGTGAGTCGCTGCCACAACGCGAATATCTATATCAATGAGTTGATTCGAGCCTATAGGCGTGACATTGCGCTCTTGCAGCACCCGCAGCAATTTAACTTGCATGCTTAACGGCATATCACCGATTTCATCTAAAAACAGCGTGCCCGTGTCAGCTTCTTGCAACTTACCGCGGTGATCAGCAATCGCCCCGGTGAAAGCGCCTTTTTTGTGTCCGAAAAGTTGACTCTCCAGCAAGTCCGCTGGAATCGCGCCGCAGTTAACGGCAATAAACGGGCGATAGCGCCGCTCCGAGCGATCATGTATCGCCTGAGCCACCAACTCCTTGCCACAGCCACTTTCACCAGTGACGAGCACACTCACATCTGCCGGGGCAATTGAATCAATCAATTGCTGCAGGCGGCGTGTTTGCTCGCTGGATCCGATAATTGAGTGCTGCAAGAGTCGTAACCTATAAGTTGACTACTTACTCTAGCCAAAACCATTAAATTTGGCGAGGCTGCTGCCGATTTGCTATACGCAATCATATGATCGCTGGCTCTGAGTCTGCTCTAGCAGCATCAGAGCCTCTCAAACCTCGCAGGAGTGGCATATATATTGCTTCTGTTCCCGCACAGTAACGAAACTTCGACACATTGAAGATGCAGGACATTCGTGGCAATTGACTACATAAACACACTGGGCGCTGGTGCTGGGTTTAACACCAAAGAAATCGTGTCGGCCTTAGTTGAAGCGGAAACCAGTGTTTCGAA
>NZEI01000076.1 GCA_002690405.1 Gammaproteobacteria bacterium
CAAAGAGGCAGGCCTGAAAAGCCATGCGAATCAATAAGGTTTTTCATGCTTATTTTGCGTAATAGGGGGCTGTCCAAAAATACGCAATACGATAAATCACTAACGTAATCGCTTCGGGCCACTTGCCATTATGACCCAATCTTGAAAATTCGAGACAAATCGTCCCTAGTAACTGAACCGGCTCGAGTAACGGAGAAGCCGCATTATTCAAGCTAAGACAAAAAGCAATTGAAGGGGGTGAAATGAAATTTGGATTAGCGTTCGCAAGCAGTATTAGCATCGATGGGCCTGCCACTATAGAGATTTGCAAAAGAGCGGAGCAAGCCGGATTTGAATCTGTCTGGGGTGGCGAACACGTTATTCGGCCCGACAACATTGAATCAGCATACCCGTATACCAAGGATGGCAAGATTCCCATGGAGCCTGATACGCCGGTACCCGATCCGCTTATATGGTTGAGTTACGCGGCCGCTGTTGCGCCCACTCTTAAACTGGGCACCTGCATACTCATCGTGCCACAAAGAAATCCGCTTATTTTGGCCAAGGAACTGGCGACTTTGGATCAGCTTTCTGGTGGTAGGGTTGAACTGGGGCTTGGCGTTGGCTGGATGAAAGAGGAGTTCGACGCCCTTGGTGTGCCCTGGCCCAGGCGCGGAGCCAGAAATGACGAGTACATTGAGGTGATGCGTGCTCTGTGGGCTGGAC
This sequence comes from Gammaproteobacteria bacterium, assembly GCA_002690405.1. Lineage (GTDB taxonomy): Bacteria > Pseudomonadota > Gammaproteobacteria > Pseudomonadales > Azotimanducaceae > UBA4421. The sequence goes on from NZEI01000076.1 coordinate 706, forward strand.
CACACGCCGAATTTCACGGCGAATTTATTGATTTTGAGAAGGTAACCTGCAGTCCTCGACCGGTAGATGGGAATATCCCAATTTTAGTGGGTGGAGATACAGACGCGGCTATCCGTCGTGCCGTGAAGCTGGCAGACGGGTATTTCCCCGGGGAGGGTGACACCCAAAGGTTAGCGGAATTATTAGGCCGAGTGCGGGCTGCTTGTAATGAAGCCGGTCGCGATTACGCGACGTTGGAAGTCAATGCCATGTTTGGTGCGCAGATGGCTGATCCGGCGAGAGGTATAGAAGATCTTCGCGATTTAGGGGTTGGTAGAATNATGCTGCCGGCATTTTTCTTTGCCGGTCCTGGCGGTCTTGATCGCCTAAGCGAATTTGGTGAAAGNTATNTTNCGCAACATGNCTAAGCAGAACGGGNATAGGCNGTAACGTTTCGGNTTAATCGTGCTGGCGTTAAAACTAAAAAAANCCCACGCACCTAAAAATCCAGGNTTGNTCTATCTGGCNTTATTTTAGAGTTATTTTGGTCTAAAACNTTTTGTGAAACAGCTTNCTATTGCTNCGGACATTNTGNCCCGTGATTATNGGGCAATGNTTTGCAGCTCTTGAAGTTGCCTAAGCGTTCATAAATCTTTTCACCGACTCTATCGCCTGNGGAGAGTTCCCGAGGTCACAGTGATCTACGCCCGCTATTTCCAAGAATTCTGCGTGAGGGATATTATCTGCTANGTAACGACCCATTCTNGCCGGCACAGCCAAGTCGCCGGAGAAGTGAAGAATTAGTGTTGGGCATTTTATCTTCGGCAGTAATTCCCGGACATCAAGAGTTTTCATGTACTCAACGATTTGAATTATTGACCGTCTATCGGCTAGGAGCTTTTCGAAACCTTTGTAAGTGTCATCATCCATAGTATCTCTAGTGATGCTTGGAAAGAGTATGTCTCTTGCTGTGGCCTCGCCCCAATTCGAACCCATGGCGTCCAGAGCCCTCTCAGATATGCCGATAGGATAGTCTGCTGAGCGAAGAAATTTCGGCGTNGTGCCGAAGAGGATCAAGCCCTTAACTATGTCGGGATTTTCGGCCGCGAATTGAACACTCATAGGGCCGCCTTCAGATATTCCCATTAAGAAAAATTCATCGCTGCCTGTTGCGCGNGCAACGGCTTCAATATCTTTAACTCTTTCGGAGATTGTTGCTACCGTCGGCAATGGGTCGGATAAGCCTTGCCCCCTTTTGTCGAAATTGATAACTCGTGCGAACTTNGCAAACTTCGACATCGTATTTCTAATCGGCGGGAGGTTGGAGGAGATATGCAGGTTGGAAATGATTCCGGGAGAAACCAATAGATTGGGTGATGAACGCCCCTGAACATTGAAAGCAATTTTTACGCCATCGGAATCAGCGAACTGAATTGGATGCGGGGATGGCGAGCTTAGCTCGGTTAAAGTTATTTTTTTCTGTTCTTCTTTCGTTTGAAAAAGGCGAAAAAAAAATGAGCGCCCAACTGTGGCTAGGGCTCCACCGATGACCAGAGCCGCAGCGATACCACTAAGCATAGATTCGTTATTTTGAAACCACTCCCAAAAACTCATATCAACTACTCCGGTTTGAATCGCCTCTAGGGAGTTTTGCAAAAATTATCTGAGAATGAAATCTTTCTTACAGATCTTAGAGTTTTAGCCATCTGCGATTAGCCTTGAACCAGAAAGAGCAGCTATTTGCCATAAGCTAAAACTCAAAGTGTTTGTCGTATCAGCTTGTTAGTGACCGTTTCATTAGTCTAGGCGTGAAACATTTTGGGGCGCTTGCCTTTGCGATGCTTCGATATCATAAAGGCTTTTCGATGAGCTGTTATTGGGTACGACCTTGTAGGGGATATCATGTTGAATAAGGAAAATTGTTTTGTGCTTTTGAGAGTAACACTGGGTAAGAGTGGTCGATTCGGTCTCGGCTCGAACGGCTCTTTTAAGTTATATTCAGAAAAGCGTTTAGGGTGACGCGGTTGGTGTGAACAGTTCGACTAAGTAAGGTGATTTTGAATCTCATTTAGTGCGGTACCGCATAGGCTTGATGATTCAACGGGGAGTTTAGGCCCCGTTGGAGAGATGTCTATCAACTGGGATTTAGGGGTATAGAAATTGAGTGAATCTTTTGGCCAAAGCGACATTGCAATCGTTGGTCTGGGAGTGATGGGCAGAAANCTGGCNCTTAACNTCTTGGATCAGGGATTGCAGGTNGCGGGTTGGGATGCCGATGAAGCATGGGCNGACAGCAATGCCAGCTTATCTGCTAATGCCAATTTTCGTTACGCGAGCCACATCAAAGCGCTGGTGCAGGGNCTAAAATCTCCGCGAAAAGTGTTNNTGCTTGTNCCCGCGGGCGATGCGGTAGAAAAAGCCTTGCAGGATCTCGCTCGGGAGCTTCAGCCTGACGATATTGTGGTCGATTGTGGAAATTCTCATTACCAGGACTCGATCGCGCGTGGATCGCGCGAAAGTATGCGGAGTATGCACTTTGTTGGGCTGGGCGTGTCTGGCGGATCCGCGGGTGCACGCAACGGGCCTAGTATGATGTTTGGCGGTGATGAATACGCGTGGGAGCATCTATCGCCGATTTTGCAACAGATTGCTGCTCAAGGTATCGACGGTCCATGCGTTAAGCGATTCGGTGGTGCTGGTGCAGGACACTTTGTGAAGATGGTGCACAACGGTATTGAATACGCGGAAATGCAGCTTATCGCCGAAGCTCACGATATTATGTCCAGAGGTATGGGCCTATCCCATGCAGAGCAATCGGATTTTTTTCAGCGCGCAAACAAAGGGCCGCTGCAAGGCTTTCTGATTGATCTAGCCGCCAAGGTTCTTGAGCCAGCAACCACCTCTCTTGACCTAATCATAGATTCAGCCGAGCAAAAGGGCACCGGCGCCTGGAGCGTAATGGCTGCGCTCGAATTAGGTGTTTCTGTTCCTTGCATAGCCGCAGCGGTAGACGCGCGGCTCATGTCTAGCTTTTGGCGTGAGCGACAGCGGCGCGCAAGCATCTTTAACGTCGCTAACGCTAATTCGGCTGATTTGTCTCTTGTACTAGAGGATTTAGAGAAAGCGATTTGGTTCTCCAAGATCTGCGCTTATATGCAAGGTTTCGACATGCTCATCAAAGCTAACGAGGTATTTGGTTGGTCTGTCTCTATTAGAGACGTCTGCTCGGTTTGGAGTGAGGGTTGTATTATCCGCGGCGCGATTCTAAGTACGATCTTTGATGCTTTGGTTGGCGGCGAGGGGGTAGATGTGTTGGACGTTGCTAAAATCCGACAGGCATTAGTCGACAATCAGCAAGCAATGCGTGCCACAGTTCGCTTCGCTGTTGAACAGGCCATACCAATTTCAGCTTTGCATGGGGCAATCTCTTGGTTTGACGCATTTGCCAGTGCCCGTATGCCTCAGGCGATTACCCAAGCTCAGCGTGATGCTTTTGGTTCTCATGGCATTAAGCTTTTCGAAAATCCGCAGCAAAAGGTTCACGGTGAGTGGTGAGAACTCACTACATCATTATGGGTGTTACCGGATCTGGTAAGACAACGATCGGATCCAAGTTAGCAAAGGCCTTGCATCTTGAGTTCCTCGATGCAGATGCCTTCCATCCCAGATCGAACATAACGAAAATGGCAGCAGGGGTTCCCCTGGAGGATAGCGACAGGCTCCCTTGGCTCTCCGCGGTTAGAGATCATTTGCGAAAGTCTGACGGTTGCGTCCTAGCCTGTTCTGCCCTGAAGAAGAGTTATCGGTCGATTCTCGCTGATACTTCCATTGCGACGCGGTTCATTCATTTAACAATATCCAGAGATACCGCGTTTGCAAGGGTGAGTTCGCGGCCGGATCATTTTATGCCTGCTGATCTTGTGGAATCCCAGTTTCGTAGTCTGGAACAAACAAATGATCTGATTGTTATTGATGCCGAGCAACCGGAAGCGTCAGTTTTAGAGTCGGTAGCATTGGCGCTAGAAAATCGTTAGAAAGTTAGGGGGAGATTTGTGCAACTATCTTTTGCCGTTTCCTTGTGTTGCAGCCAGTAACAACCTTTCTGCAGCAGACGCAAAACCTCAACTGCCGCGTTTAAAACAATAGAAACGTGCGGTCTAGCGTCCAATAGGTTGCAAGGCAACCCATGCTCCATGCAGCTCCTTTATTAAAAAGGGTTTGCCANCCTAGGCGCGACAAAATCCAGGCAAAAACGGCCAGCACGAGAATTACCGCTACTTGCCCGGCTTCGATCCCAACGTTAAACAACAGCAGTGATAACCAAAGATCGTCCTTGGGCAGTCCAATATCGGCCAGCGCCCCGGCAAAGCCAAGGCCGTGCAGCAGTCCGAAAATAAATGCCATGACCCAGGGACGTCCTTGAGTAAGGCGTGAGCGCTGGTGCTCTTCTTGAACCAGTTCCCTGGCCAAAAAGAAAATAGACAAGGCGATGACCGCCTCCGTCGGACCCTGATCAAGTTTCACCAGTTCCAATACAGATAATGCCAAAGTAATACTGTGAGAAAGGGTGAAGGCAGTTATTGTCTTGATCAGTGCAATCGGATCTCGAATAAATAGGAACAGTCCGATGACAAATAGTACGTGATCAATNCCGAAGACCAGATGCTCNACGCCAATGACAAAGTAGCTCATGACCGGAGCCGCCTGCTCCCGTAGGTCTAGCGATGGTGCGTCTGGCCGCAATACATAATTNGCTTTTTCGCCATCCAGTGTCGTCAGCGATACCAGTACGTCAGTGTGGCTGAAGGGCAGTCCGCCTATCTCTATAGACGACTGGCCCAGATCACAATCTGTTCGCCAGTGGTAGATCAACGCAACGTTACCGACTTTGGGGGGCGCGACGTCGGACATTGTGCACTCAGCAGAAAAAACGGGATCCAGCTTTACGCTGGTGTTTAACAGGATCGGTTCCTTCCAGATTACATGGTAGCGGGACGATCCTTCGTTAACCTCGATAAGTTGCATATGGCCGGGGCGAAATTCATGGGCGAAGGCATAATTCCCGATTCCAGCGGAGCAGAAACAGCCGGCCAATAAAAGGAGGAGCGCGCGAATTATCATTTAGCGGCAGTCATAGAGTCTGGGTAGATGATTTCGTAACGCCCTTTTAATTCTTGGTAGTAGGTCTCGCTGGCGTTGCTGCGAACCGCAACTGCGGCATCGGCAGCCACGCGATCGGCGATTGCCGCTAACTCAGGGATGAAGGAGTCCGTTACTTTGTGGACTTTGACTGTATGCCATCCGTAAGCCGATTTGATCGGCCCCTGCCACGCCTCATCGGACTCTAGCGCGTCTAGGGCTTCGGCGAATTCGTCACCCAAAAAGCCGCGGATTTGGCTCAATGTGCGATCGGTGTAGCTGTTTTGGAGCATAAAGGGGTCGCCTTTGATGTCCGAATCCAGTGCCGCCCGAGCATCTGCTTCTGCATTCTTTCGGCGTGCCGTGGAGAAATAGCGGTGGGTAAACGACAGACGCTCAGGTACCCGATACTCTTCACTGTTCTGCTCAAAAAATTCCTGTAGCGCAGCCTCATCAAGGGGCTGAATGCTTGCAATGTCCTCAGTAAGAAAGGTGAGTTTTTGTACTAAACGGCGTCGAATAATGGCATCGTTGACGTCTAGGCCAAGACGTTGTGACTCGCGAAAGTAAACCTCGTCTTGTACGTATCGCTCGACGATATCGCGCATTTCTTCATTAGAAGGCTCGCGCCTCCTCTGCATCCGCCAGTTGCCGCTGAGTCTCTCGACATCCGCATCGCTTAGCTCGATTACCCGAGAAATTTCGGAATTAGAGAACATGCCGGATAATAAGAAAATGGCAGTGCCTGCGATAACGAATGAGGTTACAGGGTCTTTTAGCCAACTAATCACGTAAATCCTCTTTGTAAGGACATTTTTGAAACAGAACGAAGTTCATGATTTATTCCCTGATTCTCCCAGTTCCACCGGTTGGGCGGTCGCGCTCTCAGATGCCTTAATGCAGCCTGCAGTGTTGCAAAGTGTGCAGTAGCACACCTATGGGATCATATGGACTGTGTTCTTTAATGGAGTCCACACCAGGACGCATGCTTAAAGTTACAGAATTTTTCGGTTAACATGAAGGGCATCTTTGAACGAGTGTGTTTTGGGTAAAAAACCGAACCATATTCAGGATTTATGTCTGAGTTTCTTGGGTGTATGAGGTTGAATCAGTTGCGTCAGTGCGCAACGATAAAAAACCGCTAAGGACTTGGCGGTAAAGACCTGCGAACGTCACTGTTGCTGTTTACTGATACGGCATACAGTCATTTAAGTCTGAGACATTTTTCCACGAGCATAGAGGTAAGCGAGAGGGTTCGCTTTAGGACAGGGGAGACGGACATGATGAATACATTTACTGAGAAATTTTCGGCACAGCCGCTAAGCGTTATAGTGCTCGCTCTTTGGCTTGCCGGATGTGGCCAAGGCGCTCCGACGAATGGCGATGCCGGGGCCGATCAGACAGGAGCGCAAGTGTCTGAAGCCGAGCCAACGGCCCCTAGGTTTGGTGGCGTAGAGTTGGCTATGCCGGCTGATACCCTGAACGCAAACCCGGAAAGTAATGCTAACCGCAACGCCTACTTCGGTGATCTGCACGTACATACGAATTATTCTTTTGACGCCTTTGCCTTTGGTACGGTTGCGTCACCTTACGATGCCTATCGCTTTGCCAAAGGCGAGGCGATCAAGCATCCGGCAGGTTTTGACGTGCAACTTCGAGCACCATTGGATTTTTATGCGGTAACCGACCATGCAATGTTCTTGGGGGCCGTAAAAGAGGCTGCAGATACGACGACAGAATTCTCAAGATATGCGCACGTACAAGGTCTGCACAATATAAACGCGCCTGAAAACCAGAATTTTGACAGCATTCCCAGTCGTGGTGTCGCATTCAGTACCTTTCTGCCGGATACGTTGGCCAAGGTGGGAGATGGCAGCATAGATCCTGATCTTATGAATCGGATCGCGAAAGATGCCTGGACGGATACAATTCGTGCTGCCGAGACGTTTAACGATCCTGGCAATTTCACCACGTTTGTTGCTTATGAGTTCACTTCCTCAACTGACGATCGCGGTAACCTGCATAGAAATGTCATATTTCAGGGGGCCGATCGGTTACCCGCTATGCCATTCTCACGTTTCCATAGCCAGAACCCAGAAGGCCTGTGGGACTGGATGGATGGTCTGCGACAGAATGGTATAGAGGCCTTGGCGATTCCGCATAACTCCAANGGTTCAAACGGCCAAATGTTTAAGCTGGTCGACTGGGCCAGCAACCCGGTCGACGACGAGTGGGCGCGTAAGCGCATTCGCAATGAGCCGTTGGTGGAAGTAACNCAGGTCAAGGGTACGTCTGAAACTCATCCGCTGTTATCTGACGCCGATGAATGGGCAGACTTTGAAATTATGCCCTATAGAGTTGCCACCACATTGGCCAGTGANCCCAAGGGTTCCTACGCCCGTGAAGCGCTATTGGATGGTTTAGCCTTGGCGGAGTCAGGCATCACCAATGCCTATCAATTTGGTCTAGTAGGTGCTACCGACACTCACGTAGGTGCCTCTTCGTTGGACGAATCAAACTTTTTCTCGAAAGTTGGTTTGCTGGATGCTGATGGTCCACGCCGTGGTTCAGTACCAATGACCGCGGCACAGGCTGAAGTTCTGCGCTCAGCGGGACGGGTTAATGTTGAGGATATTGACGGGCGCGAATACGTCTCAGGCGCTTATGAAACATGGAGTGCCTCAGGCCTGACAGGAGTTTGGGCGGAGGAGAATACTCGGGATGCGCTGTATGCGGCGCTTCGGCGCAAAGAGGTTTTTGCAACATCCGGTCCGCGGATCAAGATTCGCCTTTTTGCCGGTTATGACTATGCAGAAAGCGACAGCTTGGCAGAAAGGTACGCGAAAGGCGTTCCTATGGGGGCGGAACTGCATGGCGCAGATGGTCGTGCGCCAATACTTGTTGCCAGCGCTCTCCGCGATCCAAGTTCTGCCGCGCTGCAGCGACTGCAAATCATCAAAGGTTGGGTTGCTGATGGAGTGACTAACGAGCAGGTCTACGATGTCGCATGTTCAGACGGTGGCCAGGTCGATCCAGAAACCCATCGTTGCCCGGACAATGGCGCCCGCGTTGATTTAAGCGACTGCTCCATCACTGAGAATGTGGGGGCATCTAATCTCGAAGTAATATGGCAAGACCCGGATCACAATCCGNAACACAGAGCCTTTTATTATGCTCGTGCGCTAGAGAACCCTACATGCCGCTGGTCCACCTGGGACGCCGTTAAGGCCGGTGTAGAACCGCGCCCGGACCTGAAGAAAACACTGCAGGAGCGAGCGTGGTCATCGCCGATTTGGGTTATGCCGCAGAGCTGAGTCGGCAGCATTGGGGTGGTACATGCCGCCCCAAGATCCACGCTCTTACAGCTACTTAATAGGCATCTGAGTTAGCAGCAGTGCGTTTTAATGGCGGGAACTGACCATAGGTGAGGCCCCGCCACAGCCACTCTATTGGTCCGTAGGAGTAGCGTGCTAACCACCAANGCGATAGGTAGAGTTGCACGATCCAGATGGCCAGCACTATCCCATACAGTTGCCAGCGCGCCAGTTGATTGATTAAACCAAAACCCGCGCCAGTGAAGATAAACAAACAAATGAGCGAGTGCATAAGGTAGTTGGTGAGTGCCATACGCCCCACTGCAGCAAGTCGCGAGCCGATGTTCAGACTGCGCAGCATTAATATAACGATACCGATCCAACCTACCGCCAGTGCAGTGCGACCGAGGTGGTAGGTCGGGGCGATTTGGTTGAATGATGCAACAGTATNAAAGTTACTGGCATGGGCTGCCCAAAGTTCATAGGCATTGATCAGCAAGCCGCAGCAAATGCCAAAGACGGCCATGTGGCGATAAACCGAAACGCGGAGCTGACCTTGTAATACGCCCAGTTTAAACAGCGCCATACCCAGTAGCATTAGCGCCAATGCATCGGGCACAAGGATGAACCAGAGGTTGGTGAGCAAGATTTCGGTATTGTGGCCCATCGTCCAGGAGAATGCNCTCAGATAGGAACCGCTACGTGCGGCTATTTCGNTCGCCACTGCGGTCTCTGAAGGCCGAAACTCGCTGGCGAACTCTTGCCAATCCGCTTGGGCGGCGCTCAGCTCAGCGGATACGGATTTGCCTTGGGTCTGTAAGGTGGCGGCTTCGGCAGCCAAATCTTGCAGATATAAAAGTCCAAAATGCATGGCTGCGTTATACAGGCTCAACAAAGCGACAAAGACGCATGAGGTAATCAACAAGCNCTTNCCGCTGACATTTCGTGCAAAAAATAAAATGAATCCACATACGGCGTAAGTCACGAGAATGTCGCCGGGCCATAAAAGTAAATAACCGTTTAGCAGGCCAAATATCAGCAGCCAAAATGTGCGCTTCATGTGCAACCCGCCGCGACTGTTACTGTCACTGCCGAGAAAAAGCACCACGCCTGCACCAAAGAGGATCGAGAAGAGTCCGCGCATGGCACCCTCAGCGGTGAGGTCGACGAGGATCCAGGCGACCATATCCGCTGGCGATTGAATGGTTAAGCTGGGCGCAACATAGGCCGAGCTGATGAAGCCGAAGCCGATAATGTTCAATAACAAGATGCCTAAAAGAGCGAAACCGCGCAGGACGTCTAGGCTTTCTATCCTCTGACTTTCGCTGATAGGGGCGGTCTTGGTCACGCTTAGGCTCCTCTGTTGATTGAGCGCTTGCCCATCGTTTGGGTCTGGATTCCGGTATATGATACTGCGCCACCAGCGCGGCGATTTGAAGACCAGTATTCAGTGGTCGGCGTTACCCCTTGTTTTGTCGGATTCACTTATGCAATTAGCTACTGCCCAATATTTTAGCCTGAGAACAAAAAAGAAAGACGGCAGCCAGGTCGACACTCCCGTGTGGTTTGTGCCGGCACCTGAAGAACAGACCTACCATGTTTTTGCCAACATCAGTTCGGGCAAAGTGAAACGTATCAGAAACTTCGCAGAGGCCTACGTCGCTCGATGTGACATACGCGGCAAAGTGCTGGGGGAATGGCGAGCCGCTCACGCCGAGTTGGTGGCTGAAAGCGACGTAATTTATGCAGCCTTTCGCTCCAAATACGGTTTAATTTTCCGAATATTCGATTTCTTTTCCTGGCTTGGTGGTAAGCACAAAGAGCGACAAATGATAAAAGTGACTATTAATGCGGAATA
>NZEI01000077.1 GCA_002690405.1 Gammaproteobacteria bacterium
GTCGTTTACAAGTATTGAATAGGTAAAATCATCGGTTACCACCTCGTACATTGCATCGAGATCCTGCTTGAAAAATGCCCGCCCGAACTTCTTAAAGAGCAAATCTCTGTCGCTTTTTGTAGGGGTCATGTCGCTATCTCATATATTGCTGAAGTTGTTAAAGGTTAGTCATTAAGCTGATAAGTTGTCGTTGCAAGACGAGAAAATTGTCATTTTAGGGAAGCCCTTACGTTTTGACGATCCTCCAAGCTTGTGAATCGCCTTGTTAGGATCGTAGCAGACAAAGCTTAAAAAGGTTTGATAAACAAAACTGATTGTCTCGGTTCTATGAACCGATCTTAGTGGTGCGGCGCCCACCTCACTAAACAGGCACCACCACTGGCCAGTGCTACCCGAAAGCTAGGTGGTGTCGACGAAGTGTGTTGGTGTATCTGCTCGGATGCTCAAGCAGTTAGGTCATGATAGCGCTAAATCGATCAGCATCTTGAGCGCCGGATCCTCGGATTGTATGGCGCGAAGTTGTTGCTTCATCTCTTTGGCGATTAAGGCATCGCCTCGCTCCATTAGTTCTACCCGCAGTAGCCACTCCTGCGGGTATATTTCAAGCGCCTGACTCACCTCGTTTGGCAGTGACTCGGATGTCAGTTTTGGCATCGAGGCCTCTACCTGATCTAGTAAGGCGTACGCCTTAAGTATGGCGGCATCCGGTGCATCTGTGATTTCCAGCACATCAGATGGGCGGTAATAACTTGGGAAGGCCTGTTTATCTGCGGCGCCGCCATAGACCGAGGTAATAGTGGCGCCGATAGCGAGATCATATTCGCCCCACTTGGGATCGAATAATATGCGCCCGTCGAGGGTCGTAACCAAGCAATCCGCGATAGTGAACAGTAGGCTCTTTTGATGATGGCGTAAGATGTTTGAGAGCACCCCAGTGACGGATATGCCGGAAAGATACTCAAGCCTAATCGCTTTGCCGGTCTCGATACCCAATCCTCGGAGTTCATCAATAGTGCACTCGGACAAGCACCGTGGCATGTCTTTTAACCCGCCGATAGGGGAGCCAAAGCCGTCGCTGTGCCGATCGGTACCATGGCCCGGAAGCTGCTGGTGGTTAAACGCTATTTGCGATGGCCCGGCTGCTCTTAGGTAGATTGGGTTATCCACCGCATCACAGAGTACCTCGCACAGCACGCCGCTGACCTCTATGCCGGTATCATAACGGGCCGTGCATACGGTGCCCGCTGCGATCGCTTTACGTACTGCCGCTATGCCTCCGGTGTTGAAGCTCATCGACTTTGCAAATTCGTTGAGGACCTGTGTTAGGTGTTTACAACTCTGGGTGACATAAAGCTGTGGTTGGGCGCGGGTGATGTCATAGTCTGTGGCTACCGCGTTAACGGTTAGAGGGAGCTTCTTCACAGACGCGCTGTTAAAGCAGTGCTGACTTTCGCCCAGTGACGATAGCAGTCCCGCGCCAAAAATTCGGTAATCATCCAGCGATCCCACCAACCCGTACTCTACGGTCCACCAATGCAGGCGGGCCAGCAGTTCCGCCTCGGAAGCCTCGCGATCAACGCTGTTGAGTTTAGCCAGATTGGATTTCGCCAAGGCCAACGCGTCCGGGTCCGACGACGGTGATTTCTCCAAGCTCGAGAGCAAATGAATGGCTTCATACTTTTGCACGTCGTAGTCAGACACGATGGCGTACATTCCCACTTCGCCAAATCGTTGTAAGAACTCGGCGTAGTCGGTGTCGACTAAGAACGGAGCATGGCCGGTAGATTCATGTAGGAAATCCGGTGCGGGGGTATAAAGAAGTTGCTCCACGGGGCGCATTTCTATGGCAATGGGTAAAATCTTTCGCGCCTGAAATTCCATGAAGATAGCTGGTGGTATAAAGCCGTTGACAGTCACAGCACGCCAACCCAGTTTGGCTAAGCAGTTATTCATTTCGTCAATTGACGGGATGCGATCAACTCGGATCCCTGTGTCCGCCAGCCCCTCGCGAAACACTGGATGCGCGGTATGACTGAGTTGATGTGTCAGATGCTTCATCAAAAAGCGCCATGCGGCGTGGTCACGAGCGGTGTAGCGCTGACTGTCTTGAACCTGTACGAACTTTCTTAGATGCGAAGGCAGCCCTTGGATGACATCTTGCTGAGTAATTTGTAGTTCACTGTGTTTTGTCATTTGGCGCATCTAGCTGGTTTTTACGGGCCGGCCGGCAATACAAATTATGCTCGCACGCGAAGCGTCAACTGCNGGNGCGGCGCGCTNAATGCGAAAATTTAANTAGGCAAGATAAGTCGGATATCAGATCGGTTCTGTTCTATATGCCGCGTATCTGACCATNGGAAGCAGAAATTTTTCTATTTAGGCCGATTACAGGAAGGAAATAACCCTAGCGCACATGTCGGCACCTTTGCTGCCGGTCTTGGTGAAATAAAAACCGCTGACTTTAGCGGGTACTGCGTAAAGCCAGCGGTTACCCGTATCTAAGACCGGTCTGATAGCAAGCGAGCAACTACTGTGTAGCTTTTATCTCTTCCTGTACATCCAAGCTGCTGATGGTGGTGCGGACATCTCGGACAATCCAGGTAAGCCAGCAGACGAAGGCGGCTACCACTGGTGTGATTGGTAGAAAGACGACTGCGGCGATCCAGAACGCAAAAAAGAGTATCCAGCGTTTGAACGCAGCGGCAAAGCGCTTCGGAGGAGACGCCGCCCCCGGAGAATATAAGAAGGATTTCACGCCTAGAAACCAACCGTTTGCAATTAATGCTGCGATAAATACTAGGCGCGGTGGTGGTCTGCTATCGATCTCTGGCTGGTCGTCGTGGGCGGCATCTTCCGCGGTATCTCCGGCAACCAAAGACTTTTCAATTTCACTCCATGCGTACTTTGCAGTTGGCCTTGCTAGGGTGCCGTTTAGATTTTCAGCACAGGGCACAGAACGCCAGCGATACAGTATGCGGCCTGAATTAGTTAAAGAGAGAACACCGGGTTGGAAGTAACCCTTAGGGTGTTCCACCTCCCAATCCGCTCCGCGTTGGAGGAATTCTAGATCGCCCTTGTTGGCATATAGCGTGAGCCAGTCACGCTCGCTGCATAGCCTTGGGATCTCTTGGTGCGGATCGCCGACATTCTCGAAGTTAAGTTCCCAGTGCTGGTGAGCCTGGTCGGCCAGATATTGTGGCTCACTGGTAATGGCATATACCTCACCGCCTGCGGCGCGTATTTTCTCGACAACGCCGGTGTCTACGTAGCTCCGCAACTCGGAGCGACAGGGGGGTCACCAAAATCCGCGGTAAAAAAGCAGTACTACAAATTTATGTTGGGGCAGTGTTTTATCCAGCCAGCTGCTGCGCACACCTGGCGGTGGGTCGAGATCGGCCTGTGGTTTTGTGCCATCTGCTGTCGAGAGGTTGTCTAGGGACTCGATTGCCCAGGCTTCGCTAGAACCCGAGACGCGGAAAGAGCGCTGCTCACAGCGATCGCCACCACACATGATGAGGCGTAGCTCATCAGAGCCATTTAATGCTACGTCGACGTCGAGGATGCCGGTGACTTTAAAAATGTCCCCAGCCGACTCCGCTGAGTTATTGAACCATGCAACCGCGGCGTCGACTCGCGGCGCTAGAGCGTCAGGGATGGTCTCGCTAACCTGTGGCATTGGACTTCCTTGCTTGAAAATCGAAGCGAGCTGCAATCTAAGCAGGTTTTATGTGGCCGGTCTATGTAGGCGCAGTAGTGGAGGAAGGGGTCTAAGTTGACTCTTATTATACAAATTATATAATTAACTCAAATAAAACAGCAAAGGAAGTCAGCATGTCCCATCAAACAGGCCGAACGATTTATGACGCCGATAGTCACATCATTGAGAGTCGAGGTTGGCTCGAGAGTTATGCGACTGAGTATGTGCGCGAAAATTTAGACAAGGGCGTCTTTGATATAGATATGCCGGCGTTGGATCCGATCATTGCTGCTGCAGACAAGCGTTTAGCGGGTAATGATCCAGAACTCACTGAGGCGCTCAAGTCAGATATTTTTGCCCATCCAGGCAAACGGAATATGTGGAGCGCTTATGGGGCTGTGGAAAAAAAGGAGCGTAGTGATGCCCTGGATATCATGGGTATATCTTCGCAATTGATATTTCCATCGGTTGGAGCCGGACGCTTTGCGCGCTCGAAAGATCTTGCTGTTGTTTATGGTGGGTGCGATGCGTTGAATCGAGGCATGGCCGATTTTTGTGCCGATGACCCGCGCCTTCTGTCCGTGGGCTATTTATCTCTGCGTGATCCCGAGCGTGCGCAAACGTCTCTCAAGTTAGCCCTCGAGTTAGGGATCAATGCTATGTGGATTGCTTCTGATGCAGTGGAGGGCAGAGCGCCTTCGCACATTGCCTACGATCCATTATGGGCGATGTTGCAAGATGCCGGTGTGCCGGTGACATTGCATATTGGCAGCGGACAGAACATGCCCTCGGCATATATGAATACAGGGGTTGAGCGTGTGCTCGAAGGCAATTTGGGCAATATTGAGACCACTAAGCCTAAAGACTTGCCGGTCGTTCATCACTCCATCGAGCGCTGGTTGACCTGCATGATCTATGACGGTGTCCTGGAGCGTTTCCCGCAACTGAGAATCGGCATTATCGAATTGGGTGCAAACTGGGTACCCGCGTCATTGATGAATCTAGATATGGGTGTTTCCTTGCTCGGGAAGTTTGATAAAAACCTGAAAAGCTTGTCGTTGAAGCCTTCAGAGTATTTTCAGCGTCAGATTCGGGTGGCACCTCTGCATACCGAAAATACTGGATGGATTTTACGTAATGTGGGTCAGGACATTTTAATGTTCAATACCGACTATCCGCACCCTGAAGGTGGTAAGGATCCTTTTGGTGCTTACGAGCGAAGCTTGGATGCAGTAGGCGCCACAACAGAGGAATTAGACCGCTTTTACAGTAAGAACTATCAGGACTATCTTGGTCTGTAACCCTAGATAAAGGTCTGCCAGCTGCCCCGCGCTCATTTCTAATGAGCGCCGTGGGCTGCTTAGTTATTTGGATGCTTGGGCTCGTAAAACCTCGATGCCGCCCAGAATGAAGGTNACAGTCTGGTCAATTTGCGCATCTCTGTCGCCGCCGACTCGATTGTAATGCTCGGCCGCCGCGATGGACGCCCCCGAGGCCATGACAACAATTTTTTCTGCCAANNGAGGCGGGATGGCAAATTCATTGGCCAGCTCCTTTATGAAGAAAGGCGCGGATCGAGACCTTGCTCGATCATCTACCACTTTGCGCACATCGGCCTGCCCCAGCAGAATGCCTAANATATCGCCGTCGGAAAATTGCCGGAAATTAACGTCAACATAGCCGCGNAACGCGTCGCGATAGCTGCCATGAGTTGTTTCGGCGGCTACAAAGGACTTTCTAAATGCTTTGTATTCCCGGATGAGAAGGGCCTGCAGCATTTGCAATCGGGTATCAAAATATTTGTAGATCAGCGGAAGGCTGACCCCTGCCTGGGCCGCCAATCGCTCCATAGTGAGGGTTGATAATCCGTGCTCCAAAATGACCTGTCGCGCACAATCGAGAATCTGGTTGCGGCGGTCCTCTGGCGATAAGCGACGTCGAACGGACTGTGTCATAGAAAACTCGTTAAGCAGTGCGTGGCTAAGCTACAGAAGCAGGATTATCCACTAGCNCGGACGGCACAGCCACTCTGAGTTTGGCGGCTTATGCCTTTAGCGATATTTACCTGATTGCAGAAGTGCTTGAGTCTAGTAACGTCCTGGCATGTCTCACCACGCCGCCCAGCGCGTATGTCTATCGATCCTAAAGTCGGCTTTAGTTTGACGGCACCAAACGCAGCAGGCTGCCGCCATCTTGATGTTCGATCAAAACATAGATTNGACCTGCCGGCCCCATAGCGACATCGCGGATACGCCCGACGTGATCGATCAGTTTTTCTAGCTCTACCANCTTGTCGNTNGCGATGCGTATGCGAAACAGGGTGCGTGCGCGCAGACTGCCGACTAACAGATCATTATTCCAATTAGGGAATNGGCTACCGTTATGAAAGGTGAAACTTGATAGGGATGGGGCAGGGGTAAAATCCACCACCGGNGCTATGGTTTGGGCTTGTGGAAAATCTAGGCCTAAATCTTTGCCGATAGTGACAGGCTCGCCGTCGTANTCGAGTCCCTCCGTATACAGTGGCCACCCGTAGTTACCGCCCGCAACGATTCGATTGATCTCATCCCCGCCACGGGGGCCCATTTCAGAAGCCCAGATGGCGCCGCTTTGTGGATGNGATGCCAAGCCCTGAGTTGTGCGGTGTCCAAAACTCCACACGGTATGGCGCGTTGTGGGTTCGGCTCTGTCCTCAGGAGGTAGCCAGAAGGGATTGTCCTCAGGTATGGAGCCGTCATCATTAACCCGATGTATCTTGCCATAGGGCGTATCGAGGACATGCAATTGACTGTAAGTGCTCTTACCACCAACGGTGATATACAAATGACCCGCCTGATCAAAAGCAAGCCGCCCGGCGACCACGTTGTCTGGAATAACGGTATAGAAATCGGTATCTACTGACCAGATCACTTCTTCGCTGTGCCATGAGCCAGCGTCGATTTTACCTCTGACCACCCGCAGCATTGTTTGTGGCACCAATGAATTGCAGTCGAGTTGACATCGGTCAGTGTGAGAGAGGTAGATCCAGCCGTTATTTGCGTAGTCGGGATGTAGGACGACGTCTAACATCATTCCTAGGCCCACATAACTGCCTCTGATCTTAACGATCTCTTCCCACACAGCTGGTGTGTTTGTTACCAGCGGTGATTGCTTGCCGTTGATAGCTACAAGCGATAAGCCGCGNACTTTCTCGGTGATGAGGATCTCACCNCTGGGCAAGGGCGCCATTGAATAGGGCGCACTCGATAGTTCTGTGACGCGCTCGACACGAAAGTCATGATGCTGGGAGTTAATGGTCCCGGCCGGCAGATTGTGCTGATGTGAGTTNGGAATTGTAGGGAGGNNTTGACGTTTTTCGCTCACATACAACGCGAGTGCCTTGGTTGCGTGTGCTGACAATATCACCCCNTCCAGAGNGTTAGGTTCATTACCGGCGTTCGGATGCCTGGTAATGCTAGCAATCAGCTGCTGGGTGCTGTCGCCGTGGAGCAGGTCGACATTAATCAGTGCGGGGCCGNCGCGGGACCCTTTAAGGTCGGCACCGTGGCAATTGGCGCAGTAGTCTCCATAGGCCAAATGCGATGGTTCACGATCGTCGTAAGTTTCGAGGTACCANGTCAANAAGGCAGNGGCCAGTAGCGCTAAAGAGAAAATTATCGCAACTGTTTTGCGCACTAGGCTCATGCAATCACCGTCAACAGATCTGGNTNGCTAGAGTTANCCATCGGCAACTTAGCCAGAACAACGACTGCCTTATGNGGCCAGATGATTTGAGTTTTTAGTTTGCGAAATGTCACGTTCTCTTACCGAATATTTTTGCCAGACCGAGTGCGATTGTCGTTGCTGAATAGGTGTGTTGATTGTGGTTTGAAAATTTTTTTGGGTTGTTGTCGAAGTGACAATTTAAACATATTCTGTCAACAAGTCTGTTGGGGAGCGGGCTAGTAGGCGCAAGATGACCACTGCCTGTGTTGGNGGGCAATAACCGGCATGGGGCGCTTATGTTGACTTGGGGAGAGATTTGCCGAGCGGTGAATGGTTAACAGAAAGATCATAGTGAGAACNAAAAGATGAGCCAAATTAGCAAGCCGATACTAGGTAGCTACGCCGCTGTTGCTTTGCCCGCAGGGGCGATGGCGATGCCCATTGCAGTGTATTTGCCGCCGCTTTACGGCGAAAGTTTAGGCTTAAGTCTCGCAACAGTGGGGCTAGTGTTCACGCTGGCACGAATCTGGGATGTCATTACCGACCCGATTATGGGCGTTGTTATNGATAAATACGGCAGTCGCTGGGGCCAATATAAGCACTGGATTGCAGTGGCAATTCCAATACTAATGCTCGCGGTATATATGGTTTTCCTACCCAATGAAGACAGTGCTAGTGCCCTCTATTTAGGCGGCTGGCTACTGGTGTTGTATGTCGGTTATACGATTCTGAGCATTGCCCATCAATCTTGGGGGGCGCAACTGGCGAGTGGCTACGATGAGCGATCCCGCCTCTACGGCTGGCGTGAGATCTTTGTTATCAGCGGCATGGGATTAGTACTGGCTATACCTGTCGCTGTAGAGATGTTGGGCGAAGCCGCGCTCACCACCAAGGTCGCCAGCATGGGGCTGTTCTGCCTTATTCTGTTTCCTCTTACCACGATTCCTACACTACTTTTTGTACCCGACCAGCCGAACCACAAACCCGCATCGATTGATTGGCGGGAGGCATTGAGCGTCGTGCGTGCTAACGCCTCATTGTGGCGACTGCTCATCACTGACTTCACCAGCAATTTCGCAACGTCAGCGACCGCAGCGCTGTACATTTTTTTCGCCTCCTACGTTTTTGAATTGCCTAACCATGCCAGCACCGCCTTGTTGCTGTACTTTTTTGCAGGGTTTTTGGCAATGCCACTGTGGATGCAGCTGTCTTATAGAGTCGGCAAAACCAGAGCGATTCAACTGGCCCTAGGCTACGGCATTTTGGTGCAATCAGGCCTGTTTCTTTTGGCGGAACCGGGCAACGTAGCAATGTTTTGGGGCTACACGTTCTTTTACGGTGTTGCCTATGGTGCTGTGCCGCCGTTACTGCGTTCTATGATGGCAGACGTTACCGATGTGGACGAGTTACAGACGGGCACAAAGCGAGCAGGCATGTTTTTCGCCTTGCTCACAACGGTAAATAAGCTCGGCGGTGCAGTAGCTGTTGGTGTTGCGCTTACCACGGCAGATCTGGTGTTTGGCTTTGTTCCCGGATCAGATAATTCACCCGCTGCGATCAACGGGCTGTTGGTGATTTACTGCTTTGTGCCGGTTGTAGGGTTGGCTCTTTCGTACCTGCCACTGCTGGGGTATCCCTTAACAAAAGAGAAGCATGCTGAAATTCGTGAGGCGTTATCTAGTCCGCGCGCTTGAAGCTCGCGACGCGCACGCGGGAATTTCGGACACCGAATGTTGCTAAATTAGTGGTGAGAATCTGATATCTAAGTCAATAGAGGCTATTGCTGGTCTGCCTCTTGGAGTTATCAGGGCCTTCAATTTTTTTGAAATCGGCAGCCCATTAACGAAGATTTGGATCTTCGTTGTTAGCGATCTTAGTAGGGGTGAACCCTAACGGGGACGTCTTTGATTCCGCGGATGAAATTATTCGGGAGCCGTTCGACTGTACCGACGACTTCAATATTGCTAAAGCGTTTCATTATTTCCTCCCAGAGAACGCGTAGCTGTAGTTCAGCCATTCGATTCCCCATGCAACGGTGGACACCAAACCCAAAAGCAACGTGAGTGCGGGCGTTTGGCCGATCGATGATCAGCTTGTCTGGATCTGAGAAAACAGTTTCATCTCGATTTCCGGAGAGATACCACATCACTACCTTATCGCCTTTTTTGATGTGTTGGCCGCCAAGTACGTAGTTTTGCAGCGCGGTTCGCCTCATATGGATGACCGGGGTTTGCCAGCGCACCATCTCTGCGACCATGTTGGGGATCAAGCTGAAATTTTCTCTAAGCTTCTGATATTCCTCGGGATACTGGTTAAGCGCGATGATACCGCCGCTGATACTGTTCCGAGTAGTGTCATTGCCGCCGACGATCAGTAGCAGCAAATTGCCCAAGAATAACTCGGGATCCTCGTTCATCTTCGCGGTCTCTGGGTTGTGCTGCAGCATCGAAATGAGGTCGAAAGACGGCGGTTGACCTGCTTTGGACTCCCACAGTTGATAGAAGGCTGCCGCACATTCCATCAAATCGTCGTAGCGCTGCGTTAGATCGATATCGGTTTCACCAGTAATTTGCGGTATTGCCGTTGTGATATCTGACCAATAGATAAGCTTGTGACGCTCCTCGTAGGGAAAGCCTAGGATTGTAGCTAGCATTCGGGCGGTGAGTTCGACGGACACCTCTTGGACCCAGTTGAACGTTTTCCCTACTGGCAGATTGTCCAGTATGTCGGCTGCGCTCTCTCTAATAATTGGCTCTAACTCCCCTAAGTTAGAGGGGGCCACGGTTGGCGCTACAGCGCGCCTTTGTTTGGCATGGTTGGGCTCGTCCATAGCAATGAAATTCTTGCCCTGAATCTGGCCCTCAACAGCGATCGGCTCAACGATGGAAATTCCGCCCACCTCGGAGGAAAAAATTTCGTTGTTCATGTCGACTTCTTTAATGTGCTGGTGACTGGTAACAGACCAGAACGGACCGTTGGCGCTATCGTCGAGGTAGTGAACGGGGGCCTCTTTACGCAGCCGCGCGAACCATGGTTGCCAAGTATCGTTTAAAAAAAGCTCAGGTAAACTAACGTCTATTTTATTCAGGGGAATGTCGTTGACGTTCGCTTGATGTTTTTTGGTCATGGGCCCCTCATATTTTGCTTTTTAACTGTCCCTGACAATCAGGCGGTTATCTTTCGTATCGCCCTAGCTTGCTCGACTAACATTTTAGAATGGTGGGCCACGTTATCTGGCAGTCGTATCTTGCTAGGGTCGTAGTTAGGCGCGTACACCCTGGCGATTTCGCGCAACAACGAAAACTGTTCCCTCCAGTCACCTGTCAAATTTTGACTTGGCCATAGCGCGCGGCCTCGTTCCAGCGCTTGGGGTGCATTCTTGGCAATGAACTTTGTAAAAAGGAAAACGTACTTAAAAAAGTGATATTGCCCATAAGTGCCAGCAACTAGGCGATACAAATAATCACCATAAAGATGATCATAGATGTTGAAGGTTACAGCATGATGCTCAACCTCCTCGAGCGCGTGCCAGAGGAAAAGTTGTAAAAGACCACTACCTTTGATCGACTCCAATCGATCAAATACCTTGTTCTGGAAATTCAATCGGCCACCAGCAAAGGTTGCAGCCTCGAATCCTTCGGCGTAAGCCAAGTTAAACTTCAACGACTTTGTTTTCGTAAATCGCTGGTAGTCCGCTTCCAATTGCTTCTCAATATCGCGCAAGCCCTCTAGTTCGGGACTGATATTTCGAATCATGTCATTGAGCACACTATGTTGGCGGTAGTGCTGGGCTTCCTGACCGATAAACTGCCTTACTTGTTGGGCAACTTTTGGATCGGTGCAGTGCTTCAGTGCCTCACGCATGGTTCGCACCAGGTATGGCTCAAGGTAGGGCAGCGTCATGGAGATGCCGTAGGCTGGAAATATTTCGGGAAGAGCCTTTATAACTAGATCCGGCTCGATTTCAAAATCCATTATTCGGATTGGCATGCTTGATTGAATGGCATCCAGTTGTGCCGAGATGTCTGCTGAGTTTGCGTCGTGCTCGATCATAAATCGCTCCAGTTTTTTGGTTCGTGCATTTCCACGAGCGCTTTGCCGCTGTTTACTTTTAGAACTCTATTTATGATACTAATTAATGGGAGCAATACAAGGAAAGCACATTGTCCGATCGGCGAGAGAGTAACGATTCTTTTCGGAGAGCGGTTCGTGACTGGTTGCAAGAACACTGTCCAATGTCGATGCGAACGGATATGCCAGAACACGAAATTGTTTGGGGCGGCCGAAAGCAAAAGTGGTTTTCTAGGGATGCCAAGGTTTGGCTAGAGCGCATGGCAGAACGCGGCTGGACAGTGCCACATTGGCCGAAAGCATACGGTGGCGCAGGTTTAGACGCCCGCGAAGTCAAAATACTCAATGAAGAAATGCAGCGCATTAACGCTCGCCTGCCGCTACAAAGCTTTGGAATGTGGATGCTGGGTCCAGCGCTTCTTGAGTTCGCGAGCGAGGAACAGAAGCGGCATTATCTGCCGCAGATTGCGCGAGGAGAAGTTCGCTGGTGCCAGGGCTATTCAGAGCCCAGTAACGGTTCTGATCTAGCGGGCTTGCAAACGACCGCGAAAGACTGTGGAGACCACTTTCTAGTAAATGGTGCCAAAATTTGGACTTCGTATGCTGACCAATCGGATTGGATTTTTTGTCTCGTAAGAACGGATACGGAGGTGCCGAAGCAGGAGGGCATCAGCTTTTTACTCTTCGACATGGAGAGTGATGGTGTAAGCGCATCGCCAATACCTCTGATCAGCGGTGCATCGCCCTTCTGCCAAGTGTTCTTCGATAACGTCAAGGTGCCGAAAAGCCAGCTTGTTGGAAAACTCAACGAGGGATGGACTATCGCGAAGCGATTGTTGCAGCACGAAAGACAGATGGTGTCCGTGATCAAGGGCAACACGCCGTTGGCGCGGTCAACAAAACTAAGGCTAGAAAAGCTTGCGCAGCACTATGCGGGAGATGGGCAGCAGATCAACGATCCGATCCTGCGCGCCAAGATCTGTCACCACAAAATCGATGGGTTGGCGTTTAAATTAACCATGAACCGAAACTTGGAGGAGTCCAGGACAGGACGTGGTGATGGCAACGCGGCCTCTCTCATCAAGTACTACAACAGTGAACTTAACAAGCGCAAATTTGATCTGTTGCGGGAGGTGATGGGAACCGGGATGCTGGGTTGGAACGGGGAGGGTTTCAGCGCCGAGGAAATTGACACTACTAGACAGTGGTTACGATCTCGAGCTAACTCTATTGAGGGGGGAACTAGCGAAGTGCAGCTCAATGTAATTGCTAAGCGCATTCTAGGTTTGCCTGACTAAATCAGACGACGAGGGGAGAGCAAATGAAACTTGGATTGAGCATCGGATATTCGGGTGGCGAAATGCGGTTGCCCATTGAAAAAGTGCAGCTAGCAGAGCGATTGGGGTATGACAGCGTTTGGACAGCGGAAGCCTATGGTTCGGATGCGCTGTCGCCGCTGGCGTATTTGGCGGCAAAGACCGAGCGGATCAAATTAGGTACCGGGGTCATTCAACTGGCGGGCAGGACGCCGGCAAATGCAGCAATGACGATTGCGACAATCGATGCTCTCGCTGGGGGCGGGCGGGTGATTTGTGGAATCGGAGTGTCTGGGCCGCAGATCGTCGAAGGCTGGTACGGGCAACCCTGGGGCCGACCTTATTATCGAATCAAAGACTACGTCACGATCATGAAGAAGATTCTGGCGCGCGAAGAACCAGTTGTTCATGAGGGCAAAGAAATCAGTCTGCCGTTTAGCGGCGAAGGCGCGCTGGGCGTCGGCAAACCGCTCAAGTCTATTCTGCACATGAATCCAAATATTCCAATTTGGTTAGGCACCGGCATGGAATCCACAGTTAGGCTGACTGCAGAGATAGCCGACGGATGGTTGCCCTTGGGTTTAGTTCCAGAAACCTACGAGACCTACCGGCCTTGGATAGACGAGGGGCTGGCAAAGGCCGGAAAAGATCGTAGCCAGTTTGACGCGCAGGGCGGCGGTGCGGTGATTGTTACCGATGACGTGCAGTCCGCACTGGATCGGCTAAAGCCGAATATTGCCCTTTACGTGGGTGGTATGGGTCATAAGACCAAGAACTTCCATAAGGAGATGATGATTCGTCGTGGCTATGGAGACGCGGCCGAGCGTATTCAAGAACTGTATTTGGCAAAGCATAAACGTGAAGCGATCGAAGCTGTGCCGGATGAATTTGTTGATCAAGGCGCATTGATAGGAGATCGCGCGCGGATTCAGAAACGTTTTCGAGATTGGGAGGACAGTGGTATCACGGGATTTACCGTGAGCGGCAACGAAGAAGCTCTGCGTTTGATGGCCGAGCTTGCTCGGCTCAATGTGGATCTAACAAGCTAGGGGAGGTGTTATCAATGAGTTCCAGCAACAACGATAATCAACGGCCAGAAGGTCCACCTCGCATGGTCAAGTGGTCGCCGCCCTACCGACGCGAGAACGTAGAGATGCCGGAGTTTGATCTGATCGAAATCGAACGCGACGGGCCAGTAGGCCGCATCGTGCTTAATTCTCCCGAAAAGCGTAATCCCTTGGGTTACGAGCGTTTGCTGCAGATAGAGATGGCCGCCAAGCTGCTTGAGTTAGAGGACGATATCCGCGTGATCATCATCAAGGGTCAGGGCCCAAGCTTTTGTGCAGGCTATGACATCACACCGGTGAAGCGAGGGGAACGTCAGCGCAATATGCCCCCGGGTGGTTACATCAACAAAAAACGAGATCGACTCTGGCAATCTTACGATCTCGAGCATGCACGGGTTTATATGACCCTATTTGATCTGCAAAAGCCGGTAATTGCCCAAATACACGGTGCCTGTTTGGCCGGGGGCACGGAACTGGCCGGGTTTTGCGATCTGCGGATTGTTGCTGATGATGCGAAGATCGGCTGGCCGGTTGGACGCAATTGGTCGCCCGGGAATTTGCAGTACATACCGTGGTTGGTCGGGATGACTAAGGCTAAGTACTACATGTTTACCTCGGAGCCAATGACCGGCCTAGAAGCTGTTCAATGTCAGTGGGCGTCCGAATCAGTGCCCGAAGCGGACCTCGAAGCACGCACCGAAGAGCTTGCGCGTTTGATCGCGTTGACGCCAACGGATCTGATCATGATGACTAAGCGAAGTATCAACCGCCAGTTCGAGGTGATGGGGTTCAAGACCGGCATAGCGGCAAGTGTGGATCTGTTGGCGCTTTCCAGCTTTCGAGATCAAGGGCTGTATACGCCGCGCGGCGAGGACGGTGAAGGCGGAGATGAATTTTTACGCCGCGCCGAGCGAGATGGTCTTAAAGAGGCCCTCAAATGGCGAGAGGAAACTTTTGGTAACAAGTATCGAGAAGAAGATTAATCGAGCTGTGTTATCGGGAGATCGCGAGATCTACTAAACACTGCCAAGTGGTTGGCGGTACTAATCAAAAAGATAAGAGTTTCTAATTTGTGCCCCTAGAAATATCCAATGAGACGCAACGTTGTACTTTGGAAATCCATTGAGCTCTGAGGAGGCGATGATGTCAGCGATAGACATAAACGAAGTGAATAGCCTGCCATTGGAACAAGTTGATGTTAGTAGGCCGGAACTGTTCCAACGCGATACGTGGCAACCCTGGTTCGCAAGATTGCGCCAAGAAGCGCCTGTGCATTTTCTGCAGGACAGTATGAACGGCCCTTTCTGGTCTGTGACGAGCCATCAACTCATAAAGGAAGTGGATGCAAACAATGCCGTATTCTCCTCTGAGGTGGGAGGTATCTCCATTGTCGATACGCCTCCACCGAAGGGTGATGAGATGCAGGGTAAGAGCTTTATCGGCATGGACGAACCTGATCACGGTCCGCAACGCGGTGCCGTTGCGCCGGCAGTCGCCCCAAAAAATCTGGTTGAATTAGAGCCGCTCATTCGCGAGCGAGCGATTGATATCCTTGAGAATCTGCCCGTCAATGAAACGTTCAATTGGGTACAGGAAGTCTCTATCGAACTTACCGCCCGCATGCTGGCAACTCTATTTGACTTTCCCTACGAACAGCGCAGCAAATTGGTGTACTGGTCAGATCTGGCAACAAATGTTCCTCAGGTAACTGGGGATGACAGCATTGATCTGAGGAAGCGCTATGATGAGTTAATGGAGATGGTCGGAGCGTTTTATCAGCTTTGGAATTCAAAGCTGGGCCGGCCGGCTAACTTTGATTTGATTTCGATGCTACAGAACAATCCGGAAACGGCAAAAATGAATGAGGACCCTGAGCTGTTTTTAGGCAATTTAATGGTTTTGATCGTGGGAGGTAACGACACCACCCGCAATAGCATCAGCGGTGGTGTGATCGGGTTGAATAAATATCCGGGTGAGTATGAAAAGCTACGGCAGGACCATAGCCTTATTCCTAATATGGTTTCCGAGATGATTCGTTGGCAAACCCCCGTGATCCACATGCGCCGGACAGCACTAAGCGACTACGAACTAGGTGGACAGCAAATCAAAAAAGGCGACAAAGTGGTCATGTGGTATCTCTCTGGTAATCGTGACGAAAGCGTTTTTCATGACCCTGAGCGATTGATTATTGATCGGCCTAATGCAAGGGCTCACGTTGCATTCGGCTTTGGTGTTCATCGATGTATGGGTAACCGGCTTGCGGAAATGCAGTTACGCGTTCTATGGGAGGAGATCATGAAGCGCTTTCACAAAATAGAAGTTGTTGGTGATGTGGAAAGAATGCCAAACAACTTCGTACGTGGTATCAAAAACGTGCCCGTGCGGTTGCATCCGCTATAGAGTACATACAGATGAGCACAACACTAGATGGAACCGCCGCGCTGGTAACCGCCGGCGGAACGGGGATCGGCCTGGGAATCGCTAAACGCTTGGCAGCTGACGGTTGTCTTGTAACCATTTGTGCTCGCCGCGAATCGGTGTTGGCAGACGCGGTTAAAAGTATCGGCCACGGTGCGCGCTACATCGTCTGCGATGTCACTGACGACGGCCAGGTTGAAGCCGCCGTTGCCAGGGCGGCTGAACCTTTGGGCCGACTCGATTTCGCGATTGCAAATGCAGGTGGTGGGGCAGCGGCGGGCCCGTTGGTGCTAACGGACTTGGATGCTTGGAACGCAACGTTGGCCTTGACCTTAACGTCTACTCTATCAACCATCAAACATGCGGCGCCGATCATGATGCAGCAGGGCGGTGGTGCAATTGTGGCCGTCTCTTCGATTGCCGGTCACATGACTCATCGTAATCTAGGCCAGTATTGTGTGGCCAAAGCGGGTGTCGAGATGTTGGTGCGCAATAGTGCAGATGAACTCGGCGCCTACGGTATTCGTGTCAACGGAGTGCGTCCTGGATTAGTCCCCACCGAGGCGGCGGCCGGACTCGAGCAGACAGATGTTGTACGTGAAGATTATCTTGCTCAAATGCCGCTTAGACGTTTGGGTACCACTGATGATGTTGCGGCGGCAGTCCGTTTTTTGGCTGGTCCTGAGGCGTCATGGATAACCGGCCAGATGCTCGGTGTTGACGGCGGTCATTCGCTGCGTCGCGGCCCAAATCTAGATGGAATATTCGCGGCCTCTGTGAATCCTCAGATGGATGCTCTGATGTCGAAAAGGGAAAGTAATAGCTGACATATCTAAATCGACAATGCGCATGTCGGAAGAGAAGATCTGGCGATTCTTAGAGGCAGGGCGTTTAGGGGTTCTCACAACTCTGTGCCATTATGGGAGGCCTGTTGCACTCTCCAGCTGTTACGAATATCTCGATAGATGCCTGACGAATGCGTATTACATTGGGACAATCAAAAACTCCGTAGATATCGATCGTGAGCTGGTATTTGCAACCGCGCTCCGACGCGGTCATGGGTTAACGGCCTTTAAACACCGCCGAGCGTCTCTCAATGAACGACTGCACGCCTTCCTTTGCATCGTCACTCGCGAGCAGTCTCTGCTGCGTGGGACCGAGCGCGGCTACCGCAGCATCGAAGCCTTCGACGACATAGCGGCGTGAAGCAGCTTTTGTTTCTTGCACCGCAAGAGGGGCGAGTTCGGCAATCTGTTCAGCGATTTCGATTGCCCTATCAAGTTGAGTTCCGGCTGGTACGATTTCCTGCACGATACCGATGCGATGGGCTTCGGTCGCGTCAAACTCGTCCGCTGTGAGCAAGTGATACATGGCATTACCCCAACCACCACGGTCGACAAAGCGGATGGTTGCACCGCCAGTGGCGTGAATTGCGCGCTTTGGTTCGAGTTGGGAGAAGCGGCAGTTATCTGCGGCAATAACGATATCGCCGGCAAGGGCAAGCTCAATTCCTAGCGTGTAGGTGATGCCGTGGCATGCAGTGACGATGGGCTTCCTGCAGGCGCGCCCAAAGCCTATCGGATCGACAGCGTTGTTCTCGCCGTCACGGCTCCCACCAGCTTCCATGCGACCGGTCCACTTTGGTAGATCAAGGCCTGCTGTGAAGTGATCGCCGTGACCAAAGATCACGCCACAGCGTAATTCATCGTCTTCGTCGAGGCGGGTGAATGCAGCCGTTAATTCCTTTGCCATTTTAGGCGTGTAGCCGTTGTACTTCTGTGGGCGATTGAATCCGATTAACAGTACGTGGTTGTGTTGTTCGATGCTGATTGAACCCTCGTCGGCTGCCATGGTTTTCCCTTTTTTAAGTAGAGTTGTTGTGCTGGATGATCCATGAGAGCAACAGCTCATTGACCAACTCAGGCTGTTCCTGATGCAAAAAGTGGCCCGCACCATTGATTCTTTCGATTTTTAGTCCTGCCGAAAAATGTCGAGCATGCAGGGGTGAATCGTAAAGTTTGGCTGACATGCAGCCGTCCTCCCAACCAGCGATGGCCAGTGTCGGCGTATTCGTAGGTAACGCCCTAGTGGTTGCTATTTCTTTGCTCTGAGCGCTGCGGTTATCAAAGCTGTGTCGGTAATAAGTGAGGGCTGCCTTTTTGACGCCCGGTTGTGCAAAGGTGTGCTTTACGGATGCTAGAGTCGTTTGAGGAATTTTCCAGGTCGGTGACCAACGATGCCAAAGTTGCTCGATAAACTTCCAGTCTGATCGTTCTACCCACCAATCGGACAAACCGCGTAGCTGGAAAAACAGCGTATACCAAGACAGTAGGAGCTGTTTGGGATTGTTACGAATCGCCACAGGTAAATCTTGTAGGGGTGGGATGGCGAGTGTGGTTAGCGAATGCAGGAGCTCTGGAGCGGTGTTTGCCGTCAAGTAGCCGATCACAGCCCCCCAGTCATGGCCGACCAGATGTGCTTTCTTTGCGCCCAATTGGTTAATCCACCCTTGGACGTCTTCCACCATCTTGTTCAGGTGATAGTCGCCATTAGACGGTTGAGACTGTGGTTCGTAACCTCGCAGCATCGGTATGACAACCCGAAAACCCGCGTTCACTAAGGCGGGAATCTGTTGATCATAGGAATGATAGTTGTCGGGGAAACCATGGAGACATAGAACCAATGGGCCTTCGCCGGCCTCAATGGCAGAAAAGCTCAACCGTCCATTTTTCAGCGTGATGTTCTGCACGGTTAGGTTTCAGGCTGTGCTATTGAACGCGGGGATCGTTTTGCGCACCCCGAATCAGTTTGCCCGGTAGTGCCCCGGTTGGTTCACCGTCTTGATAAATGATCTCACCAGAAACGATGGTTGCTTTGATCCCATCCGCTCGTTGCAAGAATCTTTTACCGCCAGCGGGCAGATCGTAGGTGATATGCGGTCTGTGCAGCTGCAGATTTTCGAAGTCGATGACGTTGATGTCTGCTTTCATGCCCGGCGCGAGGATCCCACGGTCGTACAAAGAATACAGCTCCGCTGGCTGTCTTGTGACCATTTGAACACCCTGCTCGAGACTAAAGCAGCCTTGCTCTTTTACCCATTTGCTCAACAGGAAGAGGTTGGCACTGGCATCGCAGATGGAACCTACATGTGCGCCGCCATCCCCTAAGGCAGCGACGGTTCTGGGGTGACCCAGCATCTCGGGGATATTTTCGGAGAAATTAGCGCCTGGAATATAAATCAGTGCGTTGCCATTGTTGGTCAGAAAGTAGTCATAGAGCCATTCTTCTGCGTCCCTGTTTTCCGCCGCAGCCAGCGCAGAGATGCACCGCTTAGGATCCGGGAGGTATTCAATGGGATCCTCCAAAACGTACATGTTGTTGTAGTTGTTGCGAACAAGTTTGACAAAAATGTGAGGG
Organism: Gammaproteobacteria bacterium; assembly: GCA_002690405.1. Taxonomy (GTDB): domain Bacteria; phylum Pseudomonadota; class Gammaproteobacteria; order Pseudomonadales; family Azotimanducaceae; genus UBA4421. Next base: position 19,692 of record NZEI01000077.1, read on the forward strand.
TTGTCATTCGACTCGCTAAGGATACTGGCCTTGGTGTCAGGATTATGCAGGGCCGCGATTTTTTCATCCCAGGGCAGCCCGTTTAGCGCTTTAAAACTCGGGCGATCATAGAATGGGCTCATGGAGGCTTGATGGCCCATCATGATACCTACCGGACGAGAGAGAACCTGACCGTATATATCTAAGCCTTTGGCCTGGGCAGCTTCAATTCTCTTGAGCTGTTCGTGCCATAAGTCTGGTGTGGTGGCGATATCCAGTAGTGTGAAGGTGCCTTTGGCCCCGGTGGTCTCGGCGGTTTGGGTGAGGATGCTAAATTCATCATCGGCATCCTGCCAGTCGGCAATAAATTGGAAAACATGTCCCTGATCCCCGGCGAGCGCTTGGGTAATTTGCACCAGCTCGCTACCTACCGCCTGATATGTGGGAACGAAGTCGCCTGTACTGGAGCGGTGTACCAACGTGCGAGACGTTGAGAATCCTACGCCTCCCGCAGCAACGCTTTCTGCCAACAGCGCTTTCATTTTGGCTATATCGTCTTCAGTTGCAGGTTCCCGGTTGACCCCTCGTTCACCCATGACGTAAACGCGAAGAGGGCCGTGCGGTACGAGTGCTGCAAGATCAATATCGTGTGGACGAGATTCGATGCAGTCGAGAAATTCAGGGAACGTCTCCCAGGTCCAGGGTAAACCCTCGCTCATGGCCGACTCAGGAATTTCTTCCACGCCCTCCATTAATTTGACCAGCACGTCTCGATCTTCTGGTCGGCAGGGTGCAAAACCAACGCCACAGTTGCCCATCACGACGGTGGTTGTGCCAAGATTCGATGACGGGTTGAGATGCGTATCCCAAGTCGCCTGCCCATCGTAGTGCGTATGTACATCAACAAATCCCGGCGTAATGATCATGCCGGTAGCGTCGATTTCTCTTGCTGCCTCGCTCTCTATCGAGGCCTGAATTAGGGCGATTTTGCTCCCTTTGATAGCGATGTCAGCCTGCATCGATGCGGCGCCCGTGCCGTCAATGATGCTGCCATTGCGAATAATAAGGTCGTAATTGTTCATCGCTGTCCCCGTTGTTTGTTAAAAGCCCAATGTTGCGGCGTACCTGTCGCGATGAAAGCCGGCGTTGCCGTAACGAACTTCCAGTGCGCGGGCGCGTTTAAGATAAAAACCGGCGTCAAAGTCATCGGTCATGCCTATGCCGCCGTGGATTTGAATGAGTTGTGTTGACATCTCGTGTAGGTAGTCGCTCAGCCGTGATTTTGCAAGGGAGCACATTTGAGGGACGATATCCACATCTTCGTCAATGGCCTGTAGTGCCGCTTCTGCACATGATCGGGCGAGTTCCAAACCAGTGAACAGGGCAGCTGCACGATGGCCCAAGGCCTGAAAGGATCCGATGGGCTGTCCAAACTGTTCGCGTGTCTTTAAATAATCCAGAGTCATATCAAAAGCCTGCGCCGCACAGCCGAGCATCTCTGCACCCAAGCCCGCCCGGGCCCGGTCGAGTATTGCGTCAAGAGCTTCCCATCCACCGTCAATCTCTCCCAGCGCCGCCTCGACAGATACCTCGACGTCAGAAAACGTGACATTGGCATAACCACGGCTGTCTGCCGTGGAGAGCATTTCGCGAGTGATTCCCGCACTGTCTGCTGAGACCAAAAATAGGGTGATGCCGTGAGTGTCGCCGGGTGCCCCATTGGTTCTTGTCGCCACAACAAACGTAGTAGCGGCCATGCCCTCCAGAACGAACCCTTTTTTGCCGTTTAGCCGGTATCCTGACTGGGACGCTTGCGCTGACAAGGCAATTTCGGTCGGAGCGTGGCGGTTTGATTCATCGACGGCGAGAGTCAGAATTTCGCTCCCGTCAACGATCTTTGGTAGGTACAACTGTTTTTGATGGTCGTTGCCCGCAATATTCAAAGCGGTAGCACCAACCAAGGCCGAGGCAAAGAGTGGAGACGCAGTGAGTTGGCGCCCAAGTTCCTCAAGCACAATGCCAAAGGTGAGAAAATCTAGATCAGATCCCCCGTATTCTTCAGGAATCAGGATGCCAGTCCATCCCATATCGATAATTTCGCTCCAAGTTTGGGCATCGAATCTTTGCTCGGTGCCGCTGTCACGCATGGCACGAAAATTTTTTACAGACGCTTGATTGCTCGCCCAAGCTTTTGCCTGATCGCGCATTAATGCCTGTTCATTTGTTAGTGCTGCCAACCTATTTCTCCCCTGTGGATGCTTAGCCTTGCTGTGTGGTTTCCGGCAAGCCCAAAATATTTTTCGAAATGATGTTGTATTGAATCTCAAAGGAACCGCCGGCAATGGAGGCTGCCATGCCGTAAAGCCAGCTTCTGACGGTTTCCAGTTCATTCGGATCGAACGCATCACCCTCCCAGCCAAGACCTTGGTCGCCCATGATCTCCAATATCAGGTCGGCCCGAGTTTGCGACACATGGGTTGCAGAATTTTTCAGGATTGAGGACGCGGCAGACACCTCTACGTTGCCTTTCGCTTCGGCAGCAATGCGCCCTAATGTCAGCGCATGTGACTGCCGATCCATCAAATGATTAGCCAGTCGTTGCCGCAGATCAGCGTCAGCAAGTTTGCCCGAATCGTCGAGGCCCACGTAGCGCTCCGCAATGTCTTGGACACGTTCTGATTTGGCCCCAGCGGTGCGTGCACCGATCTGACTTTGCCTTTCGTGCTGTAAAAGTCGTTTAACGACGCTCCAGCCATCGTTTAGCTCGCCGAGCAAATCCGACTTGTCTGCTACCGCGTCAGTGAAAAAAGTCTCACAGAAAGCCGAGGCCCCGGAAATGAGTTTCAGCGGACGGGGCTCTACTCCCTCTTGATCCATAGGCAGCATTACAAAGCTTATGCCATTGCGTTTTTTAGCGTCAGGATCTGTGCGAACCACGGCGCCACACCAATTTGAATGGTGGGCGCCTGATGTCCAGATTTTTGATCCATTAACTAGATAGCAGTCACCGTTGTCTTCGGCTCGGGTGCGCAAAGAAGCCAGATCCGAGCCTGCGCCTGGCTCGGATAAACCTAGGCACCAGGTCACCTCGCCGCGGGCGATGGGAATTAGGTGTTTTTTCTTCTGTTCTTCAGTGCCGTAGTCGAGGATTGTCGGCCCGACCATAGTTACGCCCATAAGTGCGATGGTGGGAATAGGGTTAAACGCATCGGCGTCTGACAATTCGTCGGTGATGATACGTTCCTCTTTCTGGCTAAAGCCGGCGCCACCGTATTCTTTCGGCCAGGTCGGGGCTCCCCAACCTTTCTCCGCCAATCGTTGCCGCCAGAGTTCGTGGTCGGCTTCCAGCGCAGGTGCGTAGCCAACTGTCGCGGGATTTTGGCCTGCCAGAGTTCGTGGAAAGTTTTCCGCGATCCACTGTTTGACCTCAGCACGAAAGCTATGTTGTTCATTCATAGTGATTATTTCCTTTTCCTAAGCTTGGGCTGTTTTGCCAGAATCTTATATTGCTACCGCGATTCTTGGCCATCTTCTATTTTGATATAAGCACCGATTCCGTACTCCGACGGTGGCGAGATAAGGTACAGAAGTGCCGAATCGATATGCGTGGATCTTTTTAGCCAGTTCGTTTGCTGGAATCGCGCGACGCCCTACGAGCGCAACCTTGGTGCCGCAGACAGGCTGAACAGGCGCAAATAGGCGCCCAAGGCCCGAAATCGTGCCAGTGACCAGAGCAACGTGGTCGGTTAAATCGTTGGGTAAGTAGGGTGTTGGTAAATCCGCCATGAAAAACTTCTGCCCAGTGTGGTGTCTTTATTAACTATGGTACTAGATGGTTCGAGCTTTATTGCACAACCTAACGCCGGCGCAGTTGAGCCACCGCTTTAACTATGATACTAATTAGGCGTGGAGGTGCAAGGATGACAGAATTAGAGAAGCATTCAACAAGATACAACGGTCCAATGTTTGACGCTGACAATCATTACTACGAAGCGGAGGACGCATTTACTCGTTATGTACCGAAGCGTATGCAGCGGCGTTGCGTTCAATGGATCGAGATGAAGGATGGAAAAAGACATCATCTGATTGCTGGGAAAATTAATCATTCGGTTGGTAATCCGACGTTCAACCCAGTTTCCAAGCCTGGTGTCCTCAGAGAGTATTATCATGGTAATCCGCGCGGGTTAACCTTCGTTGAACTTACTCACTCGGCGCTTGAGGAGATGCGGCCTGAGTATATGGATCGTGACCGCAGACTCGAGAAGCTCGCGGAACAAGGGCTTGAGGGTGCTTGGCTGTTTCCGACGGCTGGAATTCTTTACGAAGAACCGATGGTTCATGACATTGATGCGCTCTGCACCATGTTTGAGGCTTTCAATCGATGGCTGGATGACGATTGGGGCTTGAACTACCAAGACAAGTTATTTGCTGCACCGTATATCACGCTAGCGGATGTTGATTTTGCCTGCCGCGAACTCGAGTGGGCCTTAGAAAGAGATGCTCGGGTGCTGGTGATGCGTCCTTCGGCGGTCTGTACGCGTGATGGCTACTTCGCCCCATCCAATGAACGCTTCGATCCCTTTTGGGCAAGAGTGAATGAGGCCGGCATCACTGTCGTGGCGCACACTGGGTCGAATGGTTATACGTCAAATGGCTATGGTAAGGATTCTTCATTGGAAATACTCGGCGGCGGGCGTAAACCAACTGTCACCGGGCTGATAGGAGAACGATCGATTTATGACTTTCTGCTGACGATGGCTTATGACAAGTTGTTTGAGCGCTTCCCTAATCTACGCATAGCCTCAGTTGAAAATGGTTCGGGTTTTTTGGCGGATCTTTTTGTCAAGCTGGAGCACTCAAAAGTGAGAATGCCCAAGTATTATGAGCAAGATCCAGCTGATTTATTTCGTCATCATGTTTGGATCAACCCCTTCTGGGAGGACAAGATTTCTGATGTTATTGGGCACATGGGTGCGGATCGTGTGCTCTTCGGATCCGACTGGCCACATATGGAAGGCCTGGAACAGCCGCGGGACATTTTTACTGAATTAGATGGCGTTACATTGGAACAGCAGAAGGTTGTGTTGCACGACAACGCGGTCGCGCTTAATCAGCGCCTCCCCATATAAGTACCAATGTACCCGGACTATCAATCTAAGTTCCCAGAGCTCGGATTTTACGGTCTGCCGGGGCATACTCGCTCGCCGCGGGATATCCTCAAACAAGCTCAGGACGCGGAGGCCTTGGGTATCGGTAACATCATGATTTCCGAGCGACCGGACTATAAAGAGGTATCCGCCATCTGCGGCGCGGTTGCTGCGGTAACGAGTAAAATGTTCATCGGTAGTTCTGCTACTAATCTCAATAAACGCCACCCGACCGTGACGGCCTCAATGGCTAGTACATTACATCGCTTGTCAGAAGGCCGTTTTGCCTTGGGTTTGGCCAAGGGTGTTGCTGCGGGTTGGCGCGCTCGTGGTATGCAACCGATTAACTATAAGAGTGAGCGCGAGTTTATTGATCTCATGCGCCGGCTCTGGAGCGGCGAAACAATAAGGGACTATGACGGTGCCGTGGGGAAGTACCCGGTATTGTCTCTTGCCCAATATCTAAATGAGGCTATGCCTATTTTGTACGTAGGCTTCGGTCCCAAGAGCCTGGAACACGCCGGCCGCGTTTACGATGGAACCCACCTGCATACATTCATGAACGACAAGGCCTTATCTGATTCCGTTGCTCGGGTGCGAGCGGGGGAGGTAGCAGCTGGACGAAAGTCCGGTGAGGTCAAAAACTGGTCGGTTTACGCCACCTGCTGCGATGTTAGCGAAGAAACCTATCTACGGCACATCGTGGCACGTCTGGCTAGTTATCTTCAGATACCTGGCTATGGGGAAATGTTGGTACAGATCAACGGTTGGGATCCAGAAGTCTTGAGGTCTTTTCGCGAGTCAGTTGCGGTTCGCAAAGTAGGTGGATTTATAGACAGCGTTGCCACCATCGCCCAGTTGGCTGAAATTGAGCGAATCATTCCTCAGGAGTGGCGGCCTGCGGCTGTAGGTAATGCGAGGCAGTGTGCGGAAGCGTGGCTTACGCAATTTGAAGCGGGGGCTGATGGCATCATTGTGCATGCGAGCACCCCCGAAGAGTTTGCGCCAGTGTTGGCAGAGTACGAAAAGATTCGCCCAGTGAGCCTTTTTGCGGGTCGAACGAATCGACCGGGTTAGTTTTAACAATACAAAAAGAAATAGAGAGGAAACATGCTATGTCGGGATTGATAGATTTCTCGGGTAAACGTGTTGTGGTCACAGGGGGATATTCCGGTATTGGTGCTGCCTTGGTTGAGTTGCTCTGCGATGCAGGTGCAGATCAGATTGTGGTGCTGGATATAAAGGAGCCACAAGCCAGCGTGGCTGAGTTTATTGAAACGGATATGGGCAACCCTACGTCGATCGATGCGGCGGTAGCTCGACTCAACGCCGATGGGGCGCCGGCGGTAGATGTGCTCTTTAACAACGCAGGCGTTGCCGCCACGCTCCCCGCGGAAACGGTTATGCGCGTAAATACGCTCGGCTTGAAGCGTTTAACCGAGCGTTTATTACCGACCATTGCCTCAGGTGGGGCGATCGTGAACACGGCGTCTGTGGCGGGGAATCGCTGGCCTGAGCATCTTCAGCAAATCAACGGCTTGCTGGACACAGAAGGATGGGATGAAGGTGTATCTTGGGTGGCCGGTAATGCCGAAGTTGTTGCTGACGGTTATGCTTTCTCTAAAGAGTGCGTACAGGTTTACACCATGCGCATGGCGAAAACTGCAACTGAACACAGATTGCGCATCAACAGCATCTGTCCTTCTCCAGTGGACACGCCGCTGCTTCCTGCATTCAGAGAAACTATGACGGATGAAATCATTGATTGGTCGATTGAAGCGGGCGCAGGCCGAGTAGCAACACCTCAGGATCAAGCGCGCGCGTTGATCTTTTTAGGGTCTGACATGGCAAGCTACGTCAATGGCGTCAACCTTGTTGTTGACGGCGGCTTCGGCGCTGCGCTGCTGATGGGCCAGGTGGCATTGCCAAACCTAGGTTGAGTATTTTCGATTGCGCGTGGTATTTCACTTCGGAGCGAATCGTTGACCTGCGTCTACTCTCACAGTGCCGCCATTCATCATGGCATTTTCGTACATAGAGATCGCTTGAATTGCGAAATGTTCTGGCTTGCCCATTCGCTTCGGGAAAGCAGCGTCTTTGGTTAGTTGCAGAGCGAACTCGTCCGGGATCGCTGATGTAAGCCCGGTATCGAACAGGCTCGGTGCTATACAGTTGGCGCGAATTCCTAGTGAGCCCAAGTCCCTGGCCATCACAAAGGTCATGCCAACGATCCCTGCCTTAGCTGCTGAGTAAGCTACCTGGCCTATCTGGCCTTCGAACGCGGCAATAGATGCGGTGTTGATGATGCAGCCCCGTTCTCCTTCCTCGTTGGGTTCATTTCTGGACATGTGCTCAGCGACCAAACGACTGATGTTGAATGAGGCGATGAGGTTGAGGTCTACAACCCGCCGAAACTCATCAAGAGAGTGAGGCCCGTCTTTCGCCAGTGTACGTTGCGCAGCACCGCCGCCGGCCGTATTTACGCAAAAGTGCGCACTCCCCAGTGCGTTTACCGCATCCGCGATAGCTTTTTCGGCGGCTTCGAATTCCATGACATTACATTCGTGATAGCTACCCCCAAGGCGCTCGGCAACCGCCGCACCATCAGAGCTCGGCAGATCGAGAATGGCGACATTGCCACCTCGCTCTTTAAATTTTTCTGCGGTTGCCAAGGCCATACCGGAAGCGCCACCGACGAAAATGCCGTTGTGATCTTTAATGTTCATAGCGAGGTCTCCTAAGAGTGATAGTGTTTAAACAGATGATCGAGCCACTCAGCGGCGGCCGTGCAGTGATCATTTTGGTGCCAAAGATTGATCCAAAATTTCTTTGCCTCGTGAAAGGGCTTCGGTGCCATGGCTGCAAAGTCTGGCATCGGCGAAACTGTGATCTCTGGGACTACACAATTCTAGTCTTGTGATTGCCCCAGTACTTGTCTTTCAACAGGCGTTTATAGAGCTTTCCTGTGTCGTGGCGTGGCAATTCCGCGAGGAAATCAATTGATCGCGGACATTTAACCGGGCTGATCCGATCTTTACACCATTGCATGAGTTCCGCTGCAAAGTCTTCATCCGCTTCGCCCATATCTTGTGGCTCCACAATCGCTTTAACTTCCTCACCGAATTCTTCGTTTGGCACACCAATTACCGCTACATCAGCAACTCTTGGGTGGGTAATCAGACAGTCTTCGGTTTCTTGCGGATAGATATTTACGCCGCCAGATATAATCATGAAGGCTTTGCGGTCAGTAAGATACAGATAACCCTCTTTATCCACATAGCCAACGTCACCGAGCGTGGAGTAACCTTGCTTGCTTTTGGAATCTTGGGTTTTCTCTGGGTCTTTGTAATATTCGTAGTTGGCCTCGCTCTCGAAAAAAATAGCGCCTATTTCCCCAGTTTCGAGCGCTTCATCGTTTTCTTCATCCAAAATGTGAACATTGGCGCCGACCGGCTTGCCAACGCTGCCTTTATGCTGCAACCACTCGTGGCTATCAATCTTACAAAGGCCTACACCCTCGGTACCGGCGTAGTATTCGTAGATGACCGGCCCCCACCATTCGATCATCTGTTCTTTAACCGCAACGGGACAGGGTGCCGCAGCATGTACGGCATACTTCAGGCTAGACAGATCAAAACGCGCGCGCACAGACTCAGGGAGTTTCAGCATGCGCACGAACATCGTGGGCACCCATTGAGAATGGCTTACACGGTGGCGCTCAATTAGCTCCAACGCTTGTTCGGGATCAAAATTTTCCATAACAATGACGGTGCCGCCCAAGCGAAGCACCGTCATGGTAAAGCCAATAGGCGCGCCGTGATAGAGAGGAGCAGGCGATAGGTAAATTGACCCCTCGCTAATCCGATAAAGGTTTGTCACCGCTTCAAGGCCTCGCTCCTCACCGAATGCCTTCATGGAAAGTGCGCGCTTGATGCCCTTCGGACGACCGGTCGTTCCCGAGCTGTACAGCATGAGCGAGCCTTCCATTTCGTCTTCTATTGGGGTTTGGGGTTGCGCCTGTAGGGCGTGCTCCCATGAGAGGTCATCGTTTGCCGGATTGCCTACAAGGTAATGCTTTAACAGCCCCGGGCAGTCTTGCTTGAAATCTGCTGCTGTATCGGGCTTGTCGTTAGAACCAATGAAGACTTTGGCATCGCAGTTGTGGACGATATAGGCAATTTCTGGCGACGTTAAGCGAGAGCTTATGCAGGTGTAGTAGAGTCCTGCTCGCTGTGCAGCCCAGCAGATCTGAAAAAACTGTGCATTATTTTCCATGCAAAGCGCGATATGGTCGCCGGTTTGTAAACCTAGCGAGCGAAATAACTGGGCACCTTGGTTGGAGCGTTCATTCAATTCGCTGTAGGTCACTGATTGCCCGGTACTTGCCATAATATAGGCTGGCTTATGGGGTGTTTGCTGCGCCTGAATTCCTGGATGCATCATATATTTTCTTCTCCCTTGGTTATCAGTTCGGCCATTTTTTGTCTTTGATAGGCCGCGTCACCACACAGGCTCTGGCTATGGAGCTGGCGTTTTAAATAAATGTGAACGAAGCTCTCCCACGTAAAACCAATACCGCCGTGCAATTGAACGGACTTTTTCGAGCCATACGATGCGGCGTCATTGGCAGCCGCCTTGGCCATACGAGCGTAGAGCTCTGCGAACTCAGGTTCGTAGTCAATCGCGCAGGCGGCGTTGTAGAGGTGAGATCGGGCTAAATCAATTGCCACCATGAAATCTGCTAACGGATGCTTTACGGCCTGAAAGAAGCCTAGGTTGCGATCAAATTGTTTGCGAGTCCGCGCGTAGTCTGCGGTTGTTTGGAGTTGCCATTCAGCGGCACCGCACATGTCCGCACAAACCAAGGTCAGCAGGGCAGGGGTAGCCTCTTCAAGAGCCGCTACTGCTTGCCCGGGATCGCTCACGATCTGACTGTTCTCGATCGCCACCTGATCAAACTCGAGGTATGCCTGGTCGCGGGTCAGGTCAATGATGGTATTTGGGTTTACCCTGAGCCCATGTAGATTGGCGGGTACGACGACCAATCTTGGCTCTCCGTCCTGTTTTGCGTTTACTAAGAAGTAATCGACTTTTTGTGCATCCTGAACGAAAAAAACTGTGCCTGTGAGCTCATTGCCTTCAAGAATCACTTCAGAATCCGTGTGTTCCCAAGACCCTCCCTGGCTGCTTGCAGCGTAGCTGAAGGATTTACCTTCGCAGATTAGATTCAATGCCTTATCCGCATTGTCATTGCCACAAGCGCTTAGAATATAAGACGCGCCCAGTGTTGGAATGAGGGGGGCTGGCAGTGCGGCCCGCCCGGCCTGTTCCACTAGGGCGGCCACGGCAACTGCAGACATACCCATGCCGCCCGCGCGCTTTGGAATCGCTGCCATTAGCCAGCCCAAGTCTATTATCCGCTGCCACAGATTCTTGTCCCATCGGCAGGCTGAGCCGTTCTGTAAATTGCTGTCCTGGGCCACCAGTTGGTGAAGCTGATGTGCTGGCAGATTTTCTCGAAAGAACGTTTCCGCGATATCTTTTAAAGCAAGCGCATCAGCATTGAATCCAAAATCTTTTGGCGCTTGAACTGCTTTTGTCGACTCGCTCACAGGGAGTTTCCTTTATTTACTCTTTGCCAAGTCCAACACGCGTTCCCCGAGAATATTCCTCTGGATTTCGCTCGTGCCAGCCGCAATGGTGCTGCCAAAAGAACTCAAATAAGCCAGCGGCCATTTGCCATTATCTGGGGCATGTTTGTCGAAGTTGGAAAGAGTTCCGCTTGGGCCTTCAATCTCTAAGGCAACGGCAGCGGCATCTTGAACGTACTCGGTACTTAAAAGCTTATCCTGCAGGGCAAAACGTTGATATTCAGCCAGTCCCGAGACACCGCGAAGTCGACGGTGTTGCTTTATGCCCACTTGACGCACCAGCATCTGCATCACCTTGTCGTTAATGACTGGGTCTTGATCTGCCGGTTTATTGTTGCGCGTGCATTGTTGGGCGAGTTTGAGGAGTGGGAAGCCCGCGATGCTGGTATCCCGTTTTTCTTCGCTCCCTTGGCCACCAGACATGGGTGTCGTGAGGGAGCCAGCACCTCGCTCGTGGGCCAATGTTGTCATTGCAACTTGCCAACCCTTGCCGACGTCGTCGAGTCGCAAGGCGTCGTCGATTTCGAGGCCATCAAAAAGCTCTTCATTAAAGCCGGTTTCACCAGTGATCTTAATAAGCGGCCGGACCGTCACTGACTTGCCAAGTTCAGATTTGATTGGGACGACAAAGTAGGTGAGACCGTTATACTTATCTGATCGGTCAGTACGCGCCAGCAGAATCATCCATGTTGCGAATTGGGCTGTAGAAGTCCAAATCTTGTGACCATTGATCAGCCATTTATCGCCTTTGCGCTCAGCGAAGGTTTGTACGCTGGCGAGGTCAGATCCTGCGCCGGGTTCGCTAAATCCTTGGCACCACAGCTCCTCACCGGAAAGCAGTTTGGGCAGTAATCTTCGTTTAAGCTCTTCGGCCGCGTGAAAGTAAATAGTCGGTGCGGCCATGCCGAGACCGATTACGCCCGGGAAGATAGGTGTCTTGGCAAGCAGCATTTCTTGATTCGCAACAAGCTGGCAGCGGGTTCTGCCGCCCCCGCCGTATTCGGTCGGATAGTCGCAACCCACTAACCCTGCATTATATGCAGACCGTTGCCAGGCGAGGTAATAAGCCAAATGTTCCTCGGTCGCTACTTCCGCGCCACTTTTCAGAGGTTTGAAATTTGGTGGTTTCGGAACATTGGTGGCCAACCACTCGCGGCAGTAACGCCTGAAATCCTCTTGCTCGGGTGTATCGCGTTTTGCTTTTTCTGTCATGTTAATTCCGATAAAACCGTTTTAATCGCCGCCAAACTGAGGGCTGCGCTTTTCGAAGATAGCTTTTCTGGCCTCTTTTCCGTCACGACTGGCCAGGCCTTTTCCTGTTAGGCGAAGTTCATTTCGAACCACGGCGGCCAGGTCGTCAGGCAAGCCTACTTGGGATATCTGGGCCTTTGTCTGAGTTGCAGCAAGTGGAGCAATCTGGGCGATTTTTTCGCAGTAGGCGACGAAGGCTTCATCGAAATTTTCTGCGGGTGACACGCTGCCAATCATGCCCATGGCGAGCGCCTTCTGGGCATCGATAAACTCAACTTCAAGTAAGAAACGCATGGCTTGCTCGTGCCCTACAGTTTGGGGCAGGGTCCAGGTTAAACCGCAATCCGGTGAAGTGCCGACACGGGCGTACCCGGGGTGGAAGGTGGCAGTACTGCTCGCCATTCGCATGTCGCAGCACATGGCCAGCGACAGCCCAGCACCAATGGCCAGACCATTGATACCGGCAATAACCGGCTTTTCACAGTGGACTTTGATGCCGGTTACCAGCTGCACCACTCTCTCGATTGTATCTTCGGCACTATCACGTCTTTTTCCCGGGCTTAAGTCGGCCCCTGCACAAAATGTGTCACCGTTACCGGTAATGCCGATTACACGAATCGAGGGTTCATTACTGGCCTTATCAATGGCGCAGACAATGGCCTCGGTTAGCTCGCCTGACATTGCATTTTTTTTGTCTGCGCGGTTAAGCCTTAGGATGCGCGTGTTGCCTCGGGTCTCCTCAAGTAAAACCGGTTCGCTCAGGGGATTTTCTGCACTCATCTGTTAAGTCTCCTGTTTGCGTAAATCAATTTGGATGCACCAGCTTTGCTGCATTGATGCACCTACCTTGTTGCCCTCCCAGCAAAGCCGGAAGATGCAACGATTGCTGGGATTAGTAGTACTCCAAGCACGATCCAAGCGTTTTCATAGTCGCCGGTTGCATCGTAAATTGTCCCAGCGATCCATGGACCCGCCGCTCCCAACGCAAGCACGGTGTACATGAGGCCTTTGACCCGGCCAAAGGAAAGCGCGCCAAAATCGCGTCGAATGATGGAGGCTGACAGCGGCATGCTGCAGGCTGCGGCGAAGCCTACTAATGCCGCCGTGACCATCAAAATTGTGTAGGTGATGGCGCTCACCGTTAGCAACAGCAGAACAACAGCGAGCGCTCCGCAGGCGCTCACAAACAGCACCCGAATATTCATTCTGTCTGACAGAAAACCAAACAAGAGTTTTGCTCCGATCATCACGAAAGCCATTAGGGCAACGACCGTTGAGACCTTCATGGCGTCGATGTTGTTATCTGAGGCCAGCGGTGCAAGGTTTTGTTGAATGGCAATAAAAACTGCTGAAATTACGGTAAAACACAAAGCCATGGACCAGAAGGATCGACTCATCAGGATGTCTCGTAGTGTCCATTCTTTGCCTTGGTATTGTTGTGTACTTGGCCCCGAATCCTCTGATAAATGGTCTGCCTCATCGCTTTCTGGGTTTTTTGGTTTGTCTTGCAGGAACAGGCAGGCCGGTGTGATAACGACGACAACCAAACCCGCCAACCAAAGATTGGCCTCTCGCCAGCCATGGGTAGATTGCAAGTACACGATTAGCATGGGCAGTAGCAATCCGCCTATGGACGAGCCAGTTGATACGATACCTAGGGCCAGTCCAGCGTTGCGGTCGAACCATCGTGCAGTGATCGTCTGCGCCGTGATTGAGCCTGCCAGTAACAATCCAGCAACAATGGTTAGGGAAAAGATGAGGCCGATTTGCCATAACTCACGCGCATAGGCTGACAGAACCAATCCCGAGGCAAACAAAAAGCCGCCAGCCATGACGAGCCAGCGGACGGGTAATTGGTCTGCTGCGCGTCCGGCAAAGGCAGCAAACACCGCCATGCCTAACTGAATACTCATGAAGATAAGCATGATGACGCCCCGGCCGGTATCAAACTCGGTCTCCCAATAAGGCACCCAGAAAGTGAAGCCGTAAATAGCGATGCCATAAGTGATCGCTTGATAGGCGATGGCGATGCCAACGATGTTCCAACCGTAAAACCAAGGCGTGTTGAGCCGCATGGTTAGCCTACAGTCCCTGAGTTCGTTTGCTAACGCACGGTATGCTATGTCCCATGTCGTTGTTTATGACTCGTTCCTCTCTCCCCAAGCTCTAATTAGTATCCTAATAAAGGGGGTCGGTGTGCAAGTTTGAATATTATCGGTGTCGGATTTCAAACGGTTGCGACATCAGACAAGTTTTCCGGCACTTGAAGCACAAGCGCAGATACACCCTACCGCACTATGGCCAGGAAATTGTGCCGTAGTCGTGGGTTGGATCTCAGTGGTGGCGAAGTAAATAGTATACTATAAAAGCTGCCCCCCGAAGTTTCCGCGCAAATTTTTGGGGACAATGCAAACGGGTTTAAGGTCACCGTTGCCGATGCTGATCAGTACGATGGCAACAGATCTTGGTTCAGTGAAGACGTGATTATGAGAGGCTGTTGCCAAACCTGGCTTATCGAGCCTACCAAGGTGCGCAGTCGCTGAGTAGATAAAGGGTAATATGAACATACAAGACGAACTCGGCCCCGTTGAGCGGGTGGAGGACATATCAGCGCACTGGGTTACAGCTGCACTCCGCGATGCGGGCTTAGAAGCTGAAGTTAGCCAAGTCAGTTTCGCCGCAATCGGCACTGGACAGATGGCAGACAGTTTCCGGCTCAGTTTAGCTTATTCACACGACAGAGCATTTTTACCATCCAGCATGGTGCTGAAAATGCATGCTGCGGATGCGCTCAGCCGTCAGGCAGGTGCGGGTGGTGCCTATGATTCAGAAGTGCGTTTTTATACAGACCTTGAACCAACTCTCGATGTCCGTGTACCGAGGTGTTTTTGCGCTTTAGGTCCGGATCAACAATATCGTTTCGCCTTGCTGCTTGAGGATATGGCGCCCGCGAGGCAAGGAGATCAGTTGTTGGGCTGCGATATTAACGCGGCGCATAATGCGGTATTGAACCTAGCTAGGTTGCACGGGCCGCGATGGTGTGACCCTACACTAAAAGACACCCTATGGTACCGGACTCCTCAACAAAGAAATGCGCTTGGTGCCTTAGTTCTAGAAAGCACAGCGCGGTTTATTGAACATTATCGTAGACGAATTTCTAAAGACGATGAGTCAGTATTGCGAGCATTTGCACCCCGATGCACCGAGTGGCTGCAAGGGCGTTCTGAGCGGTTTGCTCCTGTGCATGGGGATTACCGTCTTGACAATCTCCTGTTTGGAATAAGCGGGGCGGATGGGGTTGAAGTTACTGCCGTCGACTGGCAAACCGTAGACATTGGGTTGCCTGGCCGAGATCTTGGCTATTTTCTGGGCAACAGCCTTGTGCCTGCTGAGAGGCGCCGTTTCGAGGTTGAATTAGTGCGGTCTTATTATGATGGCTTACTTCGCTACGACGTCGACAATTATTCGTGGCAGGATTGCTTCGATGACTATCGCTACGGGCAATTTCAGGGGTTGATGATCACAGTCCTGGCGTCAGTTGGTTTGTCCCATACCGAGCGTGGAGATGCCATGTTTATGGCTATGTCATCGCGCGCGTGTGAGGCGATTCGCGACCTTGACAGTTTTGACTTGCTTTAAAGGGTCGCTTAACTGATAACCCATGACACGGGCGTGTCTAGCAACTCTGGCGCATTTTTTTCCCAATAACGCTTGCTCGCGGCGTGCATCTTAGTGGAAATCTCGAATGCTTTTTCGGCATCACCCGCTTCGATCGCCCGCAGAATACTTTGAGAATGCTTCAAATGAGCCTGACGCTGCTCTAAGTCATACTCAATGCCCGAACCATGGGACATTCGATGTAACGCATTGACCAGAAAGCCGAGCACAAGGTTATTCGATGCTTCGGCTAACTTTTCTTGAAAGCGCCGGGCTTCATAAGTTGTCTCGGATGAGTCGTGCATGGCGGCACCTAGCCGCTCCACGCACCTCCGTAACTCAGCAATGTCTTGATGAGTCGCATGTTTGGATGCTTCGGCTACTAGCACCGGATAAATTGAGCGTCTTGCTTCTAGCACTGACAGGAATGTTGCATTTGCAAACTGTAGCTGCAGTGACATAGCGCTGGTTAAATGATCGATGTCAGGAACGCTGACTACAGGCCCGCCGCCAGGTCCCGCTTTGATGCGCAACGCTCCCTGCATTTCCAGGTATCGTAGAGCCTCACGCATGGTGGCACGGGCGACTCCGTACTTTTCAACCATAACGTGTTCCGGATCCAGTTTTGCTCCCGGTCGCAGTCCACGATCCTGGATTTCAACCACAATTTGTCTTGCGACTCGTGTTGCAGCTCTTTCGCTGGGTAAAGCAGTGCCAGTCATCGGTATCCAGATTTTGCTGATTTCGGAAATGTTTGAAGTTGAGCCAAGTCGCCAAGCGCACCCGACCCCCTAAATTATAACATGCAACGTTGATATGGAGGCATATAGCTCTATTTCTGCGATAGTGGGGTAATGCTAGCCCGCAGCTACTGAGGGTTACTTTTGGCGCTGTGAGCTCTGATCATTGGGTCTCTTCCTTCGGGTTCGCCGACCTTTACGAGACCTTCGCCGAATGGCTCGTCGCGGCGACGTAGCGTTTCCTTGAGGCCGTGCTCTTTGACGCTGCGGCCATAGTCACGCACAGCCTGGGAGCGGTGCGCTCGGGCATCATTTTCTCCAGCCAGCCTCTGTAGCGTTTGGGCACCCATTAATTCCATCGATAAGTTGGTGATGCGCTTGTTTGCTGACAGTAAGTCCGCATCGATCAGACTGAGTCGGTCCGCTAAGCCTTCCACCTCATCTTCCAATAGAGTGGCGGGGACTGACTTGAGAACCAATCCGATCTTTTCAGCATCAGCTCCGTCAATGCAGTCACCGGTCATCTGCAAACGCTTGGCCCATTGAGGACCGCAGTGATAAATCCATAAATTATTGGGCAGTGCACCCATGGCGCGGGCCGCCGGAAAACCGATGCGCGCATCATCAGCCGCGATTACTAAATCACAAGCCATTGCCAGATCGGTTCCACCTGCTAGGCAATTGCCGTGTACCTGCGCGATGCTGGGCTTGTGCATTTCCCAGAGCGTGCGGATGTGACGGATGTTTCGCTCGATGAGCCAAATGTCGTCGTCGTGGCTGCGGCCGGTGCGATAACCGGGACGTTTGTTACCCCCTAGCGCCGTGAGGTCGTATCCTGAGCAAAAAGAAGCACCGTCACCTTTAATGATGACGCAGTGCACACCTAAGTCATCGTCTGCTTCCCACAGTGCATGTTCGAGCTCTTCGAGCAGTCTGGCGTTCATTGCATTATGTTTGTCTGCCCGATCCAAGGTTATACGGGCGCGTCCGTTTTCTACCTCATAGCGGATTTCTTCATAGTTTCCGTGCTCAGATGTTGCCATTTAGCCCTCTCTTTGGTTGTTATCTTCTTGAGCGCGACATGCCTACAGCGGACGCCTTTGATTCAGTTCAGTTGCATTAGCGTAAAGAATTTTCTCCTGCATCGCAGGCGGAATCTGCTCGACTTCCTCGAGAATGTCCCTTGGTTTTTGCAAACCCTCCATATGAGGCCAATCCGAGCCAAGAATGACTCGATCTGCTCCCATGTGCTCTATGATTTCGCCTATATCGTCCTCCCAGAATGGATTTAGCCAGACGTGCTGACGAAAACTTTCCACGGGGTCCTCGCTGAAATAAGTAGGTAATCGATCCTTCGTATGTTCCAAGAAACGCAGTAGCTCGCCCAAAAATTCTGACCCGTTTTCGATGGATGCAATACGCACGTTTGGGAAACGTTCGAACAGTCGATCGAAAATCAGACTCGCTAAAAAGTCGTTAATGTTGCGCGAGCGGTGAAAGTTAGTAACGCTGGGCTTAGAACCCATGCTCAATGCATCAATGTTTTTGGTGTCGTAGCCATTACTATCGTGTCTAGTTTGGCCGATATGAGTAACTACGGTAATACCGGATTCATTGACCAGTGACCAAAAAGCATCGAAGTCTTCATGGCCAGGATTACGAGGCCCGTTTTTGGTAAACACCGCCGATGGGCGCATGACCACCGTGCGCGCGTCATTCTCCAATGCCCATTCGAGTTCTTTAACCGCCCAATCGACATCAGCCAGGCTTATGTAAGGCGAAGTAAAGATCTTGTTTTTGTAAACGAGTCCCCAGTCTTCGTTTAGCCATCGGTTAAATCCGGTAAAGGTAGTGCACAAAGCAGCGATGTCTTTCTTCAAATATTCTTCGTAAAGCACTCCTAGCGTCGGAAACAGCCATGCTCCTTCAAGGCCCTGTTCCTCCATGCGCGCTATACGGGCGTCGCGATCCATATACTCTGGGGGCATGGGTTCAAGGGAAGAACGCACCAGTTCAGCTGTACTCAATCCCCGGGGATTGCCGTTGAAGTATTCGCGTAGTACCCCTGGCTTGGAAATCGGGTTAAAACTGGGGTTGTTGCCCCTGTCGATTTTGCCGCCGATGCTTTGATATCTGCGCCCATTCGCTAATTCAATCCACTCCACACAGCGGGGCTGCATTTTCTTTGGCACGTGGCGCGTAAAAGCATCGTGTGCCTCGTAATAGTGATTGTCTGCGTCAAAAATTTTACCGGCATAAGAAGTCATCACTGGCCCCCATAGAAAGTCCCTGAAATATGCTCTGGAATCTTGATTAGCGAATGTACGCAAATGTACCAAGAACGTATAAACAGTATCATAGTTAAGTGCGAAATCACTACTTCATAGAAATGCAGAACCAGATAGGACGAAGAGATTGGTGCTATTCATTAATCATTGTCAATCGGGACAGGTTATTTTCCAATTTGACGAAGAAAAAGTGAGCAGTAGCAATTTGTGCTCTTTCGCAACTTTTTATCTATGATGCTAATTTTGTTGAGCATGAAGCAGCCTTGAACGCATGGCGGTCGCTGTTTGCTGGTAGTGCTGAACGTAGAAGATGTCAGAGCATTAGCCATTCGAACGGGTAACCATTGAGCAGGAGGGAGCCTGCGGAAAGAAAACCTGATCTATTCGGCGGCGTTCGTGAGCTTAATTTTGACTCGGTTGATCCAAGCGGTGCGAAAACCTTCATTGAAGAGCAGTTCGAGCACTTCAATGCAGCGGACTGTGAAATCCGCAATTACGCTTTTCGCTTGAGACGACTGCTGAAGTATTGGATTACATTCTCCAGGGCTGCTCGCGTTGGATGTCCTGCTGTATCTACGAAGTCTAAGGTCAGCACTGAGTGGCCTTTACCCGGTAGCGTTAGCTCCTGAACTCGGGTGGTGCCGTCATCATTAAATGCGCGATGAATGCACTCGGATTTTTCTGCGGTGCACAAAGGATCGCCTTCAAAGCGTAATACCCGCATAGGACCTTTGTTATCCAGAGCATTGCGACTTTGCATGATGTCATCGGGCGACATATGCAGCTCACCTTGCTTGAAAAAGGGCATTGCGGGTTGCGACGCCACGGCTGCGAGCACGCTGTCGTCTCCAATGAGTTGGATTGCGAAGTTGCCAGTAAGGCACATGCCAATAATGCCCACACCTTCAACCCCACTCTGATCTCTAACCTCTCGGCAAAGTAGGCGAATCCAATCGGCAATTGGACTCGATCGACCGCTGCTCATTAAATGAAATTCTTTTCGCAAACACATCACCCGAACGAGGTTGCCTGTAATGGATGTTTTACCGAGCGGGCCGAACAGATGTGGCATGACGACTTCAAAACCTGCATTAACCAGTTGATCGGCTAAAGACAGTGTTTCTTGGCCAATTCCAGGAAGTTCTTGCAGCAGCACCACTGGTGCACCGGAGCCTCTGCGGTAGATGTCGTGGGCAATACTGTGTCCGTCAGATGTCTGTGCCTCGAAGCGACTCTTTTGATAGTCGCTGATTTGGGTTGCGGCAGTGCTCATAAGCTAGTTTCCAATTATTTGGGCGCGTTATAAGGATACCCGCTTTTTGCAAATACCTGTTCGCGGTTCTCGCGATGGGGTCTAAACTGCGTAGAGGCTAAACTTGAGGACTGATAAGTGGAAATCACAGAACACCGAATTTCTAGTGAGCGGCACAGCACATTTTATCGAGCATGTGGCCCGGAGAATGGTCCGTTGATTATCATGACTCACGGCTGGCCTGAATTGTCGATAAGTTGGCGCCATCAGCTTTCCTACCTCGGTAGTCTTGGCTACAGAGCCATAGCGCCCGATATGCGCGGCTATGGGGGATCTTCGCTTTATACCGAGCACGAAGCCTACGCTCAGCGCGAGATTGTGCGGGATATGGTTGAACTTATTGACAGTATTGGGCGTGAACGAGCGGTTTGGATAGGACATGACTGGGGGTCCCCAGTTGCTTGGAACGTCGCTTTACATCATCCAGAGCGCGTTGCTGCCGTAGCAAGCCTTTGCGTTCCCTATGGATTTTCAGGCCATCCGAAGGATCTCGAATACGCAATAAATCGGGAGCTATATCCATCTGACGAGTATCCCGCAGGCCAGTGGGACTATCAGCTGTTCTACTACGAAAGTTTCGCTACGGCGCAGCAAGAAATGGAAGAAAACCCCGAGAATTTAGTGAAGGCTTTGTTCCGTAAGGGCGATCCCGCCGGGCAAGGGCAGATCGCGGGCACGGCGGTCACACGTAAAAATGGAGGCTGGTTTGCGCCGCTGGGTGGGGTGCCCGACTTTCCCGCAGATTACGATGTTGTGACCGATCAAGACATCGCAACTTATGCCAAGCATCTTAATGAAAACGGTTTCTTTGGGCCGAACTCTTGGTACGTCAATGGCGACGCCAATCAAGCCTACCTCGATGAAAAAACCGATCGAACATTGTCGATGCCTGCACTTTTTGTGCACGCAAGTTACGACTACGTATGCGACACCACAACAACTGGCTTTGCCGAGCCTATGCGCGAGTTATGTAAAAACCTAACAGAGCGGCGGCTGGATTGTGGGCACTGGATGGCGCAAGAAAAACCGACGGAGCTAAATGAAATTTTGTCTNAATGGCTAACAGGCGCNGCGNNTTATCCNGTTGCTTGAGANCATGNGACAGGGGTANGGCTGCGTCTTGGNAACTGCATCAAGCTGGNTNGGGTTGCAGCTAAGCTCAAATCGTTTTGCGCGAGGACAGNAAANCTGAACCTGCGCAGCTAAGAGCTAAAGCGGTAGCGAAGTTTGATCGTAAAGGTATCGATGATGGGCTGATTAAACGCGTCCACGAAGAGGCTGCCGAAGTCATCGTCGTATTGNTACGGTAGGTTACTGCCTCGGGTATAGACAATGAATAGATCTGACAAAGGGGCAATTTCCCATCGGTAACGAAGCTGGGACGTCATCTGCGATACAGTAAAGTCGTCAGCGTAGCTCGGATCTTGCTTCGTTCTGCGCAGCAGCCGACCGGGAGTGGCGGGGACCTGCCAGAATTCATTTTCTTCGGCCACAATGCCGATCCATTGCAGGCTAAATCGCAGTTGCTGATTCGCATTGATAAAGTAATCCATGGCGAGCCCGGGCCGTATCTGCAGCGCGTCGAATGACGTGAATGATGTGCCACCTTGATGCAGGTACCAGTTTTCGGACTTTAAAAAGCCTAGGTCAAAATCCATAGAGAATCGGTCATCTGGCCGGTAAGTGAAGCCAAAATCNGCGATGTAGCTGATATCGGTATCCATTCCTGCTCGACTACCAAACTGTATTGATGTGGAAAATTTTTTCGCTGTGCTGGTACCGTAGGAAAACAGCACCATATGGCCCCCCTCATACTGGTAGAGACCATTGCCGCGGCTGTTTTTATCGTCGTAGTAGGCGGGCAAGTGATTCAGTTCCATTCGGAATTCCGAATTATCCGCAAACAAAAGACCGGCAAAGACACCGGCATAGGCGCGATTCAAATAGCCGTCGCCGTTTTGGTTAGCCCGAAGAAATAACCCCAGTGTTTGATAGCGAAGCCAACTAGGCAAATTTTGCGATTTCAT
The DNA here is from genome assembly GCA_002690405.1 of Gammaproteobacteria bacterium. Taxonomy (GTDB): domain Bacteria; phylum Pseudomonadota; class Gammaproteobacteria; order Pseudomonadales; family Azotimanducaceae; genus UBA4421. The sequence goes on from NZEI01000077.1 coordinate 41,744, forward strand.
GGACATGACGCTGTAGGAAACGCCATAGGAATCGTTAGTGCGTAAGTATCCTAGATCGGAGATGTCCAAATTCTCGTCTAACGCGTCTATGCCCAAGCTGTGACTCAAGCCGAGTGTTGGCGTATAGGCCACGTCGATAAAGAGGCCATAGCCNTTAGTGTCGGCTTTTTCTGAGGTCATGAATTGATTGTCGACTGACCACCTGCCGCCAGAGGACATCCAGTGGGTGTCGACACCGTGTACGACGGCATCAAACTGCTCAGAGCTGGCTATGGTTCCTAAATAGCCGATCGATCTGCGGCCATTNTCTGATGCCGACTCATAAAGTAGTCGTGCGACGCCAAAATCTCGCCCCTGGTTGGTAATGATCGCCGCATCGCCGGTTTGGTCATTTTGTCCGACNAATTGGGACTCATTTTCAAACGCAGACAAAACNCCGTATCGCAGATTTCCCGCTTGCCCCACGGCTTTCACAGCACCCAATAGCTCGGTAGGTTTGCTTAGCTCCACACCAGCAACGCTGACCCCATCAGGGAGTTCAATGTTGCGGGCAGCACCGCCAATGCGGCGGGNGTTCAATAAGGTAGTCGGCTCCATGGTGTAGGGGAGCGGCGCGCTTCTGCCGCCGCTACCACGAGGGCTGCTCCAGTCGGACTTAGATCGCGGCGTTGTTTCAAATACTTCAGTGCCCTCCAGAAAAAACAGGCGTTTCTCTGGAAAATAGGTCTCATAAGCCGTGAGATTTACGACTACATCGTCAGACTCCACTGAGCCGAAGTCGGGGTTCAGCGTCGCTGTAAGCTGTAGATTGCTGCTTGGCCGCCAGGACAGATCGACGCCAACTCGGGCATCGTTCTCTTCACTCATCAAGTCTGCGGTCGTTGACGCATAGGGGTAGGCCTCCCACTGTTGCCCTAGCTCTAACTCCTGTATCTGATAGCGACTGAAACCAGAGATAAACCGCGCCCCAGAAAGTGGCAATTGCGGCCAGCCCCAAAACTCGTCTAGGTAGGCTACTTTTCTCGCGACAAAAATCGCTAGGCGGCGCTGTGCGTCTGATTCCGGCATGCTCAGAATCGACCATGGGATAAACAGTTCTGCACTCCAGCCGTCTGCCAGAGTCTGCGTTTCGCCGCGCCAAGCACCATCCCACTCGTAAGACATGACGCTTTCGGGGGCGAGCTTGCCGTCTTGNTTGGTACCGCCCAGATTGAGGCCAAAAATATAGCCGTAGAGACCTTCTCCGGATGTATCCAGCATCAACGAAAAGCCATCTCGATTAATGTCTTCATCCCGTGCGGAAAGCCTCTCTACTAGGGTTTCCACCGGTTGTTGCATAATCGCTGCGACGTAGAGTCCACTGTCATCGTAGAAAATTCGTGTTTGCGTCTGATGCCGGGCGGGTTGCAGTGTGTCGGGATTGAGCACCGTGAACTGATCAAAGCTTTCGATTTGTTCCCATGCGGCTTCATTAACGAAGCCGTCGATGGTGATATTGGCCCCGTCGAGGCGCGCGATGTGGCCGGCTTGTTGGCTAAGTTTTAGTTGGGCCGGCGCTGGTCGTNTGTCAGCATGGGTTTCTTCTGCCGTGGGTAGGTCAGTTGGCTTAGAGGCGNTNGGATTTACNTCAGCACCAAGCACTGTCTGGNTGGCTGGTGGTGCTTGCCGGACAAGCCAAGCGTCTGAGTAGCCGCTTTTTTTCGCGGCCCTAACTATGTTCCTGGCGGCCGTTGTAGNTCGTGGCTCGCTCATAACGCGAAATAAGCGCTGATTATTCAGCTGTACTTCGACGACGCGCGTGGGAATGTTTAATTGCGTTGCAACATCTTTGGATAAAGCTATTGCGCGGGTTTCACTTGTAAAACTGCCAAATACCGCAGCACTGGAGTCGGCCTTGGAATAACCGGGTACCGCAAGCATAGTAAGCAGAGCAAAACAAAGTGAACGCAAAACACTCTCCCTGATTTAGCCNTTAATTNTCTCATTTTTACCCCTCAGGCTAAATATGTGCGCTNGAAATGTTGGTCCTAGCGTTTAGCGATCAATTCATCCGAGGGTTTGTTCGCGCAATGGAAATCATTGTTTTGGACCCAGCGCGATGCAAATGAGTCGGCGCTAAAGCAATCGGCGNCTATTGAAAGACCTAGTTTAGATTCGAATGTATAGTCCGGCAGATGGGAAATTTATTTATGTGAGGAGAANATTGTGTCGGAATATCCAATACCGAACCTTTCGAATGATTTATCTGGTCAGGTAGCGTTAGTAACAGGCACTACATCAGGNCTGGGTAAGCGATTCGCTCAGGTCATTGCTGCGAGTGGNGCAAAGGTGGCCGTGACCGGCCGACGAGTAGACAGGCTGGAGGCACTTGCCANTGAAATTAACGCTGCAGGTGGCACCGCAGAACCTATCCATTTGGATATGCAGGACAATGACTCAATCATCGATTGTGTGAATCGAGCCGAGGAAGCACTGGGCACAGTGACGATATTGGTNAATAACGCCGGTATTCCNGATGCGCANCGTGCTCACAAGATGTCACTGGANCTNATCGATTCTGTTTTTGATACCAATTTGCGGGGGCCGTATGTGCTCTCATGCGAAATCGCGCGGCGCTTAATCGCTGCCGAAAAACCCGGCCGAATGGTCAATATATCTTCGGTTGGCGGTTTTAANTACGGNGGNAACGGGGCAGCCCTCTACTCGATTACGAAATCAGCCATCGTTCGCATGACGGAATGTTTAGCAGTCGAATGGGCGCGATACAACATAAATGTTAACGCCATCGCGCCGGGGGCTTTTGCGTCAGAAATGATGGATGGAATGCTTGAAAGGTTAGGCGATATTGCCCAGCACTTTCCGCGCAAGCGTATTTGTGATCCGGCGCAAATGGACAGCACGCTTTTGTATTTTCTGTCACCGGCCTCCGAAGCGGTAACTGGGACGTACATAAAGATCGATGACGGGCAGGGCGCCAGATAAAGCTCATCCATCGCGAGTAAGGTGAATGGTTGCCGCTGCAACGGCACCAGCACAGCTTCTTTACAGGCGTTAGGTCAATAATAAAAAGCTTGCTTGCAGGTATTTCGTCAATGTATGAAAGGCGACAACCGGACACGAATGAAATTTTATGCGCGGCTGCACACATGAATTGCAATGCAAAACTAGAACACTTTGTTTCTAGCCCGACGCCCAATCGTTCAAACGTGAAGCAACGCAGGGTTCAGTTAAGCTGCTACGCTGTCGGATGTGAAGCAGATAGATATGTATATCTGCACTGTTATGAATCTGATCCAACTATTGCTGTAATTTTGAATCCGGAAGAGTAGAGCATGACTGTGCATACCTTGCTGGTTGAAGACAATGTGTCGCTGGCACAGACTGTGATTGCGTACTTCGATCTCGAAGGCATCGACTGCGACTATGCCTCTACGGGTTCTCAAGGCCTAGATCTGGCATTGTCGAACGACTACCAAGCGATTCTATTGGATATCAACTTGCCGCGAATGAACGGCCTCGAAGTCTGTGAAGTTTTACGAAACCGCGGCGTTGATGTGCCGGTGCTGATGCTCACGGCCAGAGATTCGCTTGCTGACAAGTTGGCTGGCTTTGATGCAGGCACCGATGACTATCTAGTAAAGCCATTTGAGCTAAGTGAGTTGACAGCTCGCGTGAAGGCGCTGGCCAAGCGCCGTAGCTTACTTGCCCAGCAACTTGAAGTAGGCCCGCTGCTCATGGATTTGTCTTTGAAGACCGCGTGCCGGCATGGCCAGATACTCAGTTTGACGCCAACCTGCTGGACGCTCCTCGAAATCTTGATGCGAGAATCTCCGAACGTCGTGAGTCGGGAGAAATTGCAAAATGCCATCTGGAAAGGGTCGGACCTTCCAGATTCGAACGTATTGAAAGTGCACCTCTACAAGCTACGGCAGCAGGTGGACAAACCTTTCTCCACGAAGCTCATACATACTGTAGCAGCGCACGGGTTTGCAATCCGGGTGCCCAATGATTGAAGACAAGCCGACGCGCCCGCTACCGCGTTTACAGCGGTACCTTTTGCTCTGGTTCGCTGGATGCACGATCGTAATGGTGTTGGCCTATACACAACTTCTGGAGTACTACCTAGAACTTGGTATTGAGATTAGAACCCAAAGATTTCTGGAACAGACCGCTGAGGATTACGCTGCAGTAGACCCGGAAACGGCTGCTAGGTCGGCGCTACCAAGCGGGCCTGGGCTTTCCGGTTACCTTAATCTGTCTGATATTCCGCCGCAGATTCTTGGCGTGTTTGCGCTAGATGATCTTCAGCATGGTGAGGCAATACGCTTCACAAATATGGGTTTCAGCGAAGACGATGAAAAACAGTTTGTTGTGGAGACCCTTGACCTCTGCCGGGAAGGTAACTGTGAGCTTCTATTTCTTTACGCATACAGGCTTGCTGGTGATGGTTGGCTGTATCTTCTGCACGGTATTGTCGGCAGTGACGAAATCTATGAAGAACTGGAATTCACGGATCGCTTCGCCATCGCGATTGGCAGCCTCCTCGCTGGATTGTTACTGCTCGTAGCGGCGCTGCTGGTTCGCAATATCGACGTGCCATTGCGCAAGCTCAACAGGTGGAGCGCCGCCCAAGGCGAGAGCGCTTCCGACTTGGAGTTGCCGAATCTGCGCTTCCGGGAGTTCGACATGCTGGCAAACCGGATTCAATTTGCGTTCGAACGGATGCGGGAGGGCGTGAANAAGGAGAAGCTATTTCTGCGTCACGCGAGTCATGAGCTGCGCACCCCTATTGCCATTCTGTCCACGAACGTTGAACTTCTTGACCGCCTGTCGGACAGACCGGAACGCACCGAAGCCGAGCAGGCAGCATTTGTCCGCCAGTATCGCGCTTTGGATGACGTCCAGCTTCTCATGGAAACTTTACTCTGGGTGAACCGGCAATCGGATAATTTGCCGAAATCTGAGCAAATTGATCTGCGCAGGGAATTAGATTGCATTATCGAGAACTATAGCTATCTGCTGGATGAGCGAGATGTNTCGTTGACTGTTACTGGCAGCGGCGAGGCGACCGCGCCGGTGGCTGCGGTACGGATTGTGTTGTCGAATCTGGTTAGAAATGCCTTTCAGTACACTATGGATGGCGAGGTGCGTATTGCCATTGCGCCTAGNGAGATTTCCGTCGAAAACTCCAGTTCGGTGAATGACAACATTCAGCCCGATGATGAATATGGATTTGGCTTGGGTCTCGAATTAGTAGGTCTCATCTGTCAGCGCTTTGCCTGGTGCTACAGCTCTTCTGAAGCATCACGCGGCAGGACAACTACCGTTCATCTGTAACGCCTGCGTTAACCAAGCGTTTACCTTGTATCCCCTACACTGTTGGGTATGGAACAATCTCATTTGAAGATAGGTCTGATTTGTTGTGCCGGAATTGCCTTATGTGGACTTATTCTGTTCACCGGTCCTGAGCCGCTTGAGGCGAACGCCCCGGAAGAGAAGCCTCGTGTTTTAATCGGTGACCTTGAACGCTCTGCTATTGCGCGCACCGTGACAGCGTTTGGTGTGCTCTCGCCTCGTCAGTCGCTGCAACTCACCACACAGGTGCCGGGTGTAATCACATGGGTGAGCGATGATCTTGAAGCTGGAGGACAGGTTGCCGAGGGTGATCTTCTGCTCAGCATCGACCAGCGCGATTACGCCATAGCGGTGGCGAGTGCGAAAGCGCGTTTTGCCCAGGCCGAGGCCAAGATCGAAATCGAGCAAGGTCGTTCCGAAATTGCCCAGCTCGAGTGGGCGGCTTGGCAGGACAGTCACGATGAGGAATTGCCTGCGAGTCCGCTGGCGCTACGCAAGCCTCAACGAGCCGAGGCAGTAGCGCACCGTAGAACCGTCGGCGCCGAACTCGACAGCGCCAGGCTTGCTCTGGAGCGAACAGCAGTGCGGGCTCCGTGGCCTGGCCACGTTGTGCAGGCGAATGCCATTGTTGGTCAGGTTATGCCTGTGGGTGGGGTCACAGCAACACTCTTTCCTTTAGATTATGCGGTTGTTGAACTCCAAGTGTCGATTAAGCAGATGCAACTGCTCGACGCGGGTATCGATCGCATAGAGTTACGGCCGGTTCACGATCTGGACGCGTCGCCGATCGTTGGAAAGTTCGAAGGGATTGTAAGGAATCTTACCTCTGACACTCGGCTTGCGACCGTGCGTGTTCGCATAGATGAGCCTTTAGCTCATGCGGGGTGGGCCTACGGAATGCATCTTCAGGCCAAGCTAATTACAGCGCAGGAGCGAACTGTTGCGCTCATTCCAGCGGGTCTCATAGTCAGTGGCAACCTAGTCTGGATTAGTCGTGGTGGGCGCGCTCAACGACATCAGTTATACCCGGTCGAAGTCCAGGGTCAGACGGTCAGCGTCGAGGATAATTTTGGCCCGGACGATGCATTGGTCCTAGAGCGTCCTATAGGACTTTTCGACGGTGCATCAGTTGCTGTGACGGAAAGGTAAGTGTCCGGGCGTCAGTCGATATCGCTATGGTTTTTGCATAATCCGACTGCGGCGAATCTGCTCATGTGGGTGTTCTTGGNCGGCGGGGTGATTGCCGTTTTTAACATGCGGCAGGAGGTATTTCCGACCGCGATCCTCGACACCATTGAGATTCGCGCGGAGTACCGAGGAGCGACCGCTGCACAAGTAGAAGCGCAGGTTGTGCAGCCGATGGAGCAGAGTATTGATACTTTGCGCGACATTCGAACGATAGTCAGCGAGATTCGATCAGGCGGTGCTAACATTTTTGTTATGCTGGATGATGGCGCGGATTCGCAGCGCGCTTTGGACGAAATCCGCAGTGCCATTGATGGACTCAGCTCGCTGCCAGCCGATCTCGAACCCACCACAATCATCCAGATGAGAGAAGACGACGAGGATATTGAGGTCGGGTTCTACGGTTTTCAGTCTCGTGAAGAATTGCACGCGTTTTCGGAGCTTGCGCGCGAGCGGCTTTTGAATTTGCCGGCCGTCGGTCAGGTGCAAGTGGACGGTGCCGGTGAACCAGAAATTTCGGTCCGAGTGTCTCCCGATAGAGCGCGGTTGTTTGGTCTCTCGCTACGTGATGTCACTGATCGCATTCGGCGTGCATCGTTCGAACTCTCTGGTGGGGTCATTCGAAGCTCAACGGGGGAGTATGGTCTGGCGACAGGCCTTGATCGGCGTTATGCCCACGAATTCGGTGACATCGCGATTGTGGAATCGTCGACTGGCGTGCCTTTGACGCTCTCGCAGATTGCGAGTGTTGAGAACGGATTCCGGCCCCATGGAAAACGATACCGAATTAACGGCTCGCTTGGTGTCATGATGAACGTATTCGGAGCCGGTAGCGCCACTCCCGGGGAAGTGTCGGAAAGTGTCCGAGTTTTGCTTGCTGAGATGGAGTCCGAAATGCCGAGCGGCGGCGCTGTTATTTTTGACGATGACGCTAAAAGCTTCGCTGACCGAGTCGGGATCTTGGCTGATAGCGCACTGATCGGCTTAGCTTTGGTGCTGGTGCTCCTGTTTTTGGTGCTTGAGGCGCGGGTTGCTTTTTGGGTAGCGGTTGGATTGCCGGTTGCGATGTTTGGTGGTGTGGCGTTGTTCGCGCTGACGCCATATACCGTCAACTTTGTCTCCGTTTTTGCCTTCATCATTGTCATCGGTGTTGTAGTTGACGATGCGGTAGTCATTGGCGAGTCAATCTATTCGAACATGCAAACCGGGATGTCTCCGTTGGACTCCGCAGCGGATACATTGTCGCGATTTAGTACCCCGATTTCCTTGGCTATCGTGACGAATATCATTGCGTTTACACCCATTTTCTTTATGCCGGGTCAACTAGGATTGTTTCTGTTGGCGATTCCCGTAGTGACGACCTGCGTGTTTGCCATNTCGTTGATCGAGGCGTTGTGGATATTGCCTGCACATCTTGCCTACGGTCGGCAACCTAAACCAAAAACCGGAGGCAAACAGCGTCGGGCGCAGGAGCTTTTTGAAAGGCTGCGCGAAAACTACTTTGTCCCTTGGGTAAAGGTGTGTCTCGCTAATCGCGGTTTTGTGATCGCGGTTGGTTTGTTTGTCTTTGGTTGCATCATCAGCTGGGTTGGCAGCGGCCGTGTGCCGATTTCGCTACAGCCAGCAATTGAAAGTGAGCAGGTGACCGCGCTGTATGCGCTCAATCCTGGTGCGTCGGATCTTCAGGTGGACGAGATGGCGGACAATATTGAAAGGCTGGGACGTCAGGTGCTGCAAAGCCTTGGTGACGAGGAGGACATCAAAGGTATCTATATGCAACTGGGCGCTCCGGTCAGTCATCAAGGCTCGGTAACGTTCAGTCTCAAGCAGTCCGCTGACCGGCCGTTCACCGCAGGCGAGTTCGCTGAGCAGTGGCGTGATCTGATCGGTCAGCCGGCCAAGCTCACACAACTGTCCATCGACTACTTACAGGGACCTGGTGATGGGCGAGATCTTACTATTGAAATCGCCCATGCCGATGCAGCTGTGAGCCAGCGTGCGGCGGAATCGTTGG
>NZEI01000010.1 GCA_002690405.1 Gammaproteobacteria bacterium
CACCAGGTAAATTTTGTGTAGCCTGACCAAGAACCCGCCCTAATAAATTCACCACAGGATCTAAAATGGACACAGCCGGAATGCCGCGCGATTGACATGCATTGGCAATCATGTCGCGCATGTCATCATTCACAATACTCATCAGCAAAACACCGGGATTACGATCGAGCCCAGCACAAACCGCATCCAAATGCGCCTCTGATCGCACCAACGTCCAGACATGTTCAACTGTTGTCACATTTGGGAATTGCGCCACACAAGCACGCGCGACTTGATGGACTGTTTCGCCTGTTGAGTCAGATACAAGATGTATATGCAATGTTTGTTTTGCCGTCATACAAATTGGTTTAGGCCAAATCGATGATCCTTGTCACCTGTTTCATGACAATGCCAAGCTGATTCACTAGTAGACACCGCAAAGATATATCAACAAAGCCTGTGTAGATTGGACATCTCACTGGGGATTATTTAAAAGATCTAGATACAACCAAGCGGTTGTGCAGATGAAGCACCATTTTACACACAAGTGAATAAGTTCAGACCAGCAACTGCAAAATTCTGGGGATAAATTTTTTATCCATTGTTTTTACTGATAAAAAATAAAATCATAATGGGGATAATATTACGTTATAAACCGGCATAAATGGATATTTGCACTTCTGCACAAGACCCACTAAAACAACTACCTATTATATATATTTATATAGTGATTAGAGAGATATATGACCGACAACCTGTTCATAAAAACCGTTAGCGGTCACAAACAAAATAAAACACCTATATGGATGATGCGCCAAGCCGGTCGGTATTTAGCTGAATATCGTGCGGTTCGTGCCACCCAAAAGAATTTCATTTCATTTTGTCTTAATCCTGAACAGGCATCAGCTGTCACTTTGCAGCCAATTGCTCGATATGGATTTGATGCTGCCATCATATTTTCAGATATTCTGATGGTACCATGGGCATTGGAACGAAATGTCCGGTTTCAACCAAATATTGGCCCATTACTTGACCCGCTCGATAAGCCATCTGTGATCAGCGATGATTTAGTTGATAGTCTTTCAGAAAAATTAACCCCCGTTGCGGAAGCTATACGCCTGACAAAAGCGCAATTATCGCCTCACACGGCATTAATTGGGTTTGCTGGTGCACCTTGGACCATCATAACCTACATGGCAGAAGGCGGGTCTTCGCGTGATTTTGCAAAAGCGCGGGGTTGGGCGTGGCAATATCCAAAAGAAATGGATGGTTTGCTGGACAGCCTGATTGAATCAACCACCGCTTTTTTATCTTTACAGGCTGACGCTGGTGCTGATGCATTAATGTTGTTTGATAGTTGGGCAAGTGCGGTACCCGCCGCCCAACGCCATTGGTTAGTGATCGAACCAGCTAGAAAAATTGTGACTGGCTTGCGTGAAAAAGGGCATTTTCAACCAATTATTGGGTTTCCAAAAGGCATTGGTGAAGGATTGATTGCTTATGTTGAACATTCATCAGTCAATGCGGTTGGTTTAGATCATGGCGTTGACCCAGTGTGGGTTGACCAAAATTTACCAAAAAATTTTCCCGTACAAGGCAATTTAGACCCATTAAGCCTGCTTCAGGCTGGGCCAGATATGTTTAAAGATGTTGACCATATTCTTGACGCTTTTGCATCAAGGCCACATATATTCAACCTAGGGCATGGCATTACACCGCCAACGCCGATTGAAAATGTGCAATTGATGTTGGATCATGTGAGACAGCGTCACCACTAGGATAGTGACCAAATGTATTATGATATAGTCAAAGCACTGCATATTTTATCGGTGATTTCTTGGATGGTGGGTCTGTTATATCTGCCGCGGCTGTTTGTCTATCATGCAGATGCTGAAATTGGCACCGTACGCGCAGAAATATTCAAAGTGATGGAGCGGCGGTTGCTTAAAGCCATCATGACCCCGGCGATGATTGCCAGTTTTATATTTGGTATTTGGCTGATTGCGTTAAATCATGGTTTGGTGTTTGAAACATGGTTTCAAATTAAATTTGTTGCGGTATTAGCTATGGCCGGATGTCATGGTAAGTTTTCCAAAATGCGCCGCTTGCTTGAAAATGATGTGCAGCCATTATCGTCAAAAGCCTACCGAATCTGGAATGAAGTGCCGACTATATTGATGATAATTATCGTATTTACGGCTGTATTAAAGCCATTTTAGGGTAAAAAGCGCTAAGATCAGACGTTTCCTCTATCTTGCTAAGAAGCTGGATTGACTTTTTTGGTAAATCAGCACAATAATCAATCATCCGCAAATCTGCGGGGCTTACAGTATTGTTTGTACTTTCCCCCCCATTCGAGCCCTAAACATGCATCTACAGGAACTCAAAGCGAAATCTCCCGCTGATTTATTGGCCTATGCTGAAGATTTGGAGATCGAAAACGCCAGTACCTTGCGTAAGCAAGACATGATGTTCGCCATTTTGAAACAGCTTGCCGATAATGATGTTGCCATTTACGGCAGCGGCGTTCTGGAAGTGTTGTCAGACGGGTTCGGATTTTTACGTGCCCCCGAGTCGAATTACCTACCCGGCCCAGATGATATTTATGTATCACCCAGCCAGGTGCGGCGGTTTGGCTTGCGTACCGGTGATACGGTTGAAGGCGAGATCCGCGCGCCAAAAGACGGCGAACGCTATTTTGCCTTGTTAAAANTAGAAACAATCAATTTTGAAAANCCNGAAGCTGTNCGGCANCGGATCAATTTNGATAATNTGACGCCNCTTTATCCGGAAAGCAAACTGACATTAGAATTGCCGTTTAATCCGGATAAAAAGGACAATACCCCGCGGGTTATTGATTTGATTTCACCCATGGGTAAAGGCCAGCGCGGATTGATTGTGGCACCGCCGCGCACGGGTAAGACAATGATGCTACAAAGCATCGCCCACGCGATTTCTGAAAATCATCCAGAAGTCTATCTGATCGTTCTGTTGATTGATGAACGCCCGGAAGAAGTGACCGATATGCAACGGTCAGTGCGCGGTGAAGTGATTTCNTCAACTTTTGATGAACCCGCATCAAGACATGTACAAGTAACTGAAATGGTTATAGAAAAAGCAAAAAGGCTTGTTGAGCATAAGCGTGATGTGGTGATTTTGCTTGATTCTATTACACGTTTGGCGCGGGCCTATAACACNGTGGTGCCATCTTCGGGTAAAGTATTGACCGGCGGTGTTGACGCAAANGCCNTGCAACGACCAAAACGGTTTTTTGGNGCGGCCCGNAATATCGAAGAAGGTGGGTCATTGACNATTATTGCCACCGCGCTGATCGAGACTGGATCGCGCATGGATGAAGTTATTTTNGAAGAATTCAAAGGCACGGGTAACAGCGAAGTCATTTTGGATCGTAAATTATCTGACAAACGGACATTCCCAGCGATTGATATCACCAAATCTGGGACACGTAAGGAAGAATTGCTTGTTGATAAGGGCACATTGGCCAAAATGTGGGTATTGCGCCGCATTTTGATGCAAATGGGGCCAGTTGATGCCATGGAATTTTTGGTCGATAAGCTGAAAAATTCAAAAAGCAATGATGATTTCTTCGACCAAATGAACAGCTAGGTCAAAATNAGCNGGCCTTCATNTAGCTGGCTTTTTTCATGTGCAATCAAAAACCCTTTGCGGGCCANATTGTCTTTATGGCTGGGCGCTAATTGACTGCCGCCTCCATAATGCCCTAGCGCGCCATTTTTGCGTACGACCCGGTGACAAGGGTAAATGATGGGTATGGGGTTTGTGGCACAANNGGTTCCGGCGGCCCTGGCGGCGTTGGGCGCGCCGGCGGCGGCGGCAAATGCGGCATAGCTGATGGTGGTGCCATACGGAATGCTGGCCATGATGTTAAGCCAATGCTGGCGCGCCGGGCTGATGTTGGCGGGGCGTAGTGGGATGGTAAAATGAGTGCGTTGACCGGCAAAATAAACCATTAATTGCGTGATTGTTTCACGTGAAACATGGTCGGGACGATCTGGGTCTGTCCAACCAATTTGGTTCCAATCAAGGTAAATCAGGTGCGACCCATCTGATATGGCACGAAGCCAGCCAANAGGNGTCTGACAGCTTAGATGAAATCGTTGCGTGTTTGAATCGTGCATAGTGACCGTTCCTTTTGTCAGATTTGCGCAAGAAACAGCCGGCTTATCTGAAAACGGTCTTAAATTGGGTCTTGTTGTGGGCGGCGTTTCACTTTACCACAACCCTAGCACTGCCCTGTAATTTTGCAAAGCATGAGCCAATGACGTCTGTTGATACGATTTTTGCAGTGGCGACACCGCCCGGGCGATCAGCGATTGCGGTGATCCGTATATCCGGGCCGCAAGCTGGTGATGCGCCCGCNTTATTTGCNGCTAGCTGTCCAGCNGCTGGGCAATTCCGTATGGCCCGTTTGNNCGTCGGTGATCAGGTCATTGACGAGGCGGTGATTTTATTNATGGCGGCACCACATTCCAGCACNGGNGAACATGTCTGTGAAATTCATTGTCATGGCAGTATAGCGGTTAGGCAACTGATACTTGATAAATTGGCGCAAGCCATCGGGTTTCGCCTTGCCCATGCNGGAGAATTTACCCGCCGGGCNTTTATGAATGACAAAATGGATTTGCTGGCGGTTGAAGGGCTGGCAGATATGATAGAGGCTGAAACACCGCAACAGCTGTATCAGGCATGGTCACAAATAGATGGCGCGTTGCGCGGCCCAGTAACCAAATGGCGGGCTGATCTGGTCTCTGTGGCATCGCAGTTAGAGGCATTGATTGATTTTGCTGATGAGGATTTGCCAGCCCATGTGGAAACCACATTGCGGCAACAAACGGCGGCGTTGATTACCGATATAGCCACTATTTTGGATGATAATCGGGCGGGCGAATTAACCCGTGATGGCGTTGTGGTGGCGCTTGTCGGGCCGGTCAATGCAGGCAAATCAACAATTTTAAATGGGTTAGCNGGGCGGGCCGCCGCNATCGTATCTGATCAGGCGGGAACCACCCGTGATATTGTGTCGGTGCGGCTTGATATACATGGTGTACCAACACAAATTTTGGACACAGCTGGCCTGCGCNACACCCCGGGTACGATTGAGGCAGAGGGTATTCGGCGTAGTGTGGAAGCGGCCCAGCATGCCGATCTGGTGATTTTAGTTGTGGATGCGTCATCCAGCCATTGGTCAGAGGATGCAGATCATATCACCGGCCGTATGGGCCGCGCTGATCTTGTTATTTTGAATAAAACAGATAAAGGCATGACAGGCACCGCCCCACCAGAAGCTATTTTATTATCAGCACAAGATGACAAAGACATCACCAAATTGATGGCACGGCTTGGTGATATGATTATGCCGCACAATCAGGCACAAAATCATGCGGTTATTACAAGATTACGGCACCGCCAGTCATTGGTTGATGCGCATGACGCTTTANATGCNNGTTTGCAGCATGATTTTCATCAGGCACCAGAATTAGCGGCAGAAGATTTTCGCCAAGCNGCGGTGGCGCTTGGTCGTATTACNGGTGACGTTGATGTTGAAGAATTGCTGGGGCAGATTTTTTCAAGCTTTTGTATTGGAAAATAGCCTAAAACGCGTCATAAGGATGCCTGCTAGCGGTCATTTTTTGATAGGCAAGAAGCAAAATGAGCAAACGCTATGATGTGATTATTGTCGGAGGCGGCCACGCTGGATGCGAAGCGGCGGCGGCGGCGGCGCGTATGGGCGTGTCGGTTGCTTTGGTCACAATGCGCCGTGATCGTATTGGCGAGATGTCTTGTAATCCGGCTATTGGCGGGCTTGGTAAAGGCCATCTTGTGCGGGAAATTGATGCGCTGGATGGTATTATGGCCCAGGCTATTGACTGGGCGGGTATCCAATTCCGCATGTTAAACAAATCACGTGGGCCAGCTGTGCATGGGCCGCGGGCACAAGCTGACCGGGCGCTTTACCGCCAAGCCATTCAGGATATTTTGGCAGGCTACCAAAATCTGACCATTATTGAGGCGGCAGTTGGTGATCTGCAAATTGAGGCTGGCCGTGTCACCGGGCTTATCACCGAAACGGGCGATCATTATCTGGCTCAAGCTGTGGTGTTGACCACGGGCACATTTTTGGGCGGCGTGATCCATTTAGGCGACGAACGCACCGCGGCGGGCCGGATTGGTGAACCCCCGTCAAATATGCTGGCGGCGCGACTGGCAGCCTATAATTTGCCGCTTGGTCGGTTAAAAACCGGTACACCGGCGCGGCTCGATGGGCGCACCATTGATTGGTCCAGTCTGGATATGCAGCCTGCTGATGACCCACCAATTCCGTTTTCTACCCTGACCGATCGGATTACCGTGCCGCAAATTTCCTGNGGCATNACCCGNACAACGGCAAAAACNCATNAAATTATNGCNGANTCNATNCATTTNTCNGCGGTNTANAGNGGNCAGATNTCNGGTACGGGNCCGCGNTATTGCCCNTCNATNGAAGANAANGTNNANCGTTTTGCCGATAAATCATCGCACCAGATTTTTCTGGANCCNGAAGGGTTGGATGATCCNACGATTTATCCAAATGGCATTTCAACCTCTTTACCGCGNCATGTACAAGACGCGATGATTGCCACCATTCCGGGGCTAGAACGGGCAAAAATTTTGCAATATGGATATGCCATTGAATATGATTTTGTTGATCCACGGGCATTACGCCGCTCGCTAGAGGTTAAAAATTTGCCGGGCNTTTATTTGGCTGGACAAATTAATGGCACAACCGGCTATGAAGAAGCCGCGGCCCAAGGGCTGATTGCCGGTATTAATGCCGCCATGGTGGCCGCTGGCGGTGTTGACACAGATCCATTTGTTTTGGATCGTGCGGATGCCTATATCGGCGTAATGATTGATGATTTGGTCACCAAAGGCGCCCCCGAACCCTACCGTATGTTCACATCAAGGGCCGAATATCGCTTAACTTTACGGGCAGATAATGCAGACCAGCGTTTGACTGATCGCGGTATTGCGTGTGGCTGTGTCGGGCCCGAACGGCAAAAGCGCTGGGGTGATAAAAAACAAAAATTAACCGAGGCCCGAGATCTTTTGTCTAGGGTTACCGAATCAGCTAAAACCATTGCCGCCGCTGGCCTACCAGCTCCGCGCGATGGCGCAAAACGAACNGCNGCTGATTTGCTGGCGCTTGAAACGGTTGGGTTTNCTGAGATTCAGTTATTATGGCCTGAACTGGCGGTGATTCCGGATAATTTGCATGCCCANCTGGCGGCNGANTGNCGNTATGCTGGNTATGTTGGCCGCCAGCAATCTGATATTGACGCCCTGCGGCGTGATGAGGCGGTGATGATCCCCCCGCAGACCGATTTTACCATGGTGGGTGGTCTGTCAGCTGAATCGCGTGATATTTTGGCGAAATACCAGCCAGAAACCATAGGCCAAGCGAACCGTCTGCCGGGCTTGACCCCAGCCGCGGTTGTGTCTGTTTTGCGGCATGTAAAACGTCAGCAAATGGCGGCAAAAGCCGTAGTTAAATCGTGACTCCAGAAGAATTTACCACACATTTTGATGTTTCACGTGAAACATTGGCGTCACTATCGGCCTATGTGGCCCTGTTAGAAAAATGGCANCCGCGGATCAATCTTGTATCACCTGCCACCCTGCCGGATATTTGGCACCGGCATATTTTGGACTCGGCACAGCTGGTGCCGCATCTGCCAACGTTACCCTCTGGCCAGCCTTGTCAAATTCTAGATATTGGAAGCGGTGCTGGCTTTCCCGGGCTGGTATTGGCCATTCTTGGGGCTGGTGATGTTCAGCTTGTCGAATCAGATCAGCGCAAGGCGGTATTTTTGCAAACGGTCATTCGCGAATTAGCGCTGTCGGCCAGCGTTATTAATCAGCGCATTGAGCGTCTGCCAGCGTGCCAGCCTGATGTGATTACAGCCCGCGCGCTTGCGCCTCTGCCAAAATTAATGTCATTGATTGAGGCGCAATTTCACAAAAGATTGACTTGTCTGTTTTTGAAAGGTGCGTCAGTCGATGAAGAATTGACCAATTTTCAAACTTATTCCACTATGATACCCCATCTTTATCCCAGCGTGACGAATGATGATGGTGTGATTGTTAAGCTGACCGCGCCGCAATGACGATCTGATGGGGATTACCGCCGTGCTTTGTGGCAAAAGCAATCATTATTAACTGACTGAGACGTAAAATTTATGACCGATACAGCCCGCATCATTGCCATTGCAAACCAAAAAGGTGGTGTTGGTAAAACCACAACGTCGGTCAATTTGGCCACGGCCATGGCCGCATGTGGGCGCCGGGTATTGCTTGTGGATTTTGACCCGCAAGGCAATGCCAGCACCGGCTTTGGCATTGAACTTGAGGCGCGGCGCGATGCCAATAGTTATCGGCTATTAACTGGCGAGGTTGGGGCCAGCGAAGCCTGTCATAAAACCGATATTGCAGGGCTTGATGTTTTGCCCNCCATTGTAGATTTATCGGCGGCNGAAATTGAGCTGGCAGAAGTGGATGCACGTGAATTTCGTCTGCAAACGGCGTTGCAGATGGTNGCATCCCACTATGATTATATTTTTATCGATTGTCCGCCATCGCTGGGCCTATTGACGGTCAATGCACTGTGTGCCGCTGATTGTGTGATTGTGCCGCTGCAATGTGAATTTTATGCGCTAGAAGGCTTGTCGCAATTAATGCGTACGATTGAAATGGTCCAGCAGGGGCTGAACCGTCATTTGGTTGTTCAAGGCATCGTTTTGACAATGTATGACNNCCGCAATAAATTATCTGAAATGGTCGCAAGTGACGTGCGTGCACATTTTGGAAATCTTGTCTATCACACTGTAATTCCTAGGAATATTCGCATTTCGGAAGCGCCATCATTTGGCCAACCTGTGTTGATATATGATCTTAAATGTGCCGGTGCGCAGGCTTATGTGGCATTGGCTGCCGAATTATTATCGCAGGAAAAGGAAGCGGCCTGATGGTGTCTAAACCTCCTCAAAAATCAGCAAATGCTACAAAATCAACCGCAACAGCGCGAGGTCTAGGGCGCGGCTTGTCAACCTTGCTTGGTG
>NZEI01000078.1 GCA_002690405.1 Gammaproteobacteria bacterium
CTAATGTCCTTATTGGAAGGCACGACCATTTTTCTAGGTAAGGGGCGCCGCTGGGCAAATCAGACAAAAGCTGTACGAAAGACCATTCTGGAATTCGTAGAGCATCGGTATGGAAGTTCGTAAATCACGCAGCGTCGGCGATGGTGCAGTAAAAAACCGCAACTCCAAAGCACATTCAGTCAGTCATAGCTGACCAAGGATGCAGCCTGAAATCCCAATTCACGGATCAACTTGCTGCCCCCTAATGCTGGCAAATCAATCAGAGCCAAAACCAGGATATTCTGCTTCGCCACAGCAAAATGCTCATTAAGCAGCTCCGCGCAGGCGATCGCAGTACCCCCAGTAGCAATCAGATCGTCGACAATAATCACCGTATCCTGATCTGTTAAGGCAGTATTCTTTTGGATCTCGAGTGCTGTACTGCCATATTCCAAATCAAATTCACGACTGAACGCTGGGTTCGGCAGCTTGCCTGGCTTCCGCGCCAACACCAGTGGCAGGCCTAAGTCGCGCGCGAGCGGACCTGCAAAAACAAAGCCGCGGCTTTCAATACTGGCAATGGCGGTAGGATTAAATTCGGCACAGAGCTTGGCCATTTCATCACACGCCCGCACAAAGGCGCTCGGAGTTTCAAGTAATGTGGTGATATCGCGAAAAGTGATGCCATCAATTGGATAGTCTTGCACCGTTCCGATATGAGGTTTTAGATCAAAAGGGTCATTCATGACCAACAATCTACATCAGTTCTCGCACGAACGCGAGTTAATGTATATGGTCTAGGGAGTTGTTATCGCCTCAACACATCTAAGCATCGCCCTTTGGTACGACTTACCACGCTCATTAAAAAGATCGATTGGATTCAGCGCGGTCGGAACATAGGCAAACCCTATTCGATGCTCGGGATGCCATTGAAACACCGAGCCACCCAAGCCCATCCAGCCATAAAACCCACCGCGCCCTGCATTGAGACCAGCCTCTAAAGGGCCTTTGGCGGCGTCAGCCTCACTAAAATAAGCCAATCCGCCCTGAGTAAAGCTGCTATCCATTATTGTCATGCTTCGCGCAACAGGTACCGCATGCAAGGCATGGTGACCGGTTTGACCTAACACGGTATGGCCCTGAATTTGGCCTCCATTGGCCATGGCCGCGGCGAGTTTCGCAAGCCCCCGCGCCGAACACTTGGCCCCCGCAGAGGGTATTTGCGCAGGCAGATAGGCGGGCGAATCGAAAATCCCAAAATTTTCTTCCTTCATCCCTTCCAGAGGCATTGGCAGCTTGGCACGAGCACCGCCTGAGAACGCAGCGATCAATTTACGCGCCCTCCTGAATAACTCCGACGGTGTCAGGCCAATCTTGCGGGCCTGTGAGCCCGGCGCAACACTGTCTAAAAGCTGGGCCGTAAGACTACGTGGCTGCACCCGGCAGACTCTGCGCGCTTCGTCTTCGGTGACATCGAAGTATATGTCGACGCCTAGCGGCTCACTGATATGCGCGCGTAGGTACTCGCCGAGAGTTTTGTTGCTGGGTTCTATGCGACGAAAAATCTCATTAACGATCCAGCCGCGCGTGATCGCATGATATTCCCGGGGAGAATCTCCCTCAGGAAACCGCAGCGGGTGCTGTTCCAATATACTGCCCACACTATTTTGTTGCAGTGCGGAAGTTTCTAACTGGGCGGCAGACAGAGTTACGTTTAACTGAGCAAGCCCGCCCTCATGCCGCATCACATCGGCCACCGTCAGCGTATCCTTATCCGCACCAACAAATTCAGGCCAATAGGCGGATACCGGCTTGGTGAAATCCAATAAACCCTGATCGGCGAGCATGGCCATCAAAATTGACTCTAGACTTTTACCGCTGCTGAACACGTTTACTAACGTATCCGCAGAGAAATCATCGGAGCCAGAGCTGGCCCAGAGATCAACAACCCGCTCCTCACCGACATAGATACAAAGCTGCGCGTTCTTGTCTCTTGCGGCCGAGAGAGACTGTTGAAAAAGTTCACGCACGGGCTCAAATGCCGGTTTAACTTCACCGCTAATATGCATGCTCGCCTCTCCCCTATAACTTCCTCTTTACAGCCGTAACTGTAGCGCACTTTAGGAATCATAATGCGCGCTAAAGTTTGCAGTTACAGCGCTTAGTTATTTCAATTGACCGCTTCATGAGCCCTGACCAAGGGCACACGAGGGGCATGTTCAATCGGCACAATGCGCCACAGTAATCGGCTACAAAGGCTCGGTTATTTCAGAAAAAACAGTTTCAGCAACAGGCTTAAATTGCAAAGCCCTTGCGGTATGCTTGCTAGCGTAGTTTCTGGGGAGAGCTGACATGGACACAAATGACAAAGTAATTTCGCCCGAGGCGCTTGGGTTCGACCCCGACGCCCTTTCGCAGCGTTACGCTGCAGAGCGGGACAAACGCATCCGCGCAGATGCTGAAGCACAATTCGTACAGCTTTCCCACGATTCGCCCTTTACGAACAAATATCTGGAAGCGGACCCCTACTGCGAACCGCTGGAGCGTGCGCCCTTAAAAGATGAGCGCGAGGTCATTGTTATCGGCGGCGGTTGGGTCGGGATGCTGACCGCGGCGCGTTTGGTTGAAGCGGGTATAACCGACGTGCGCATCGTCGAAAGCGGCGGTGACTTTGGTGGCACTTGGTATTGGAACCGCTACCCTGGCGCACAATGTGATATCGAGTCGTACAGTTATCTGCCGCTGCTGGAAGAAACAGGCTATATACCAAAGCTGCGATTTTCCTACGCGTCTGAGATCTACGAGCACGCCCAGAGAATCGGCAAACATTTCGATCTGTATAAAGATGCCGTCTTTCAAACCTGGGTAACCGAATTACGCTGGCTTGAAGACGAGTCCATGTGGTTGGTGGCAACCAACCGCGGTGATGAGATGCGTGCCCGCCATGTCTGCCTGGGCACCGGGCCAGCCAACCGCCCGCGTTTGCCNGGCATCCCTGGTGTTGAGAAATTCANAGGTCANTCGTTTCACACCTGTCGCTGGGACTACGANTANACNGGNGGCGGTCCAGACGGAGGGCTGACNGGTCTGGCCGACAAGACNGTTGCCATTATCGGCACCGGNGCCACGGCAGTGCANTGNGTNCCGGCATTNGGNGNNGGCGCAAAGCAACTCTATGTGTTTCAGCGCACGCCATCGTCGGTAGATGTGCGCAACAACGCTAAGACCGATCCAGAGTGGGCGAAGAACCTCAAGCCCGGTTGGCAGAAGGAGCGACAGAAGAAATTCGGCGAGGCATTTTTGGGCGGACCGATCGATCCGGCTTTTGCCGATGACGGCTGGACCCGGCTGACACGTAATCTATCGGAGTTGGCCAGCCAAACCGAAGGCAAGGTGCCCGGCCTTGTGCAGATTGCTGATTTCAAAACTATGGAAGAAATCAGGGGACTGGTTGACGATACCGTACAAGATCCTGAGGTCGCCGAAAAACTAAAGGCGTACTACAACCAGTTCTGCAAGCGCCCTACGTTTAATGACTTTTATCTCGACACGTTCAATCGGCCCAACGTGGAACTGGTTGATGTCAGCGCCACACAGGGTGTAGAGGCGATTACTGAAAACGGCATCATCGCCAACGGCAAGGAGTACGCTGTTGACTGTATTGTTTATGCCAGTGGTTTTGAAATTACCTCCAGTTATGAGCGGCGTCTTGGCATTCCGATTTTCGGCGTTGGCGGCAAGTCGATCTACGAACACTGGCAAGAAGGCATGCGCACCATGCATGGACTGATGGTCAGCGGTTTTCCAAATCTATTCCTCTGCGGCGGCGGTTTCGTATTTCAGCTCGGCGCTAACTACGCCCACGGCATCGATGTGCAGGCNGGACACGTGGCTTATACGATTACCGAGCTGGGCAATCGCGGCGTCAAAGCCGCAAACGTTTCGGTAGCAGCAGAGGAGCGTTGGATTGCCGATCAGCTTGAAACCAAGGGCGGCGGCTTCGTTCTCGGAGGATCGCCAGACACCTGCACACCGGGCTATTACAACCAAGAAGGCACCACTCAGCGTTACCGCAATGTGCGGCGCGAGACCTACAGCAAAGGTGTCGGCGCCTACATGAAGCTGCTGCGCCAGTGGCGCGCCGATGGCGAGTTGGAGGGCCTGGAGTTGAACTAGCTGTGCACAAAAGGCAGAGAAATGAGAATAAGTACTCAATACATTTGCGGTAGCTGGTGAAACCCAACTGGGAATTTAACTTATAGCGACTGTTGGTCAGTTTTAAAAAAACACAAAGGACCTAACGACAACGTTTTTCCTGCACCTTGCATCNTCTGGNGCTGTGGGATCAACACATGCCGAATGAAAAGACCACCGAGACACAGAGCCATCGGTTACCGAGTCATAACATTTCAGCATTGAGACCTCGTGTGGAGCTTGCTGTGGCAACCAGTACCACTCATGCTCGGGACGATAGGTGAAGCGCGTCGTCTCGCCTACTCTGTCGTCATAAACTCTGTAATTGTTGATATACGGTTGATCCGAAAATGAGGGCCACGCGCACAGTACGAAAGGATTTTGCTCCACTGTTTCCATCGGTTTAGCCAAATTAATTGACATGAACCTNCTNGACATTCTTTCGTCAGCTTGCGCTTGTGTGAAATTTTGNGTCCTGCCGAAATTCCTCAAATTCTCCGTTAACAGCTCTCTGCAACGAACCCGGCCGCTATTATCATTTAAATCATTATGGACAAGATTCGCGTAATTCGCGTTCACACCGGGATTCTTTTTATCCTGATCCTCAGTTCGATCACCTTGGTAATCTTTATCAAAAACATCATGGTTGTAGACTAGAGCGTCTACTGCATCCGGAAAGAACTCCAGCAGTAATTTCTCCATCTCCGGGTAAAAAACTCGTCGAACCTCTTGTGAATCGTAAAAATTCTCGCACTCAGATTGGCAGTGAGCCAAGGACAATCCCAGCCTATCCATGCACTCTGGGCTCATTGGATCAAGACCCTTGTGATACTCAGAGATTCTTCTAGCATCCCGCAAAATCTGTGGAAAGTAGAGGCTCCGTCTTGCGTTGTCTCGTTCATCCTTTGCCAGTGCAGCGGCGTCTAGTTTTCGCGAAGGATCTTTCCAAAGAGCGTTTGATGAGACTATGGAATACGAGGGGGCCTCGTAAATTGTATACTTCAGCGGTAACGCTACACCGCCCTCCGGTACCGCAAGTTCGGCCGACTCTATATATTTCATACATTCCGCATATCTGCCAAAGCCCTTGCCCCACTTGGTTTCGATCGGACCAGGCGAGGCATTCTCTATAAAGTCGATAACTTCTTGTCCCTCGCCACTGGCAATTTGACGTAACGCATCTGCAGTCGCTGCCTCGGTGCCCGCGTCACCGTTTACGTCTCTGGACAGGTAAGACATACCGCCATTCGCAGCAATAGGCGCTCTCTGGCCCGCAGTAATCTGTAATGACGGTACAAAAGATTCGGATCTGGATGCACCCAGTACGCTTTTATCTTCTTCCAACAAACTCATGCTTAGTCTCCTCAGAAAATCTAAAAAAATTGATTCGCTCTAGAACTAGATCAACGTAAAACCTTAGGCTAATAGATCTGACGAATTAATTTTGAGCATCCCCACTGGCGAAAATTGACAGAACCGCCGGCATACCCTCAGCCAAGAGCGTCCAAGTCGCTTCCTTGGAAACAGACCACAGTTCTCCGGTATCGGTACCAACCAACACTCCGCCGATTTCATCTGGATTAACGGTTAATCCATGAAAATTGGCGACCGACGGCGAATGGCTTTTATCGCAAAGCGACGTCCAACTGTGACCCTCATCATCAGATCTAAACAACATAGCCTGGGCACCGCCTTGGTCTTTAAAGCTCGAAAAGGCCGTTGGTGCGCTTGCTACAGTTAAGCTAAATGGATGTCTAGGGTCTATGCACATCGGCCGAGAATATCTCGGCGTCACTCCTTTCCACATATANTCCCAACTCTCTCCAAAATCCTCGCTTCTAAAAACCCCAGCATTACCTTCGACCATTGCGGCGATTCCATCGAGTCTTCCATATCCGGTAGAAGCGAATAACACCCCNCGCNTGCTCGGATGCGGGAACATCATATGGAGGTCGGGATTACCGCCCGGCGTGTTAAATCTCCAGCTAGCACCAGCATCATCGCTGTACATAATTCCGCCCACTTCAACACCTACCCAGAGCACATCAGGGTTATCTGCGTCAGTTACGATCGCCCTGGCTTGGCTAGCCATTGTCGGTTCCACCGGTATGCACCAGCCTTGTTCCTCTACGACTCTCGCGAAAGAGTCGAGCTTTTCCCAGTTTTCACCAGCATCTGTACTTTTGAAAAGTTCTGCCGGATAGGTTCCAGCATAAAGAGTGCCATCGATAGCCCGACGAACCTGCCAAACGGTATAGTCGGCCATGTCGGGACCTGACCAATGAACACCTAAATCCGAACTGACAAATAAGCCTTGGCTTGTTCCTGCAAAAATGTCCCTTTCTAGCCTGACTATTTCCCGAACACCTTTCGCATTCAAAACTAGGTTCGCTGAGCCGTTTACGATCTCGAATAAACCTTTTGAGGTGCCCGCTAATATTTTCATTTCACCCTTCTTAGTTTTTGCCAAGGCGCCCAGCATTTTCCTTTAGAACCGCAACAGGTCTTACCAAATATGTGGTGTAAGCCGCTCATGCGGAGCCCTTGTCATCCGACATCGAATCGCCGGCGGATTCTGGCGTCGCTAGACGCTGGCGATATTCCTGCAATGCTGCCTGCACGTCAGCAAAATTGCTTCTGGTAAGGTCATATTTGCTAATCAAATAGGCGGGAATGAGTAATAGCGAGTTAATGATAATCGCATCTGTAATTGCCAGACGGAACAAAACATCTTCATTGATTTCAGATTGCCCTTGCCCCGACGGAAAACCAATAAAATACTCTAGTAAAAAACCTCCGATAATGACTCCAAGACTGCCCACAGCTTTAGTGGAGAAAGCCACGCCGGCGGCGAATACACCTTCCTGACGCTGCCCTGTTTTTAGCTCTTGATCATCCACTAAGTCAGCTACCATAGAGATGAACATAATCCCCGCGAGTACGGAGAAGAAAAAGTTCATCGTTGCAATTAGGGTGATTAAAGGCAGAAACAAGCCACTCTCGTATTCAGGAAAGATGCCACNTAGTCTCGCGGTTACCCCCACCATACTCATTATCATTCCGCCCACTAAGGCGAAAGCGAGGGCCCGATGCTTNTCGAACCGAGCTTGAAATTTCATAACCAGCAGCACTGCGATTATTGGACCAATTGGGACAAACGCGGTTATCACACCGATATCTTCTCCAGTCAGCCCCCAGAAATAGGTGTTAACAAAAATGTCGAAGAAGCCTAAAACTCCAAGGACACCAAAATTCATTAAGCTGCCAGTCAGCAGCAACACAAAATTACGGTTAGTTAGTGCTGATCGAATTGAGCCAAAGAGATATAACAAATCGAAAGCCTGAGTATCCGTACTCTGATAAAAGTACGGAACCTGATCTCGAGTGAAATGTGTCGTGATCAAACACCACATCGTAATCAAAGCGCCCAGCAGCGGCGCGAAGATCACATAGTTTTCAGGATTAAGCTGGCCTTGCGAAAACGCGTCCGAGCCACTGAATATAAAAGTGAAGATCAGATAGCCATAGAGAGCACCCAAAACGTNGCTTACGATCATGCGCCAGCCAACGACCTCGGATCGTTCAGAATAGCTGTCCGTCAACTCCGCCGTCATCGCGCTCCAAGGGACACTAAAAAACGTAAAGGTAAGTCGAGTCAGTATCAGAAACGTAAAAAGCCATGCAATCAATGCCAATTCACCTAATCCTGAAGGTGGTGCAAAAAGCAGCGCGATAAAAACACCCAGTGGAACCGAGGCGGCGTACATTAGAGGATGCCTGCGCCCGAGCTTCGTCTTTAGAGTGTCGGAATATGAGCCGACCAAGGGGTCAGAAAATGCGTCTAGCAGTAACGCCAAACCCATGCCAATTGAAATAGTGCTCGCTGAAACGCCGAGTATTTGGTTGTAATAAAGTGCNAGCAAAGTGCCAATAGCACTGTTCATATGGCTGCCCGGCATTTCGCCGAGTCCGTAAATTAGCTTCGTTCTTAACGGGACCTTGCCACGCCTCTCCCGTTCCCGTCGAAAACTACCCGCCGCCATACCATGCCCCCCGAAACTCTACGATTCAGTTCATCAATGGCTCTAAGGGCGCCAGTCCCAAAGCCTCTCTGTGNGTATTGTGATAATGCTGCAACGCGGGCTCGTTCCTGCCGAAGATATAGTGGTCCTGTGCTCCGGACGTAGCGCCCGCCTGGATTGTTGCCGCTGCTGCGTAGTCTTCGTCGACGACAACCTTATTGAATCCCAAGAATCTGCTCTCCTCTAGAGCAGTCTTACCCTCTTTTCTTAAGTGGTCGAGCAGTGCTGGCCGCAAATAATAGGTGTGATACGTCTTCGACTTTGCCGGATCTTTTGGATCCGGATACATCTTGAGCATATCAACACCTGCAGGATCAACTAAAAATATGCAATTGGGATAGAGAAAGTAAACGTTAAGGGTGACATCTCGATAGGGCCATTTTTCTATAGGTATATTGTGATCGTGCACATACTTAAATGGCTCCTTGCTAGCGAACACCATTCTGCTATTTCTTTCAAAGGTGTCCCAAGTCTGTAGGTTACCAACAATGTCATTTGCTAATGATGATTTGTGCAGTACATCAAAGTGATAGTTCTCCCCAAAGGTGTCTATCGCTAATTTCCAGTTAATGCTCGCCTCGATTACCTGCTCCTCTGCAAAAGGATGCTCGTCTTTTAGCCAATTCCCGAAGTCTTCTGAAAGACCTCCCATAACGTCAGCTTCGGTAAATGAACTGCCGACCGATGGTCGAACCCAGAGCATGCCATTGGCCTCTAGGCATGGTAATTCAGTGAGGCCAAGGTCTTTTTTGTCTGCGCAACCGAAATGAGATTCTCGATTTATGGCGATCAGCTCACCGGTATTATCGAAGTTCCAAGCATGAAAGGGACAAATGAAGCGTCGTTTCCTGCCACGCCCTGGTGGCGCAATCTGCGCACCTCTGTGTCTGCAGATATTCAAAAAGGCGCGGAACTTGCCGTTCGCGTCGCGTGTAAGCAAAAGCGGTTGGCCAGTCTCATTGGTGGCAAAGTAGGTGTCGTTGTCCGGTAAATCGGTGCTTAGGCCTAATAAAAGCGGAGTGTCTCGGAAAAACGTTTGCCTCTCCTGCTCCAACCGCTCCTTACACGTAAACTCCGAGACCGGAACTTTGACCGCATTGGCGGCTGACGCGCTCGAGTTGTCCAGAAAGCCGCTGGAAAGTTGAGAAAGCACTTTTAACTGCGTCTGTACATCCATAACAAAAGTCCAATGCTCGACTCAATAACAAAGCCTTTAGAACGTAGACGAAACGTAAACTGAAAACCAGAGTTTCTGAGCAATGAAAACTAGCGTTTAAATCTTAGTCTCCAGCTACATAACGACTTTGCATTGTTGTAAGACAGTTTCAGTTTGGATTTCTTCGAGCAGTTGCCGCCTCTAAATTCTGCGTCAAAGTTGGCCAACGGTTCAGCAAAGGCTACTCACCTAATTTTTTTGCTGCATTCATCGACTTAGTTTGCGCCTTCTAGGCGCGCAGGCTAGGCCTGAACTAAGCGCAACATAATATTGCCCTCGCCGCGGGTATCAAAGTAGCTGCTGCGACCATCGGCACTTGTGCCCAGGCAAACTACCCCATTTTCTTGCATACGGGCTGTTTCATATACCAGATCAGCCACTGCAAACGAGATGTCATTCACGCCGTCGCCGCGCAACCCTAAAGACGCGGCATAAACGCTAGTGTCTGAGGTCGCTGTGAAAAAGTCGAACGTAAGCGGGCCTACCGCCACACTTTGACAAACGCTGCCAATCGCAGCGTCACTGACTGCCTCAGTCGCTTCAGGAAAACCGATGTCAGCATAGTAGGCGACCGTCGCAGCGAGATCTTTAACCCCAATACCTACGCCTAGAAAGCGCCATGAGTTAACCAAGGGGTGTGCTTGATT
This sequence comes from Gammaproteobacteria bacterium, assembly GCA_002690405.1. GTDB lineage: Bacteria > Pseudomonadota > Gammaproteobacteria > Pseudomonadales > Azotimanducaceae > UBA4421. Next base: position 10,119 of record NZEI01000078.1, read on the forward strand.
GTTGGCTTTCCAGGCTTTTTCCCAGTCGGTTGCAGGCGGACGCAGGGAAATCATTAGATCTCCGTGCGTTCGAGTGTCGAGATAATTTTCTACAGTTTTACCATTGACTAGGGCGTTAAACATCAGCGCACAGCCTTTGCGTAAAAAGAATTCGGTATCGGCTTCGACAGAGGGTGTGTTAAAGCAAATGTGGTTTATACCAGGGCCTTTGCGAGCCAAATACTCGCTGAGAAACATACCGGGGCCCGGACGCATGGGGTAACACTCCAACTGGCAGTCGCCAATTTGGCTCTCGCCGTCGTTAAATGTGTGCGCACCACCCGTAGTATAAGTATTTGTTATCGGATCTCCTTCAAGAGTTTGATAGAAAGTCAGCGATCCCTCACCCGGCTCATAAGGTAATAACGGCTGAGGGCCAACGCTGACACCGACACCGATCGATTGAAAGTACCGCAACGTGGCATTGCGGTTACCAATGGTCATGCCCACATGATTGAGTTCCCAGTCTTCTCCCATGCTCTACCTCCTCTTTCAACGCACTGTTGCTGATACTGACAGCCTGCCCAAATGACATTGCAGCTGAGCAGCGCGGCCGCGAACTCGGGCCTCAGCGCAGACCCTGCCTACTAATCAAAAGCCTCGATGAGACAACTAAGCCATATACCCACCGTCGACGCAGAGAATAGTTCCAGTGACATAGCTCGCTGCATCAGAGGCCAAAAACACTGCAGCATTGGCCATTTCTTCAAAGGTCGCTACCCGACCTAGCGGCAGGTTTTCTGGCCCGGTGGACCATGCCTCAAACTTTTCTTGTTCGCTCATTTCCGGGCGGGGTGGCGGCGGTTGCTTAGGTGCTCGATCAGGATTTTCGCGATAAAAGTCACCGGCTGGATGCTGTTCCCATTCTACCAGCGACGGCGCGATTGCATTGACCCGGACATTGGATGGACCCAGATACCGGCTGTATTGGCGCGTCATCATTGCAATGCCAGATTTGAGAATAGCGTAGTTACCCATACCTTTATCCGCGTGCGCTTTCAAACCACCGCGAGAGGTAAGATTGATAATGCTGCCGCTGCCCTGCGCCTGCATAATGGGTGCAACCGCCTGATGGGTATGCCAGTACCCCTTTAAGTTAACGTTAGTTAACTCGTCCCACCCCTGATCGTCCAGATCCAATAACGATTTACGATGATAGCGAACCGCCACATTCATAAGGATGTCGATACCGCCCAGCACATCCATAGCTTGGGTAACCAACTCGTCTACTTCCGATTTTTGGGAGATATCAGTTTTCACAGCAAGCGAGCGCCGACCCATACCCGCAATTTCATCAGCTACAGACTGTAATGCGCCGTCTTCATTGTTGACGTCTGTCACGATCACATCGGCGCCGGCTTCAGCCAAACCAAGAGCAAACCCCTTCCCCATATTTCTTCGGCCGCCGACCACAATTGCTTTCTTCCCTGCTAGCGAGAAATCTGCAAGCGCCATGTTTCCCCCGTTTTACCTTTACTTCTTTAGGGTATGAGTATCACGCGTCCCACAGCTTGTCGAGATTCGATGTAAGCATGAGCGGCCGCGGCTTCTGCTAGGGGATAAGTTCGATCGATCAGCATGCTGAGGCTTGCCGACGCCATTTGAGCGAGCAAGTCACGGATCATTTCATGCGCACGGGCCGTCGCCACTTCGGCCCCCAAAAATACTCCCGTGAGACTCTTGTTTCCCGGTGCAAGACCGCCAATGTCGATTTTACTGAAATCTCGACTGGCAGTACCGACACTAACTATGCGTCCACGGCGCCCGGCTGAGGCTATGCTCTTCTCAAGCACGTTGCCGCCAACTGGGTCGACCACCAAGTTCACCCCTTTGCGTTCGGTCAGACGCATAACTTCGTCGGTTAAATTCTGAGTGGCGTAGTTGATACCGGCATCCAACCCAAAATCAGCAAGACACGCCAAGCGCGCATCAGAGGAGGCAGTCGCGTAGACCGTGGCACCGGCTTGTTTCGCCAGTTGAATACAGGCGATTCCCACACCGCCCGCACCACCCTGCACAAGGACTGTTTCGTCAGCCCGCAGGCGTCCAAATTCAAACAACGCATCATGCGCGGTCCCGTAGGTTACCGGTATGCAGGCACCTTGATCAAAAGAGACATTGTCGGGCAGCGTCCAGCATGTGAAGCTCGACACCACCCGCTGCTCTGCGTGCGAACCCGCCCCACTGAGCGTCGTTACACGATCACCCACTTTAAAACCGCTCACTTCTGAGCCCAACTCTGAAATAACGCCCGCAGCGGTATAACCGACCACTTGGTCCTTACCTCCAGTTTCGATGAATGCACGAGCAAGCACGTCGCCTCCCTCGATGGAAATGGCCTTTACATCAATTTTGACATCTTTTGGACCACAAATCGGATCCGCGACGTCTTCATAACGGAAAACCTCCGGAGCTCCAGGTTGGTTGTAGACTGCTGCTTTCATTCTTTATCGTCCTTGTCTATAAGTTAATGTGGGGCTGAGTGTTTGGTTACCGCACTCTGCGAGTGGATTAAGTAAAACAACTTAAGGGGGAATAGGAAATGGCGCATGACATAATCATTCGGAACGGCCTCATAGTCGACGGATTACTCAATCCTGCCTATTCAGGCGATATTGCCATTGACGGCGACACGATAAGCGCACTGGGTAAGGTAGACGCAAAAGGTCATCGAGAAATTGATGCCGAAGGCGCCGTTGTTACTCCCGGTTTTATCGATCTGCACACGCATATGGATGCGCAAATTGGTTGGGATCCTCAGGTTACGCCGGCATCGTGGCACGGGGTCACGTCGATTCTCATGGGCAATTGCGGGGTTTCTTTCGCACCAGTACGACCTCAAGATAAAGAACTATTGGCCGAAATGATGGAGTCAGTAGAGGACATTCCGAGACAAGCCATTCTGTCAGGACTGTCGTGGCAGTGGTCAAGCTTCGGCGAGTATCTGGACGCAATCGAGCAATGCAAACCTGCCGTCAATGTCGCGGCCTTGGTCGGTCATGCCGCCACTCGTTTCTATGTTATGGGTCCTCGTGCCGTAGAAGAGGCACCAACGGCAGATGACATTACTCAAATTGCCAAACTTGCCGGAAAATCTGTAAGAGAGGGCGCGATCGGATTTTCGGTAAATCGGTTGAAAGCCCATCGGCTTCCGGACGGACGCTGCATTCCGGGAACCTTCGCTCCAGAGGAAGAGCTTGTTGCAATCGCCAAAGAAGTAGGCGCCGCGGGCGGCATAATGCAAAGCGTAATCGAAGCGCATCCGTTAGATGAGGAAATGCGTATCATGCACAGGCAGCTAGAGGCAGCCGGCACCCACATGCTCTTTAGTGCTCCTTGGCTGCCGGGCAAAAATGGCGACAGTGCATACCAGCCGGCCATCGACTCAATGCGCGCAGCTGGGCTTAACGTTACTGGAACAACGCAACCCCGCGCTGCTGGGTTTTTATCTGGACTGAATACTTTTATCTTGTTTAGCCTGCGCTCAAAAAGTGAAAGTTGGCAAAAACTGCAGCGCACTCCAGTGCCAGAGCGGCTTGCTTTGATTAAAGACCAAGCGTTTCGCGAGCAACTTATTGCAGACGGAAAGGCCATGCAGCTCGCCGAGCACATTGGCCAAACCCTATCCTCGCCAAAGTTTGGGCTACCCTGCGAAAAGACTTTCTGGATGGGTAACGCTGAACGGCCCAATTACGCACATCAACCCGACCAATCATTAGCACATCTCGCCAAAGCCGCTGGCGAACATCCAGTAGAAACCTGGCTGCGTTTGCAGCTTGAATCCGACGGACAAGGTTTCTTCCACGTGCGCTTCGTAAACGAGGACCTGAGTGTGCTACCGAACTATATGGGTGCGGATTGGGTTGTACCCGGCGTCGGCGATGCGGGCGCTCATGTCAGTTTGATTATGGATGCAGGCTGGACCAGCTTCTTTATTTCGCACTGGCACAGAGATACTGGCACCTACTCGCTAGAAGAGACCATTCACATGCTGACCGCGAAGCAAAACCGTGTCCTTGGGCTGCCGGATCGTGGAGCGCTGATCGTCGGCAATAAAGCGGACATCAACGTTCTGGATATCGATCGGGTGGAAGAACGCCAGCCGCAAAGAGTCGAGGATTTCCCCGGCAATGCGCCGAGGCTTATCCAACGCGGCGTAGGCTATCGCCAAACACTCGTTAATGGCGAAGTCATACTGGAGAACGACGAACTCACAGGAACTCGAAGTGGCGTCATGCTACGCAATAACACAGGCGCTTGAGATCTGCAGTTAGTCCAGTACTCGGGCCGCAGTTACCGAGCTCGCTGAACGCTTCGAACTCGTCAGCGTTGCTTACCACGTATCAATATAAGGATACTTTTTCTCCGTACGATGCGGTTTGGGTGGGACTCGTTTTAGACTTTCGGCAATCCAAGAACGCGTCTCGGCAGGATCGATCACATCATCGATCCCGCCACCCGCTGCCGCATTGACTGCTTTTGCAGACTCATAAGCCCGATCCACTCGACTATTAAATTCGCTCGCGCGTTCCTCGGGATCTTCTATCGCCATCAATTCCTTGCGATAACCCAACTTCACCGACCCTTCGATATTCATGCCTGCAAACTCCGCCGTAGGCCATGCAACGGTAAAAAATCCAACTAAGGCACTAGCGCCACACATGGCCTGCACCCCCAGCCCATAAGCCTTGCGCACGACCACACCAAAAAGGGGGGTAGTTAAATTGGCGCCGGCATTGAACATGCGCACGCAGTGACGCACCAGAGCGGTGGCCTCGACATCAGGGCCAACCATCATTCCAGGGCAGTCCATCAGGCTAAGGATTGGAATATCAAACGCATCGCACAGCTGAATAAAGCGTGTGCCTTTATCAGCAGCATCCGAGTCGATTGCACCCGCCAAATGATGCGGATTATTTGCGATAACCCCCATTGGCCGCCCTTCTACCCGGATGAAACAGGTGATTACACCAACACCGAAACCGGCGCGAATTTCCAATACGGAATCCCGGTCGGCCACAGTGGATATGATTTCTCGCATATCGTAAAGACGCAGACGATTTTCCGGCACGATATGGCGCAATTTACGCTGATCGGGTGCCTCCCATGTATCAATCGAACCTTGAAAATAGGACAGGTACTGTTTGGCCACCCGCACCGCTTCCGCTTCGTCTTCGACCAAAATATCTACAACGCCATTTGGTACCTGAAACGACATCGGACCAACTTCCTCTGGCGTATAAATACCTAGGCCGCCGCCCTCGATCATTGCCGGACCGCCCATGGCAATGGTCGAGTCTTTGGTCGCGATGATCACGTCACAACAAGCAAGCAACGCCGTATTCCCGGCAAAGCAGCGGCCGTGATTAACGCCGATCATAGGCACCGCGCCAGAGAGCTTGGAAAATTGCGTGAACGTATGAGTATCAAAGGCTACCGAAGGACCGGTGGAATCATCGCCCGGACGACCACCGCCACCCTCTCCAAAGAGAACAATTGGCATACGAAAACGTAGCGCTAATTCGAACATCCGATCCTGTTTGTAGTGATTACGCGAACCCTGAGTCCCCGCCAGAACCGTATAATCGTAGTGCACCACCATGGCTCGCGCGGCTTCTTCTCCGAACAGATCCGAGTTTATCGTTCCCGTACCCGCTACCACGCCATCTCCGGGGGTGCGCTGCCGCAGCGTTTCCATATCCTGTCGCTTGTGTTGACGTGCAACCACTAATGGCCAGTACTCCTTAAACGAGCCGGCATCCATGAGTTCGGAAATGTTTTCCCGCGGCATCCGTCCGCCGCGCGCATGCCGCTTGGCCACTGCTTCCTGTCGATTCTCATCAAGCGTATAAGCATGACGGTCGAAGTTCTCCCGTAAATCATCGCGAATATGATCTAGATCTACAGTCTCCTCGGTAGCAGCCCGTCCGCCGCTAACAGAGGCTTCTTCAACGAAAATCATAGGATACGCTTCGCGCACCACGTCGCCGGCAGCCATAGTCACCTGCCGCACAATACCGTCGTGTGCAGCAGCAATGACGTGCTCCATCTTCATAGCTTCCACCACAGCTAACTGCTGGCCGGCGCGCACCTCATCTCCAACAACAACGTCAATACTGACAATCGTGCCCTGAATCGGCGAACTCACCGCATTGGATCCGTTGGGACCAACCACCGCCGGAGCAGCCTCTACTGCAGCATTTTTCCGAGATTTAACTTCAGCATCATGCGCAAATAACGCCAATGGGTCTGATGTATCAACCTTTGCGCCGGCAAAGCCGTCCTCAGCTGCCGCAGGCTGCATGCTTAAAAAACGCTGTCGCGCCTCAGAGGGCTCGCACAGCAAGGCCATGTTCAAGTCGACCCATCGAGTATGGATATCGCCAACTTTGAAATCAGCATGACCAACTAAATTCATCAAAAATTCGATGTTGGTGTTTACTCCCTCGATCCGAAATTCTGCTAAAGCCCGAACCGTTTTCGCGCACGCGGCTGAAAAATTCGGCGCGTTGTGCGCAACGATTACCTTTGCTAACAAGGAATCAAAAGCTGTCGAGGTCTCGTAACCAACATAGCCAAACCCGTCCACTCTGACACCGGGACCGCTGGGCGGCTCATAGGCGCTTAGAATGCCGGAACCGGGCCAAACGCTACCATCAGCATTCAGGGTTTCCATGTTCACGCGAGCTTGCACAGCAAAACCTCGGGGTTTCGCAGGTTTATCTAGGCCCAGCGATTCAAGGCTCGCGCCCATAGCTACCTGGATCTGACTCTGAACCAGATCAAAACCTGTAACTGCTTCGGTTACCGTATGCTCAACCTGCAGCCGCGCGTTCGCCTCAATAAAAACGAATTCAGGAGCATTGGCTGACGAATTCACGAGAAACTCGAACGTACCGAGACTTTGATAGCCCTCTTGTTCGGCAAGTGTGGTCGCAGCGTCGATCATGCGATCCCGCAGCACCGCGTCCAAAGCCGGTGCGGGGGCTATTTCTACCAACTTCTGATTACGCCGCTGCGCGGAGCACTCGCGCTCACCTAGATTGCTAACCGCGCCATGTTCGTCGCCTATAATCTGCACTTCAACGTGACGAGCTTTTGCCATAAACGCTTCAACGTAAACGTCCGCAATACCAAAGGCAGCTTCGGCCTCAGACTGACAGCGATGAAATAAAGCCTCCAATTGCTCAATATCCGTTACAGCACGAGTGCCACGGCCACCGCCACCTGCTAGTGCCTTAATCATGATTCCATCGGGGTGTTGAGCAAAAAAATCTTTTGCCTCAACTAGGGTCACCGCGCGATCTAGGCCAGGCATCACTGGCACTCCCGCTGCAGTAGCGGCAGCACGGGCGCGAGCCTTATCTCCAAACAAGCTTAAGTGCGCAGCGCTGGGACCTATAAATTTAATCCCTGCATCGGCACACAACTGCGCAAAGGCATCCTGCTCAGAGAGAAACCCATAACCAGGATGTATCGCGTCGCAATTCGACTCTTGCGCCGCCGCTATAACACCCTCCATATTGAGATAAGCCGCAGCCCCCACGCCGTCTAACCGAATCTTTTCGTCAGCTATCTGGGTATGCAAACTCCGCGCGTCGTCGTCGGAATAAACCGCCACGGTACGTAGGCCTAAGTCTTGAGCTGCTCGCGTAATACGAATCGCTATCTCACCCCGGTTTGCGACCAAAATGCCCTTAAAACTCATAGTTAACCCCCCATAAAAATATTTTCTACTTCTGCTAGTAGTATCCCAGAGTGCCGGTGATTTGAGCCTCCACTAACGCGTTATATTCATCATCAGTGATGCCGAGTTCTTCAACTAGCACCTCGCGGCTGTGTTCACCCACTCGAGGTGACGGCTTTAACGTAAGCGCTTCTGACGCTGAAAAATGCCAAGGTTCGGAAGGCAACAAAGACGGACCAGCCTCATCATGATGGACGCTCTTGATAAAACCGTTTTGACCAAGAGCACTCTTCGGGTCGGTGTAAAGTTCGTACAAAGGCATAACTCGAGCGGCGACAACGCCGGCCTGACACAAACGGGCTTCCAAGTCATGCACATCTTGGGTACTACACCATGCTGCCAGCAAAGCTTCCAACTGGTCCTCGTGTTGTTTCCGAAAAGCAGCCGTCAGCCATACTGGTTTAGTCAAATTCCCACCAACCATATTTGCTAATGCACGCCACTGTTCATCCGTCTCAACGGCAAGCGCCAACCATTGGTCATGCTGGCACTGGAAGTAATTGTGCGGTGCCATCTGCGGATGCCGGTTACCCCCGGGTCGGGGTACGTCACCAGTGAGCTGATATTCAATTAGCGCATCACCGCAGACGGTGGTCATTGCCTCCATCATAGAAAGGTCAACACGCTGTGCTTCCCCGCTTCGATCACGCTGATGTAACGCAGCCATGATTCCGCTGGCGGCCATATAGCCAGACAGCGGGTCGGGAAAGAGGCCGGCGGTGTTCATACCCGGGTCACCCGCATACCCATGCAGCGAAGAAAAACCCGACATAGGCTCGGTACTAGCACCGTTAGCCGGATAGGCACTGAATGGTCCGCTGCTGCCATAACCTGAAATCGATGCCCAAATCATGCCAGGGCGAAGCTCGTGAAGTTTCTCTAAAGTCACGCCCCAGGAAGGCATAACACTCGCACGAAAGTTGTCTAGCAGGACATCGAACTTTGGCAAAAGCCGCCAAAACAGCTCCATGCCACGCGGGTCTTTTAAGTTGAGGGTTACTTCCCGCTTATTTAGGTTGACTGCGTTATAAAGAGACGATGTATTTAGGGGATGTTGCTTAAGACTTTGGTCAACCACACCGGCAGGCACTTCATTACGCACGCGCCGCCACACATCCGGACGCTGCAGGCCACCCAGTTGCACTACGTCTGCGCCAAGCAGAGAAAAGATCTCGGATCCAAAAGTACCCGACCAAGCTTGACCTAAACTTAGCACACGCAGACCTGCGAGCGGACCGGCACCCTTAGCGCTGCCATCAAGCCGCCGTTTCGCATCTCCGATAGGCGTTTTAGAAGCTATCGTTTGCCTGGTTTGCGCCATAGCTTCGTCGGCTTCAATAGACACAAAACTAGAAGGCGAGTTGAAAACAGCATTTTCGACTCTTGCTGTAGGCGCAGGTAAACGCAATTTCCAGGGTGCTGGTGAAAGCTTAAAGGGGGCACCGGCTGCAGTCACCGATTTGCCAGCCACCTCGGTCTCTACAAGGTATTCGCGTGCTGCATATTGCGGATCGACCAGCAAATCCGCAGTGTCCTGCATGACACCGACCACACAGCGCAGATCAGCCAGTTTAAAGAATACGTCCCATCGATCCATTTTAGGCAGCGTGCCGGCAACCGCCGAAAACACCGGCTGCAAATCCTGACCATGCCGCCCCAGATCAGGGATTAGTTCCGGCTGCCGGGCAATGTCAGGCAAACCCAAAACATCCATCGCTTCAGTCCAATGATGGAAATCGCCAATAGCCAAATGCATGCGCCCGTCGCTGGTGTCCCACAGCGGTCCCGGAGCACCCCGCGGTCGCCAACCAACGGGGCCGTATGAGTCATCCATACCCGCATAAATCGACATAATGCCCCATGGATGCACTGTATGCGCAAACGCCTCTACCTCGCTGACATCAACCCGCTCGAAGTCACCTTCAGCAGAACGTCGCAGCAAGGCCGAAGATGCAGCAATGAAGCCGGCAATACCTCCCACATACCCAGATTGGTAACGAGGCATTTGTAAAGGCGGCTCATTGCGCAGACGATTGATATAAGACCAACCCGTGTGCGCACTCGCAGTCAGATTATTACCAGGGAGCCCGGCCAAGGATCCCGTTGCCCCGTGCGGTGTTACCACCAACAAAACCGCATCCGCGCGCAGCCAAGTGCCAACGATATCGGCTGTTTCTAGCCGGGTGCAAATTATCAAATCTGCAGCCGCCACCAGCGGCTGCAAATCAGAAACATCAACAAAAGCCGCCGAACGCTTGTTCCAATTTGCGTAAGCATGCAGGGGGCTTACACAGCCTGCATCTGAATCGCCGGTATTTGAGCACTCAGAAACAGGCATCTCGTGCCGCAGGCAATGCCCGCCCGGTGGCTCGGCAAGCAATACGTCCGCACCGAAATCGCCAAAAAACCGCGCCGCAAAGGCGCCCGAAAGGCGATCGGAAATGTCTAAAACGTTCAAACCCTCAAACGCGCTTACAGATCGACTCAAAACCCCTCCCTACCTGCTATGCGTGTGGTATTTAAAATGTCGCCAGGCGCTTTGCTTCCGGTACCGGAGCATCTATGGGTTAATAATTCCAGAAGCGGTGAAATGACTCAAATTGAACCGCCGCGAATAGCACAGCCAGAGAGTTTTCAACGGTAAATTACCCCCAAAAAATACGTCTCCGAAAGACACGTTGGGACTAAGAACCAGCCCATTTAATTTTCCTGTTTCAGCGGGCAAGGCTCGACAGATGCGCATTGAATTTGAAGAGTTTTACAGCACTGAGCAAAGAAAGCTCAAAAAAAGCCGCCATGGCGCTGCCCGAAAATCACAACGCGGAGTTTCAGTACGGCTTTAGTTTCGGTCTACCATATCCTTGTCCAGTCGACGCCAAGTCAACAGGAAGAATAGTGAACTTGCTCCATATAAGACGGCCATAATGACCATAGCCGACTGCAAACTCTGGGCGTAAACCNCACCGCAGACGTTCTGCAAGTTTTCACTTAACTCGCCAATAGCCCGCGGATGGCATTGGTTTCGTGCCAAATCCTCCGCTGCTACACCCAGTTCGGCTAAGCCGGAGGCAAAGAAAATGTCCGAGGTAAAACCGATGAATAGAGGGCCGCAGCCGTAGCCAATTAAGTTGGCAATAAATAGCAGTACCGCCGTTGCCGTGGCACGAACACGCATACTGACGACACCCTGGCCGATCGTATACTGCGCGGCAATGTAGCCGTACTTCACGAACCCACCAATAATCAAGCCTAAGGCGGCATAGAGCAGATTCTGGGTCGTAAAGGCAAAAACATAGAAAGGGATCGACAAGGCGAGGCCCAGAGCAGGCACCCAGGCAATTGCACCCGGATGTTTTTGATAAAGTTTGGTTGCAAGCCACCCCGTAGCAAATGTGCCGATGGCAGAGGACATGGACACCGGGGCGTTAATCCAAATAGCCGCCTCACCTGTTGTAATTCCGTGCATACGGACCAGAAATATGGACTGAAACGAGGAGATCCCATAACCGCAAAACGCGGCGACGGTGGCGCCAGCTGTCATCCACCAGAAGGCAGGCTTAGTCATTAGTTCGCGGATCGCCTCGCGTAGCTCCACCGGTTGCTTTGATTGCGCTCCCTTCGGATCGGTATACCCGCGTGGCGGTTCTTTAACCGTCAATTTGAAAACCGCGGCAATCAACAGGCCCGGCAGACCCACGACAAAAAACGCCGTGCGCCAGTCAAANACATCGGTTACCCACCCACCAATCAGGTTGGCAAACATGGTGCCCAGCGTAACCCCCATGGAGTAGACACCGAGGGCCTGGGATCGGTCACGCGGCGCATAATANTCCGCGATCAACGAGTTAGCCGGCGGCGTACAACCAGCCTCGCCGATACCCACACCGACGCGACACATCAACAAAATCCAGAACGCACCAATTGTGACCGAACCGATGGTGACGTCGGTTGCGAGACCGCAGAGCACGGTCATGAGAGACCATAGCGCAACGCAAACAGTCATAATCCAAACACGGTGAGCCGCATCTGCATAGCGGGCTAAAGGAATACCCACTATGGTGTAGAGAAGAGCAAAACCAAAACCAGTAAGAAGGCCGAATTGGGTATCGGAAATACCAAGTTCCGGCACAAGCTCAGGACCGACCACAGCGAGCAGGCCGCGGTCGACAAAGTTCAAAATATAAATCAGCGTTAAGGCCGAAAGGACGTAAGTCCGGTAACGNTAACTGCCGAAACCNGTAATTTGATCCGGCTCTCCAGCCTCTACGGCATGAGTTCCTTTTGCGTCCTCTTCCTTTGAACCGCTTGTCCCAAGCATATNTGACCTATTTCTTATGAGTATTAACCCCGCGCTGTTATGCGCTGAGGGATCGTATTGCCGCCAGTAATGGTAGCGCGTTAACGCGCAATGCCGCTGCGATCCACTTCTGCATCCCGCTTATCTCGGCGTCGGCTCGAAACATAACGGTGTTGCGTGCGCCAACCATCCTCGGTTTTCACAATCTTATCGTAGTAGCTGGCCGTTGACGTAAGCCCTTTGCCCAGTAGGGCAACAATACGAAAACGCAGGGTAATGCCGTCGCCATCAGAATCGGCATAAATGTTTGTCATCATATGAGTACGGGGATGAGCAGCCTCGGATTCCATAAACGACTTGATGTCATCCAGTCCGTTGCAAATCCGCGAGCCAACACCTGTTAAGTCAAACACCGCATCCTGCGTGAATACAGTATCGAGCGCCGCCCAATTTCGATCATCGATTGCGTCACCATAACGACCGGGAAGTTCGTGGATCTCAACTCGATCTGCTGTGGTGAGAGAATACGTTGCGTCTGTCATTTGCTTACTCCTTTGCAGTAAACGTTAGCACGCCCCTTCCATCGCTATGAAGGTTTGCGAAGTTAGAACCCATGGGTATATCACAAAANCTGGGGGCTCGATAAAGCCGTTGCCCCATTGTAGCTGCCCNACCTCTACCCCTAGGATATCAAGCTGCAAGATAAGAGCGAGGCTGGGTTCGCATCTAAAGGCAGGTACATGTCGGGCCAGCTAAAACATCTTCAAGGTGTTCACCATCGGGTTACTTANGGGATACAGATGCCCCCCGAGCCAACGCGGACGCGCACCCTAAGAGAGAAAGGGGTTTTGTTCGCAAAGACGGGCATTGAGGGGCCCCTAACNGCCTTCAGCCCCAGGCTTGGCATTGTCTGGAAGATGCGGCAAATTCAGTGCTTCTGGGTGCTGCGAACAGAAAACGTTGAGGGGAAGAATGCGTAGATCAAAAATAATAGTTGGACTAGCCAGCCTATATCTCATGTTGACTGGCTGCGCTGATCCAGACAACGTTCCCGAGACCCATATCTCCCCACCACCGACTCTAGCGCCTACTGTTAACGTCGAACGTTATCCACTCCGAACCGCGCTGTTCGGCGATCTACATGTGCATACCAGCTGGTCGGCAGACGCATACGCCGGGGCTAACCGCCTCGGCCCAAACACAGCATATCGCTTCGCGAAAGGAGAGAAAATCGAACTGCTCACGGGCGACGAGGCCCAGTTACCAACACCTTTGGACTTCGTAGCACTCACAGACCATGCGGAAGGATTTGAAATGCAGCTTCCCTGCACCATGCTGCAGGACGCACCGGAATTCGACCAACAACAATGCCGCGATATACGATCGGGAAACTTTGATGTAGCCGCCATGCTCGCCCAAGCCTTTGCGACTGCTGGCGCAAGACCCGCGCCGCATGCCTACGATATTTGCGGTGACGATGTTCGCTGCAGAGCAAACGCAATCGATACGTGGCAGCGCGTACAAGCGGTCGCTAATGCACACAACCAGCCTGGCCGCTTCACCGCCTTAATCGGTTATGAATTTTCATCATTGCTCACGGAAATGGGCATGCTGCACCGTAACGTTATTTTCCGTGGCGCTGACGTCATTCCCTACGCCATTTCGTCGTTGGATGTGCGCAATCAAAAAGAATTTTTCAACCAACTTGACGCCGCCTGTATTGAGCCCTGTGAAGTGCTCACCATACCGCATAACACCAACTACTCCTGGGGCCTGGCTTTTTCCCGTACAGACGAAGACGGCTCCGCCTATTCCAGCGACGACCTCGAACGACGCTCGCGGATCGAGCGTTTGTTTGAGGTAACCCAACAAAAGGGTGCTTCTGAATGCCAAATCAGTGTCGGTGCGTCTGATGAGGACTGCGACTACGGCATCATGTTTCCGCCTTGCAAAGGACCGGATGATCAACGCTGCGCGCGGGATAGTTCGTTCTTGCGCAATATATTGCTCGACGGCCTCGCACTGGGAACAGAGAAAGCGGCTAATCCCTATAAGCTGGGGGTCATCGGTTCCACAGATACCCACCTTTCTGATCCGGGCTATGTCCCCAAAGACATTCCGGCACGATTCAAGCCTGCCGCGGGCCTTGGCTTCGCCGTCGAGCGTCTGTTAGCGGCNGATCATCCGGTGGCGGGTGCAATGCGACGCTTTACTCCTGGCGGGCTAGCCGGCGTGTGGGCGGAGGCCAACACTCGCGCGGACATCTTCGACGCCCTGCAACGTCGCGAAACGTTTGGCACCAGCGGTTCNCGCATGCGCATCCGCTTTTTCGGCGGGGATCTGCCCGAGGACNTNGGCGCGAAAGACGACCGCATCGCCTTAGCTTACGAACTTGGTGTGCCCATGGGATCCGATCTCAAAACCGCTAACCCACCACGATTTTGGGTGTGGGCAACGCAAGATCCCACCGGCACCCCACTGGATCGTATACAGATCGTTAAGGGCTGGGTTGAGAATGGCGAACACCGCCAACGNGTCTGGGATGTGGTTTGTTCCGGTGGCCGTCAGCCTAGCGAGCTAGGTAAATGCCCNAACACNTCGGCCAGCGTAGATCTATCGAGTTGTGCCCGCACCGGCGAGGAAGGCGCTCGAGAGCTTGAGGTTACTTTTGCTGATCCAGATTACTCAGCCACACAACCCGCGTTCTATTACGCGCGCGTGTTGGAGAACCCTACNTGCCGCTGGACTACTGTGCTCGCCAACAGCGGCGGCGTCGAACGCCCGAATGACGTGCCCGCTACGGTACAAGAGCGCGGCTGGTCTTCACCCATCTGGTCGGCGTCGCGCTGATCCCGATTACGCATCAATATGATTAGCCACCTAGCTCGGGTCCAAAGCCCTGCCTCAGCATTCACCGACCACTTTNTATGGCGGTGGCGGCTAGGNTTCNGACAACTTCCATGCGCTATTATAGTTAGAGCTTGAGGAAATTTGGTGAGAACAGGGGAGCATAGCTTATGAAATACAGACCACTTGGCCGCACCGGCATAAGAGTCAGCCAACTTTGTCTTGGCACAATGATGTTTGGTGGCAAAAGCGACGAGACCGAGTCTTTCCGAATGATCGATCACGCAATTGATCAGGGCGTGAATTTTATTGATACAGCGGATGTTTATGCCGGTAACGAAAGCGAACGTATCGTCGGCAAAGCACTCGCAAGCGACAACCGTCGAGACAACATCATACTGGCCACAAAGTTCAATTTCGCTAATCCAGCTGACAGAAACGCCAGGGGGTTGAGTCGTCGGCACGTCATCAATGCCTGTGACGCATCACTGAAAAGGCTGAAAACAGACTGGATCGACCTCTACCAAATGCATCGGTGCAGTTCCGCAATACCCATCGATGAAACACTGCGAGCACTTGATGATCTAGTTAGAGCAGGAAAAATACGCTATATCGGCGGCAGTATGTTTCCAGCTTGGCGAATCGTTGAATCTCTGTGGGTGGCAAAAGAGCTGGGACTAAATCGTTTGATTTGCGAACAGCCCGCCTACCATTTGCTCGACAGAACAGCAGAACGCGAGGTGATGCCAGCGGCGCAGTCCTTCGGACTGGCCGTAATACCCTGGGGGCCACTCTGCGGTGGCCTGCTGTCAGGAAAATACACCCGCGACCAGCAAATCGAAGGCGCACGTTGGCAAGACGGCAAAGACAACGCCAATAGACGCGCCACAGAGCAAACCTGGGATGTCCTCGATCTGTTAAAGGAAATGGCAGACAGCAAGGGTTGCTCCATGTCACAGCTGGCGCTGGCGTGGAACATGGCTCAGCCTGGCGTGACTGCGCCAATTATTGGGCCGCGAACCTTTGAACAAATCGAAGATAATCTGCGCGCAGTGGACGTAGAAATGCGAGAAGAAGANTTTTCCAGAATAGACGAACTAGTACCGCCAAAGGGTTACATTGTGCGCTACTACGACGAAGCAAATGCCATCGATTTTCGGCCGCACACGCATCGGAGCATTGTGTAATCACAACATCGCCCTAGGAAATCGGCTTGTGGCGTGCACGACTGACCCAAGAATGAACCAGAGAGCCTATACGAAGAATTGACCACTCGAGCTTGTAGAGTTTGCCCCAGCAAGCGATATTTCAGTACATGGTAGTCCACAGGCTGGGCGGAGGAGACACCAGATGAAAACTACGTTGCGTTTTATTGCACTTGGATTCTTTCTGTTAGTTGCATGCTTGGTCGTATTCCTCACACTCTGGCCGCGTCCAACAGATACCACAGAGCCTNGGGTATTTAGTGGCGACGGCGCTCTATTAGACTATTGCAGCCCCGCNACNTTAGATGGCCAAGGCCTCTCTGCGGATGAGATCCCTAAGGCTTACACACCAGATTGTGGCTTTTCTCGCATGCCTATGCCCATCTTGCACAACTGTCGGGAACCAATCGCAACAGGTATTCCAGATATGAGGGGGCTGTGGCTGGCTGAGTCAGGGTTTATTGGGCACATAGAGAGAATCGAACAATGCGGCAACAGAATGGTGGTTACATCTGCAGGGCTTATCCACGATTTCCGCATGGATGGCACCCTCAAAAATGGCGCCAGAGATATACAAACCTATTGCACCAACCTCGCCAGCGCGATCAAAGTCGATGACGAAGGCAAGATAATCTTCAGATTATTCAACCTATTCGACACAGTGAGCCGGCACCTCGATAGCGGCGACATGATCTTTACATTCGTGGATGGAAAGCAGACTCGAATGCAGCGAGCCTGTTCGATACCTGAGGAGGATAGGGGTATGTACGAAGCCGGATTGGAATACAACTCCGAGTCATCGTAGTTCCCTCGTTTGATCTGGGATACTTTCATCCTGTCTTATTTCTTCTAGTCGCCGCAGTAGGTCGTAGACCGAATCCCCCGCTTAGGGCAACGCTCCTCGAGCGTCATATCAAATCAACTTCCGAGCGGATTAAGACGATCTGCTCGTCGCTGAATCGCCATTTCCTCTTCGTCACTTCCTGAGTGCGCGGTCTCATAAAGCGCCACCCACTGCGCTGTCAGTTGAGTGCAAGTGGATAAGATTTGTTTCTTTAATTTATCAGCCTTAATAATTCTTAACAAAGCAACTGGTACTTTTTATTTAAGATTCTTCTCCATGGACAGAGTGCAAGAGGCAAGATTTGCACCTGAAAGAGCAAGCTGTTCGAAAAATGTTGACGAAAGATATTAGGACACGATTTATGAGAAAAGTACTATTTACAGTGTTGGCATTGAACATGATCTTGGAAGGACTGACGTCAGTCCGGTTAGTTTCGCTGCCCTTCCAGAAAGAAGACTTTGATGCGGCGCTTCATGGAGGTTTTGTCCTCTATGGTTATGCCGCCCTTGCTGCTGCGGCAAGCATTGTCTGGTTCGCAAAATATAGCTATGCGGAATCAAGTTTGGCTTTGGGCCTTGGCCTGCTCCTAACATTTCATATTTGTATGGTTCCTGCCTGTGTCATGATCTCTAACATCCCCGGAGCAGTAGTACATGGGCTGCTATTTGTGGCCTTCGCATTCCTTTTCTTTAACCGAATCAAGTGTCTGCCATTGGATCAGGAAAATCTCTGATCTTTTCTAATATGTGGATCACCTGGGAGAGAAGTTTATTCAATCTGCTCCGCATCTTTCTTTGAATAAAAATAACGAGAGGAGCCTTTCAAGAGCGAAGCGACACATCCTCTGTAATGCGGCAAAAATTCACAGGAAAACCAAATATGAACCAGAGAACAATAACAAAGCGGGCTAACGCAAAAATGCTAGCCGTTAGGTTCAGTGTTGCAACAATATTTGCCTTTGCATGGCATGCGGCAGTAGCAGGCACCTTGAGCGGTATTGTTAAAAATAACAGTGGGCAGACTGTCGAGGGCGTCATGATCAGACTATCTGACCCTGTCTCTGGCATGTCTGAATCCGTTTTTTCAAACGCAAGTGGCGAGTTCACTTTAACCACGGCGTTAACGGGCCAGCTGACTGTTCGTCTGCGAACACCTTATCACAGAGACGTCAGTACGACCGTCGACCTAGATGATAATGCTGTCGTATATAACGAATTTTTGATGGAAGTCATGACGGACGAGGTCGAGATTTCCAATAGCTTACCGGCCGCCTATCACTTTGGCAGTTTGAACTTCGAAACCGGAGAAGATGCCGTATTCAGTCGCTATCAATTTCAACGGGATTGTTTGTCATGCCATCAGATGGGTAACTCCCTCAGCCGATTTCCGCGCACACCCGAGCAGTGGGAAATCACAATAGAGCGTATGCACAAGTATGTCCGTAGCAACTTTGACGAGGAGTTGCGTAAGAGGCGTTCGCATATTTTGTCAGAGGGTTTTAATGGCGAGCCTTTAACGGTGCGCCCCGAATTCCCGCTGGATGATTCACTCAGTCGGGCAAAAATATACGAATACCGTATGGAAAAAGGCATTATCCCGCATGATGCAATCGTCAATCCCAACGATGGTTTGATCTATACGGTTGATCAGGGTGCTAACCACATGGCGATAACCGATCCCGAAACGGGTAAAACTGAATACGTCAGCCAAGAAGGCGGCTCTCTCTGGTTGCCCTTTTGGAAGACTAAAACGATGAATTGGCCCTTTGAGCGGTATGGTCCCCACTCTTTGGCTATGGGGCTGGACGGCAAGTACTATACCACCAACGCGTTTGCTAACAGCATCGGTGTGTTTAACCCAAAAACGCGAGAGTGGGAGCCGTCTATTTTCGCTGGAGTTCGAGCGATCTATCCTCATACGGTGCGTATCGACAAGAAGGGGATCGTCTGGTTCACCATCGCCGCCAACGAAAGGGTTGGGCGCGTTGATCCGGTTAGTAAAGAAAGTACTCTGATTGATTTGCCTGACGCAGAATCAGGCGGTCTCGCTGGGGGCTCTATGCCCTATGGTATCGACATCAATCCAGCAGACGGTTCTATTTGGTACAGCCGCCTTTTTGGCGACAAGATTGGGAGGATTGACCCCGATACGCTCAAGGTACAAGAATTCGATTCGCCGGTGAGAGGCCCGCGCCGAATGCGCTTTAATCAACAGGACGGGACTTTGTGGGTAACGGGTTACTCTGAGGGAAGGCTGGCGCGACTAACAACCAGCTCAAATGGCTTTGAGAGTAAGGTGTATGCATTGCCAGAATTCGCAGAGGGCTATGGTCCGGCGCCTTACGCCCTCGGCGTGCATCCGAAAACCGGGGATGTCTGGTTAAACGAAAACATGACAGACCGCTTCTTTCGTTTCATTCCGGAGGAGGAGCGCTTTGCCGTCTACCCCGCACCACTGACGGGGACCTACACACGCGACTTCAGTTTTACCAAAGATGGTAAGGCTTGTACGTCAAACAACCCTCTGCCAATGGCGGCCCTTGAAGGGGGCATAGGAGAGATCCTCTGTATAGAGATAATGGAGGAGCTTCCGTCGACCTAAGCTACTAAAACGGACCATTATGAAAATTCTTCTAAAACTATTTATTTTTCTCGGCGTCGTATTCAGCTTTTTTGCTATCTACATAACGCGAGATGGCGCCCTCTTTACACCCATCGGTGCAGGTCAAGTATCTCTAGCCTCAGGTACCTATGAAGCATTTCCGTTGCCTGATTACGCTTCAAAGATGGTTGATTCCAACTATAAGAGTTACTTCATAGAGGTCGAGCCGGGCTTGAAAGTTCATGTCCTTGAGGCAGGAACAGGTTTCCCGGTGTTTTTAATGCATGGCAATCCAACCTCGGGCTTCCTGTATAGAAAGGTCGTTGAAAAATTACCTTTAGATAGAGTCAGGGTCATTATGCCCACCAGTATGGGACTTGGGTTCTCGTCGAAAATTCCGGCCAGCGAACATACCGCAGATAATCATATCCGTTGGATCAACAATGTACTAAAGGAACTCAAACTGCAGGAATTAGTTTATGCAGGCCAAGATTGGGGAGGACCTATCGGTATGGGGGCATTGTCTTTGTCGCCTGAGCTTCTTAAAGGTGCCGTGCTACTAAATACAGGGTTTGGAGCTCCTACAAGAACGGGCGACTTATCTCCCGCCCATGCAACAGTCAAAACCCCAGTAGTTGGCGAACTTTTATTGGAGACGCTCTTTTCTATCTTTGATGGAATGGGAAGAGTCCAAGGAGATCCAGCTTCCTGGACGGATGAAATAGTAGAGCTTTACGGCAAACCTCTTTACGAGAGCGGTAACTCGAAAGCACCTCTTGCTATGATGAGAATGGTTCCGGACGGCCCTAATCATCCCAGCGCTGATGCAATGCGCAAAGTAGGAGCCTATGTCAAAACCTTGCAGATACCTGCAGAAATAGTTTGGGGGATGAATGATCCGATCCTGGGAAAAGGACTCGAGGCGATGCAACAAAATTTTCCTAATGCGCCGGTAACACAAACTCCCGGCGGCCATTTTCTACAAGAAGAAGTTCCGGCCGAAATAGCCGATGCTTTGATTAGGGTCATCGACAAGGTAAGTAACAAGTGAGCCAAAGCTTCTCATCTCTTTGGTTTTATAGTCTTCAAGACAGATAGACGTCGGAATGAACTGAGAGTATTTTTTTCTGGGTTGTTAAATGAAATTTGATATGAAGGTGCTTCTTGTAGACGACGATGAAGAATTCGCAACTGGACTGTCGATTTTATTAGAGAAACTTAATATCGCTACGGTGCTCGCGCATCGAATCGCCAGTGCGGAAAAACAACTTAGAAAATCAGACTTCGATGTTGTCTTACTGGACGTTATGTTACCCGAAGGTAACGGCTTTGAGTTTCTACCAACTATTCGCGAAATAAGCGATGTTCCAGTCATTATGCTAACCGCGCTCGATGAAGAGGATGACTTGGTGAATGGGCTAGAGCTTGGTGCAGACGATTACATCACCAAACCCTTCAGGGCCAAGGAATTAGTTGCGCGCTTGCGTGCCCTATATAGACGGCATTATGTTGATAAGGATCATATCGAACTCATCCTCGACGATCTTGAATTGTTCCGTGGCCAGTCCATGGCTCGAGTCGGGAGCAGTTGTGTTGAGCTCACCTCGGTTGAAGCGCATATCCTTCAACTCCTGCTAAGTGCAAAAGATTGTTATATGCCTCGCGAAATACTTTATCTTCGAGTTTTGCAGCGCGACATGGTGCCAGGCGACCGAAGTTTAGACGTCCATATTAGTAATCTTAGAAAAAAATTAGGCCCGCACCCTACCAAAGGCAACAGAATCAGAGCCATCAGGGGCATAGGTTACGCGCTAACAAAATGATGCGTAATTTAGTTTGGACGTTCTGGCTGGCCTTAATTGTTTCAATTGTCGGCACCTTTGTTATAAGCGCGCTTTTGATGAAGCAATGGAATAGTTTTATTTCCTACTCTCAAGTAGAGGGGCGTCCGAACTATCCTCTTCAAGCACTCGCAAAAGAAGTCGAAGCGGAACTCAATAAAAACGGCAACTTAGAAACGCTGCTTCTCAACAATTCACTGACTGAGTTTGGAGACGTTTATCTTATAAATTCTGCGGGCGCGGATGTGCTAGGTCGAACCCTCCCAAAGCAAATCACAATACTGGGGTCTTCACTCGACGTGATTCACGTCAAGCGTCAATCTGCTACAAAGCCGCCGATTTTATCGCTCCCAATACGCTCTGATCGCGGTAAGTTCTACTCAATGGTCTTTCACTTCGATTCACCAACCCATCCGATTTGGATTCTTTTCAAAAAATTTGGCCTTTACTGGGTTTCGGTCGCAGCACTGATTATATCGGGGCTAATTTCTTGGTGGTTAGCAGCCAAAATCGCGCGTCCGATTCAATCCCTTGCTTTAGCAAGTGGTCTTCAGGGCGAAGGTGATTTCAGTACGGCGATCGATGAAAGGATACGTCAGCGTCCGGATGAAATTGGTGCATTGGCACAACAACTGCACACATCCGGCATTAAGATTCAAAATTTGTTGAAGAAGCAAAAAGATTTTTTAAGAGATGTGTCCCATGAAGTGCGGACTCCACTCGCAAGGTTGCAGGTAGCAGCAGAAACTTTGGAGTTAGATGCACGCGATGAGCGCGCATTGAATCAGATAAAGCACCAAGTCCTAGTCATTGATCAACTCGTACAAAACCTGCTGCACTTATCTCATTTTGATCGCCCATCTCAGTCTCATAATATTGAAAGCATCCCTCTTCGCAATTTGGTTTATCGCTGCGTCGAAAACGCGCAAATGGTTGCGAGCCTCAAAAACATCTCTCTGATAATCCAAGATATAGATTGGCAAGGTCTAAGCGTCACCGGAGTTCAGTTTTTACTGGATCGAGCGCTGGACAATCTAATGGACAATGCGATTCGTCACTCTCCCGAGCATGGCGAGATAACTGTTAGCTGTGAAATAGGCAAAGAACATTGTTATTTAGGCATTTGCGATCAAGGCGACGGGGTTGCAGAAGATAGTCTTGAGGAGATTTTTGAACCATTTGTTCGATTGGATTCGTCACGAAACCGACAGACAGGAGGATTCGGACTTGGTCTCTCGTTGGTTAAGCGAATTGCCGAATCACATAATGGTTCGGTTATTGCATCGAATCATGCTGGCGGGTTTACGATTAAGTTAATCATTCCTCTGGAGACAAACACAGTAAAGCCAATACCAAATGGCTTCGATAACAGGGCGTAGAGGTCGTTTCTGATGAGGGTAGCACCGGCACTACTGTCAGCACTGATTAGGCCCGGTGCACTGATATCATTTGTCCCAACGCAAAATCTTCCTACTATCGTCGCTTTCCTTGGAGTCGCGCTCTCATTTCAGCACGCTGCTGTTCTTGGATTCTCTTGTATTCTTTAAGCTGCTCTTTGTTCAGCACGCTGGCAAGCTGCCTCTCAACCTGTTTATTTATTTTGTCCATATCCCTTTTGACGCCACGAAGTTGACGGAACCCAACTTGTTTCCCAGATGAACGTGCACCCTGACTGATACCATGCTTTTGCATCACTCCCATGCGCTTTTCTATGTGCGCCATGAGAATCGGTTCGACTTGTTCAGCCTGCTCATCGGTTAAATTTAACCGGGCTTTGAGTTTTGCAGAGAAGTCCCTTTGTTGGTTTGCTGAGACGGGGTTAGCGGCGATAACTTTTTCTCGCATCGCCCCTTGTTCTGTTTGCTGATCTAGTAATTTCGACCCGGCTTGAGTCTCTGAACGAACATTATCTGCAGCAACGACATCAAACGTTAGACTAATGACTATCACGGCAGCGATAGCTCTATAACTCTTCTCTAGACTTATTTTTTTTGCTGTAACGATTTGTTGATTTATAAATAAGTGAAATGGATTCATAAAAGCTCCTAATCTGATGTGGGTATTTTTTGATCAGAGAATCAGTAGAGATTCTGATCGATGGTGCCGCCCCTAACTACAAGCCCCGAAGAACTCTCGTTTGATCCAGAAACCCCGGGCAGGAGCTGCATCGATCGAAAGATGTCTTGTTCACCAAGCTTTGGCAGCGAGCGAGTGAGTTCCGGCGACAATGAAAACTGGCTTATTCCCGACTGCTGCATCTTCTGTGAAGTGGCCGCGGTTACAATAACCTCTTCGATTAGGTTTTCGCTTTCAAACCTGGCCAGATTAATGTTCAGTCGCTGAGTATCCGGACAAACCCTGATTTCTCTGCTTTCAAATGCCATTTTAGTTATGACGANAGTCGAACCCACTGGAACATTTAGGATAGTGAACAAACNANCTTGATTCGCCGTAGAAACCCGACTTGTATTTTTGATTCGCACTTTGGTGAACGGCANNGACTCTCCAGTGTCGAAATCACTTACCTTGCCAGCAACNACAGNTAACATATCGCTTGCNGATGTGTTGCATGCGTACATCAACAACAATGCNATTGCGGCAATTCGAAAAAAANTCATAAANGCTCACTCATGAACATGCGCCAATGCAGGCAATGCTAATTTCCTGTCCTNCAAACTTCTGTTAAGAATTATTAAGCGATGCACAAAAAACTATCGAGAGGGCGTTTAATGAATTAAATTGTTAAGACAGAGAAGCGCTGGAACATAGCAATAGAGTCATTCTTCTTTGCTCCCTGGGTAGCGTTTTTATTGAGTGGGGGCAATTAAGAAANACTATGAANTCACAAACGATTAAGATTTGTTCCGCNATGCTGATAAGTCTGNCGCTGGTCAGTGGGCTTTCTGGATGTGGCGCTGACTCCNGCCGCGACGNCGACGGCGACGGCGGTCGCCAGGTTCCTTCGGTCTTCGAGATCCAAGACGAGATGGTTACCCGTGCTCCGGTACCGGAGCCCGACCCCGAACGCCGCGCGTACTTCGGCGATTTGCACGTGCATACAAAATGGTCGTTCGATGCCTTTGCCTTCGGTACGGTCGCCTCGCCCGATGACGCTTATCGCTACGCCAAGGGAGAGCCAATCGACCATCCTTCCGGGTTTCCGCTCCAGNTGTCNGAGCCACTGGACTTCTACGCAGTCACAGATCATGCCATGTTTCTGGGTGTGGCCAGCGAAGCATCGGATGTCACCACCGACATTTCGAAATACGAGTTCGCGGAAGCTTGGCACGACCTGAATACAGGGGAAGGCGATGGTATCTTTGGATTGATCAAGCGATTCGCCGCATTCGGGTTCCTTGGTGGTGCGGTCGAGGCCATCCAAGCAGACGAGGTCGAAGAAGAAGTAATACTTGATATAACGCGCTCGGCTTGGGCGGATACCGTTCGCTCTGCGGATTTGCACAACGACCCCGGGCGCTTCACGGCCTTCGTCGCCTACGAGTTCACGTCCTGGAGCGATGACATGGGTAANCTCCACCGCAACGTCATTTTCCGTGACAGCGACGAGGTACCCGCTGTGCCCTTNTCTCGTGTCCACTCGGCAAACCCNGAAGATCTCTGGGAGTGGATGGACGGTCTGCGTGAACGCGGCATAGACAGCCTCGCGATTCCGCACAATTCCAATGGCTCGAACGGAAACATGTTCCGGCTCGTTGACTGGGCCGAAAAGCCACTGGATACNGCCTACGCAGAGCAGCGCATACGCAACGAGCCGCTGATCGAGATCACCCAGATCAAGGGAACGTCGGAGACCCACCCTCTTCTATCAAGCCGTGATGAGTGGGCCGATTTTGAACTCATGGAATTCCGGGTCGGATCGCCATTGTACAGTCAACCAAAGGGCAGTTACGCCCGTGAAGCCCTGCTTAACGGCCTAGTATTCGAGCAGCAGGGCATCGCCAACCCCTATGCCTTCGGTTTCATTGGTTCAAGCGACACGCATACCGGCGCAAGCGGAGTAGAGGAAGACGATTTCGTTTCCAAGCTCGGGCTCTTGAGCGCGACCCCCGAGCAGCGCGGGTCGGTACCAAGAGGTTCGCTGTCGCTGATGGGTCTCTTTGGTGCCGCGGCGAATGTGGAGATCGACGGTGAGAACTATGCGAGTGGGGCTCCACCGACGTATGGTGCCTCTGGACTCGCAGGCGTATGGGCTGAAGAGAACACTCGCGACTCGATCTATGACGCTCTTAGTCGCAAGGAGACATTTGGCACTTCCGGACCACGAATGCGACTTCGCTTCTTCGCGGGTTATGACTTTGCCCCCGACATGCTTGATCGCAACGACGTTGTGACAGTTGCGTACGCGAACGGTGTTCCGATGGGTGGCGAACTGCTCGCACGCCGGGAGCAGGCGCCTGNCTTCCTATTGTGGGCGCTNGCAGATACTAATAGTGCGCCACTNCAGCGGCTTCAAGTGATCAAAGGATGGATTGATGAAGCTGGACAGCCNCATGAAGAAGTCATTGANGTTGCCTGCGCCGGCGGCGTTATGCCGGACCCCAGNTCAAACCGCTGCCCAGACAATGGCGCAACAGTAGATTTAAATGATTGTAGCTTTAGCGCTCAGACTGGAGAGGCTGAGTTGAAGGTAATGTGGAGCGACCCAAACTTCGATGCCAACCAACGCGCATTTTACTACGCGCGGGTATTGGAAAACCCAACCTGTCGTTGGAGTACATGGGATGCCATACGAGTAGGCACCAAACCACGCCCTGACCTAGCAGCAACCTTGCAGGAGCGAGCATGGTCTTCGCCTATCTGGTTCCGCCCCCAAGCTGAAAGCTCTTAGTCAACCAAGTTACGGGCCGATCAAGCGCCTGACAATAGCGGTATATGGTCTCGCGGATGGCTTAACGGTCTGCGAATTCCTGCCGTTCGCTTTCAAGCACTGCCAGTCTCGCTTCTATTGGGTCAGACATCTGATTTCTACCAAAACTTCCAAAACCAGTTATATATGGTTATGTCTGCTTTCAGAAATAAGAGCATGTCCTTCGTTACAGTAGGTCGTAGACCGAATCCCGCGCTTATGGCTGGGCTCGTCAATCTCCCATAACGTCTTTTGCTGATGCGTCGGCAGGATGATACTGGATCGGCGAGGACCAAGCTCGCTCCTGCAAAGTAGCGGCCAGATCAGAACGAGGCTGAGTGCCGGCGTATAAAGCATCCCAAGTATTCCAACGACATGTCGGGTTCTCCAACACGCGCGCGTAGTAAAACGANCGCTGGTTTGCGTCAAACTCCGTATCAGTCCAAACCGTGCGCAACTCTGAAGCACCAGTATCAGCGCTTGTACTGCAGTCGCCTAAATCTACCGTCGCTCCATTGTCTGGGCAGCGATTTGTCCTAGGGTCTACTGCGACGCCACCGGCACAAGCCACGTCGATAACTCTTTCGTGAGTTTTGCCCTCCACATCGATCCAGCCTTTAATTATTTGCAGTCGCTGCAGCGGGGCACTGTCGGCGTCCGCCTGAGCCCAAACCGCAAATTTCGGGGCCGCATCCGCTGATATTTGCTCGTCGGCCATGTCTGGAGACAAATCAGCCCCCATGGTGACGCCATCAGCGTAGGCTCGTGCAACTCCATCCGAAGTATCCAGTAAGTTGTCCGGGAAACCATATCCTGCAAAAAACCTGATTCGGATACGAGGACCAGAGGTACCAAAGGTTTCTTTGCGACGGAAGGCCGCGTAAATTGCTTCGCGCGTNTTTTCTTCAGCCCAAACGCCAGCTAAACCTGACGCCCCAAATTCTTGCTGCGAAGTAGCAAAACGCTCGCCGTCAACTTCTGCCACCGACTGCCCAGGAAGCACATTTAAAACAGCGCTATCTATGAAACCCAAGGGAACAGAACCACGCATATCAGCAGTTGCCGATAAGACTCCTAGTTTAGAAGTAAAGCTGGCTTCATCGTATTGAGTGCCCGCCGTATGGGTATCACTTGAGCCGATCACGCCAAACGCGAAAGGATTAGTAATCCCCTGGCCCGCTAATTCTAAACCGTTCAGCCAAGCCTCTCGAACGTAGCTGCCTTGGACTTTGCTGGGCCTAGGATTGCCCATTCCCCCACCACGAGTGCTTACTAATTCAAAGCCTGCCCACTCATCACGACTAGACAGCACAGGGTGCGTTTCTGAAGTGCCTTTTATCTGCGTAATCTCCACCAATGGTTCATTACGAATACGCTTAACGGCGTATTCATCATCTAGCGGGTTACCTGCCCAGTCTCTTAGGGAAAACATATCTCCGTTAGATTTGTTTGAGTTATGCGGTATCGCTAAGGATTCAACTCCAGCTGCACGAAGGGTGTCCATCCAATCCCACAGGTCTTCGGGGTTTCTGGAGTGCATTCGCGAAAATGGTTCCTCTGGGACTCGATCACTACCTTCAAAGACCACGTTTCGATGCAGACTTCCCGCTTCGGTCGTAGTAGACGTGTACTCGTAAGCTACAAAGGTAGTAAATTGGCCTGGGTCGTTATGCATGTCCGCTGCCCTGACGGAATCTGCCCAAGCGCTTCTGGTTATTTCCAGCGGCTCCTCCAGATCAAGATCCCCATCAACAATCGCTACCGCTAACGTTCGACCTATGCCAAAAGCGCGCACACGATCCAATATGTTAAAAATTCCAGTGTTACCCGGCTCATTCAGGTCATGCATTATTGACGCGAAAGAATACTTAGAAAAATTGGTCGTGGTATCAGCGGCAACCGATGCAACCCCCAAGAAAAAACCGTGGTCAGTAACCGCATAAAAATCGAGCGGCTTCTTTAACTGCATATCGAAACCTGCCGGGTGTCTTAGAGGTTTTCCCTTTGCAAATCGGTATGCGTCATCAGGCGTTGCCACGGTCCCGAAGGCATAGGCATCGAAAGAATATTTTGTATGTACATGGAGGTCACCGAAGTACGCACTAAGTTCTTTGCGATGAGCGTGATTGTCAGAGTCTGCAGCAGGTTGAACTTCCAGACCTGCTGTTGTCCGCTCCACAATATCGTAGTTAGTTGGGAATATTGGCTGAGCCAGTGCAGATCGCTGAACCTCGTTAGGCTCGTTCGCACCCCCACATGCCGCTATGAAAATAGTCAACGCAACCAGAATAGATGACCTTCGAATTTTCACAAATGCCTTCCTTTTCTTTGTAGAGTTCTTTGATTTAGCAACTTCGCGACCGCCTAATTCAGTGTCGCCCCGCCTCTCATGATGATACCCATTCTATAGCTAAAGCGTGCAAAGAAGATCCTGCAGCTTCTCACNGTGTCCTCATCAATCTCGTTGAGGGATGTACCTGCGACGGCCAGAGCGCGAGATGAAACCCGCTTTCAATTTCCTTCCTGAAACATCGGATATTCGGCCTCGTTCCAAAAAACCTTACCGGAGGGCCCGCCTTTGGCAAAAGACGCCAGCATTNTAGCGGTTGNATAAGTTGCCGAGGGCTCTTGGAAGTGAGCCATATCCTTACCCCAAATAGCTGTTCGNGTTGGTCCTGGAATCAGCATATTAATCAATATGTTCGTATCCGAAAGCTCGGCGGCGGCTACCCTCGACGCGGCCCACATGCCCGCTTTCGCGGCGGCATATGCGGATGTACCCACGGTGTCATATTCNGCGTTGCGGGAAATAGTGTTNATGATGCGCCCGAAATTTTGTNTCCGCATGTGCGGTATNGCGGCTCGCATGGCATTCACCATCGCAAAAAGGTGCACAGCAACATGCTGTTCGAAATCACCCGGTTCGCTATTCTCCAAACGCTTGCTAAACCCCAGGCCGGCGTTATTGAAAAGTATATCGATGCGACCGGTCTGCTTAACGGTGGTAGCAATCATTCGCTCGACATCGTCTGCCTTACTTACATCCAAGGTGATACGTAGGGCAGCAGGAACTTCGCCGAGTCCCTCGCCATTAATATCTGCAGCTATTACTGTCGCTCCATCCGCACTAAAGCCCTGAGCCCAAGCNCGTCCAAGNCCGCTAGCTGCGCCCGTGATTAGGATGGTTTTATCTTTGAACATTGACTCGTATGGCACGAAAACGTTTTTTTGATTTTACTTCNNGCNATGATACCTNATCGGGAACGANCAGCTTCAANNGATATCGAATTTTNCAGGTGCGCGCTTAGGTTAGGCNGTGACTNGCATNNCTNGATATCAGTAGTNNCATCGGCTNNGCCGCTGGGTTTTTACCATAGAAGCTAATAGGGCTTTTGCGCTCCCAGCAAACCTGTATCCCAAGTTCTCTTGGCTGCATAAGCGAGCGCNGCTCTCAACGCGCTGGNGGTCCCAAGTCTACGCAATCCCTCCACGGCAACCTCAGCACAATATCCTTTATCATCGAGACCAGNCTTAAACAGCTCTTCAAGTCGTTGCGGGGCGGTAGNGGTAGCTATTAAAGAAACGCTCGCAAACATAATGTTCAGGCGTACCTGATCTTGGGCNACCCAACCGCGCTCAACTTCTTTGCGCTGCCAANCATCNCAATCTGTAGTCATCAACCGCATGAACTGCTCCAGAAAGGGCTNCGCATCAGCTTGAATGAAAGAGATCGCGTCAATTGATTGCCGNACGACTTGGTGATGNCGAGAACCAAGAAATTGACNGAGCAGTTTGCACACTGCGTCATTCATCACTGCAATTTCGCCCAGTGCAAATGCTACGTTCACGTCAAGCCAAGGATCGTTCAGTTCAGCTAACTCAACAAGGTAGGGAATGGCCTCGACACCCTGAGTCCCGAGTGCATAAGCCTCGGGCTCCATTACAATCGCGCGCTCGTTCCATCTTCTTGGATAACCGGTAACGTCATCCTTGATATAACGCTTGCCTTTATAAGGTGCAATNAGTACCCGCTCATGCAAATCCAGACCCGCCTTATCCCGCATTGCCTGNGCTAAAACTTTAGGGTCGTGATAGCAATATATCGAATTGATGCTGGTCTCAATGTCTGGCACATGCAGATCGTTTGGATTCGCTTCCGTTTTGGGCCTGCTAGCATCACCTCGCATCCAACTCCACACGTACNGCCAAGCGTCAGCAGGAGCGGTTGCCGATTGNGCTGCTGGCGCTATCCACGTNGATCGGTCACTTTTCCATGTGGGNGCNCTTGGGTTAGACATCCGATTGAATACGAACTTCAGCATAAATCGATCGCTGCCCGAGCAATTAGANAGGCCCGCATGGACCATATCAAAGTGCACCAGCATGACGGTGCCAGCCGCAACGTGATCTGGCACGACCACGCTCTGGGGGGTATTTTGCGGCCTCGACCAAAAATAGCTTCCTGCCTGTAAACGTGTTGGTCCCATGACCAANGGCGTGTCGTGCGGGAAGTAAAAACCAATAACGAATCTGGGCAAGTGATGCCTTGCGCGAGCCAAGGGGCTCTGGGCATCTTGATGCCACACGGAAGCGGCCGTGCTTCCTTTACCCATGGGCGTCCCGTCGGCTTCAATATCGACGGCAACTGCTTCANCCAGAGGNACGCTGCGATGTACAGCCCNGTGCGGGTGCAAGAGGTAGTCTTCACCTAACAAGGAAACTAANGCCCCTCGAACAACAGAACATTGTAAGACTTCGTGTAATTCGGGGATCCGCGGCAATATGTTGTTCCCATGCCAAGATTCNTCTGCATCAACCTCGCGCAAACGACGCTCGATCCGATCATGCAATGCGCTNTCNACNTCGGAACGCAGTANTAGAAATCCGTCCGCGATAAAACGNCCNATCTCATTGTCATTCAAAAGTGTGTATAAGTCCGACACGCTACCTCCCGCCCTCGAAATATTNTGTGGATATCCACAANTNAGCTACCAGCGCCTGCANCCATGCTCAAAGTNAGCTCCTTTCCTTGGTGGCAAATGTAACTTGAGTGATAATGTTATCAGGCACTTGTCGTAGCCACGGTAATTCGACTGGTTGAGTCTCGAGAGCGCAAGCGTCCGACTACATTTCATTNAATTCTCCGTCCTGCCACATTCTTCTTAATTCAAANTTCTGAATCTTCCCCGAACCNGTGAGTGGAAACTNATCCANTTCATACCAGTTGGCNGGGGTTTTTTGAGCAGAGAGATGTTCTCGCAGGAATTCGAACAACGTCTCACGATCCATAGTCTTACCNGGTGCTGCACGCAGAAACGCGGCAACTCTTTCCCCCAGATAATCGTCTGGCAACCCGACGATCGCGACTTCTCCCACGGTCGGATGCCGAAAAAGCAGCTCTTCCAATTCGCGNGGGTAGATGTTCTCGCCNCCGCGGATGATCACATCCTTCAGTCGACCCTCGATTTTAGANNAACCACGCTCNTCCATAGANCAGAGATCGCCNGTATGNAGCCAGCCCTCATCATCTATNGCATTCGCGGTCGCATCATCCATNTCAAAATANCNATGCATNACGTGGTANCCCCGGGTACAAAACTCNCCAAGAANACCGCAAGCAACNGTCTCGCCCGATTGCGGNTCGACAATTTTNGCTTCGGTTTNGGGCATCGGCCGACCCAAGGTCATTNTCTTGTCTTCGTTCGAGTCNTCNGGTCGAGTCATTGACGCTACGGGTGAGCACTCNGTNTGACCAAAGATAATCGNTACGTTCGCACCCCANTCTTCTTCGATCACTTTNACTAATGCCATNGGCACAGTGGANCCACCCAAGGTCAATGCTTNGAGACTCGAAAGATNTNTGTTTGNATANCTNGNGTGCTCCAGCATNGCGTTTAGCATGGTGGGTACNGCATTGAATGCGTTGACCTCATATTGCTCNATAAGTTCAAGGGCCAGCCCCGGCTCGAACTGCTCCATCAGAACCTGAGTTGCCTTAAAGGCCACAGCACCGAGCACGCAGACCACACATCCACCTGTGTGAAAAAGAGGCATAAAGGTAAGCCAGACAAGTCCATCTNTTGCTTGCATACGATCCAGTGTGTGTGCCGCATTGTTCACAAGCCCTTTATGATGAAGCAAAGCGCCCTTGGGAAATCCAGTCGTCCCGGAGGTGTACTGAATCATGACCGGATCCTCAGACGAAACATNACGCTCTGGGAAGTGAGCACCCTTATTTGTCGCAAGAAACTGCGGCCATTGATCCAGTCGAATGACTTCTCTCAGGTCAGGACAGTCATTTCTGATATCTTGGATCGTGTCGAGCAGCCGATTGCCTCGATATTCCGGCACGACAAACACACCCGAACTTCGGGATTGAGTTAGGACATAAGTCACCTCCTTTGCGCGGTATGCCGGATTAATGGTGACCAGAATGATGCCGGCCATTGCACAGGCGAATTCCAACATGACCCACTCCGGCGAATTGGGCGCAAAGACAGCGACCCGCTGCCCTGCTTTAAATTTTTGCGCAAGCACCTGAGACGCC
>NZEI01000011.1 GCA_002690405.1 Gammaproteobacteria bacterium
CATTAACCGATAAGTAGAAAATTGACAGTGACACAAACCACCAATATTGCCAATGGTTTTGCGAAGTTCCATCGGCATAGTTATGAGCGCCGAACGGCCTGCTAACTAATGTCTATTTTCTGTCTATAAAATTTGGACAAAGTCCTTCCTGTCGCGGGATTAAGGCACCGCAAGTCCGCCTGGAAAGGGAGGCTCAATGATTCTGCCAGGACCTTCGCGAGAACCAAAACCAAAAAGTGATTTAGGTTTTGGTCCGCGTTCCGCCATGCCGCTAGGCAATCCCGGGCATGTACCGTTGTCTAGGTAATTTAAAGCTGCGCTGAGCATGGCCTCGCTCTTATCGCCCAACGGTTGGGAAAAATCGTCATCGACTGCGCATCCAGGCACTGGCTCTCCTTCATCCTCCGCCAAGTTGGAGGGTGAGAAACCGTCAGAATAATCGCCGTAACCTTTAGCGTTCACGCCTCTAAACTGAGTTGTAAAGTAAGTAGTGCCGCAGTTCTCTTGTGCGTAAAACCCGTACGGCTTACCGCAGGTGGTGCCGCCGATCTGGATAACCTCAATGTCGATGCCGCGAAGTCCGTTCATTACCGCCTCCGATGCTGAGCAGGTGTTGCTCGTGGTGAGTACGTAGACTCGAGACAAACTTAGATAAGGCAATGCTGCGCCCTGGGTGGCCGAAAATCCTTGCGCCGAATCGTGGAATCGTCGTGGGCTCAGAGCTCGTCCAGTGACAGGATTTATTGAAGGATGTTTGTCGTTCCATTGCTGTAAGGAAAAGGTCCGACCTGAGGCTGCGGTAGGGCCGGCAATCATGAAAGCTAATTCGTTTGCGATGTCCAGATACCCGCCGCCGTTATAGCGCAGATCTAACACCAGATCCGTGATGCTGCTGTCTCTGAAGAAGATCACTGCGTCAATTAACTCTTGTTCGGCCGTGGCAATGTGATCGTTGAACGTCAAATACCCCACGGCTCCACTCTCGGTGGGAATCACTTTCACATTCTGCACCGGGTCCTTGGTGATCTCGGTGGGCGTCATCGTGATGCTGCGCGGAGTAGAACTGCCTTGATCTAATACTTCAAAAGAATGGGATTGACCGGCTTCAACAGGAAAGAAGGCATCGTTCAATGTTGCCGTATCTGAGCCGTTGATCACGTCGACGCCATCGGCGGTAACAATTTCGGCGCCGCGGGCCAAGCCTGCAGCGCTGGCCGGCGAGTTAGATTCGACGAAAGCCACGACGATTTTTCTAGGCGCGGCACTTTGCAGCAGCACCCATTGAACTCCGTAGCCGACCGAAATGCCTGACTGAGAAAGCTGCTTCCACTCAAGAGAATCGTAAGTGAAGTGATATTTATCTTTGGCCGCTCCGGACGGCATGGTTGCAAACGTCTTCATGAGGTCGAAGTAATCGAGTACCTGAGCTGCAGAATTGGCGTAGNTGTCAGGATCGACATCCTCTATCTCGTCATACCATAGATACAAATCATTGCTTAGCGATCTCAGCCAATAGTTTTCGTCTTCGAAGCTACCTTGCTCGTCCGGATATGTTGAACCGTCGAACGGATCAGTCCCGATACGCGGATCGCCGCAGGAATTTTGAAATACTGAAGCTGACTTAAAGATACCTTCATCGAAGTCAGTAACGCGGTTAACCACAGTTATCGTTACGTCCGTAGAGGCTGAGGCTTGGCCGTCTGATACGTTGATCGAAAGGCTATATACGTTATTTTGATCGGCATCTTGTGGAGCGTCGTAATCTGGAGCGGTACGAAAGACTAAAACGCCGCTGCTGCTGATAGTAAAGAGTGCGCTGTCTTCCCCAGAAAGAGAATAGGTCAATGAATCGCCATTGGAGTCGTTCGCACTGACGGTTGTCACAGCGGTCTCTCCCTCGGCAACCGATAAGCTGCCTGGGTTAGTAATGGTAGGGGCACGGTTGGTAGTGCCGGCGCCTCCCGAGCTGGAAGACCCACCTCCACCGCCGCCTCCGCCGCACCCCGCAATGAGGAAAAAANAAGCAGCGACGAGGAATTTATTCATGTCTGATTACCAGTCCGCTTTTGTTACGAAATAACACTAACCGTATTTGGGCATTATTTGAAATTGAACCGCCGAAAATACCAAAATAAATTAGCCCTGTGTCTTTTTGGAACTCGAAGCTCCATGTCCCGGAGGCATTTTTTGATTCGATTTGTGGGTCCCGAGTGAGGCGAGCAGCAGCAGAATAGAAATTGCGCAACGGTTTGTNGAACGCTAACCTTTTTTGTGCAAGAGCTTCGGCATCTTCTCGAAAATCTATCGATAGGGAAAACGACAAAAATGGAATCGCTAGAAGACATTCGTAAATGGGTAGTCAAACCATCTTTGCTCGACCTCGCGCAGTCTTTGCAGCCGGCTATNCAGGGCGATGCTGCTGCCCAGCAGCAGGTATGTGGCGCGTTGCTGTGGACCGCGTTTGCGGCACCCGGAGCGGTCACCGAGGTCTATGATGCAATCGCTGCGGGGGCTGCTGGGGAGGCGCTGGATTCCACCTCATGGCAAGCCGAGGAGTGCGCAATACCAGATTCATTTTGGGAAACTTTTGCGGACACTCTGACCGGTCCAGAACAGGGCTACGATGCCACAACGATTACGGTGGCTGTTGCGGCGCTTGGTGGTTGCGTCGCCGAGGAATTTGGAGAGCTGGCAGAGTCTGCAGCCCAACAACATCCCGGCAGCAACGACGCGGGTTCCCAAGCGATTCCTGACCTCACGGACATTGANGCNCTAGGCGGACTTCCCGAAGGCAGTTTGGGTAATGATCTTTATCGAATGCTTGTAGATAACAACTTTGATGCAGAAGTATTGGACCGCGAGGTTATCGGATTAGCGAACCTACCTCCGGCGTTGCGNTACGTTAATACTCGAATTTTACAGATGCATGATGTCTGGCATTTAGTGGCCGGATACCAAACCACCAGCCTGCATGAGATTGCGATTTCGGCTTTCCAACTAGCACAGTTTGGCCACAATTATTCCTCGATGTTTTTGGCAACGGTAGCCACGATGAGTTGTTGCAAAACACCGGCAGGTTTTGGGCTACTCCTGCAAAACATCACCGAGGCCTGGCGCCACGGCCGTGCCACGCCCGCATTAATGCCAATTCACTGGGAGAGTGAATGGCATGAGACACCGGAACAAATCCGCGCCCGCCATGGCATAACACCGTTCAAAGGCAGCTTCCCGCCAGACCTGTTGGAACAGCTTGCAGCAGTAGCTTAGNCCCACATGATGTGATGCTGTGTTTGNNATGCAGGTGCAATGTATCTTTTATGTGGGCGTAAGAATTCACTTGCACCATGCAACGCCATCAATCGCGGTCAGGCAGGCTGGCTTGAAAGAGTCGCCCGGTTCTTCTACTCCTCAGATTTTATTCCACTTCGGCTAGGCTGGACGATACTCGTAGACCTATACTCTTGCTGTGGGGATTACTTCAAGAGAGGGGGTGGAAGTGAGCAAAGAGGGTACCAACACAGTTAATTGGAACCAGCCTGCGCATAACCGTTCGAGTTTCCAGCGCGTGCAGCAGTTATTCCCTACAGCGCGCCTCGCGCGTGGTGGTGCAAAGGCCACTAACTTTGAGGTAGCGGCTGCTGACCTAAGTCAGATTAGCTACACCGGCATGGACCGCCAAACCCATACGCTTGATCACTTTATTGACAGCACCTACACCGATGCTTTTTTGGTGTTAAAGGATGGTGTGCTGGTATGCGAGCAGTACTTTAACGATATGGCGCCGCACAGCCACCATCTGCTGAATTCGGTGTCTAAATCTTTCTTGGGCATGTTGGCCGGTATCGTTATCCACGACGGGCTATTGGATNCTGAGCGAACGGTGGCCAGTTATTTACCTGAACTTGGCGACAGTGCTCTGGCTCAAAGTCGGGTACAGGACGCTTTGGATATGACCGCCGCGGTTCGTTACGGCGAAGATTATGATAATGCCGGCGATGACTTTTGGCATGAAGCGGCGGTGGTGGGCTGGCGTCCCCAGCTGGTAACTCCGAGTTCGCCGCGCTCTTTAGTGGACTACGCGGCGTCTTTGAGTGTCCGCGAGCATGCAGATGGCGAACACTTTCATTACCGAACGGTGCTGACCAATGTTGTGGGTATGGTGGTACAACGCGCCGCAGGGCAGCCGTTGCAAACGCTATTACAAGAGAGGTTATGGCAGCCTATGGGTCCTGAACAGGACGCCACCATAGTGGTAGACCCCACGGGCTTTCCCTATATGGGTGCGGGCATGAGCGCTTGCGCGCGCGACCTAGCACGCTTTGGCGAATTGCTGCGCAATGATGGATTCTATAATGGTCATCAAATTGTCCCAGCGGCCTGGGTTCAGCAGACCCGCGGCGGTAGTGATCAGCTGCGGCATCTGTTTGCGCACTCTGACTACGCACGCATGATTCAGGGCGGCCACTACCATAATCAAACCTGGGGTGATGCAGCGGCTGGGATTCTTTTGTGTGTCGGTATTCACGGGCAAACCATCCACGTTAACCAGAACACTGGGGTTGTGATTGTGAAGCTATCCAGTCATCCGTATCCCTCGGATCTTGGTTTGTTTGGAGAAACTTGGCGTGCGCTTGCCACGCTTACCGAAGCCCTTTAGTTGTTATAAGGATGGATCGGATGAATCAGCCCCTCTCCTTGGCCGGAACTCCAGCGGCATCACCTTTGGGTTACTACAGCTGGGCCTTTGGCCAGGCGGCGCGCGATCCGTTCTACATCATGGTGGTGATCTACATCTTTTTCCCCTACTTCAGCAGTGTGGTGGTCGGTGATCCGGTTCGCGGCCAGGCGCTAATCGGCTACATCAATGCCTCCGTAGGGTTCGTATTAGCGGCAACGATTCTCTTTCTCGGTGCTATCGCCGACACCGTCGGCCGGCGTAAACCCTGGATACTCGCTACTTACGGAACCATCGCTTTAGGAGGATTCTTATTATGGTGGGTCAAGCCTGGAGGCGCGGGCCTGTCTCTATATTCTAGTGTCGGTTTGATATTCATCATTATGGTGGCTTTTGCCTACGCGGAAGTATTCCACAATGCCATGCTGCCCAGCGTCACTCCGGCCGAGAAAGCCGGAGAAGTCTCGGGTTTGGCGTTCGCCCTTGGTAATTTCGGTGCTGTATCAATGATGGTCTTGGTACTTTTCGCCTTCGCTCTGCCAGGTGTGCAGGATTGGCCATTCCTACCCGAGCAACCGCTATTTGGCATTGATCATAGCGCGAACGAGCATGATCGTATTGTTGGACCGATCGCTGGTATCTGGTTGGTGCTGTTTATTTTGCCGGTATTGCTGTTTACCCCGGATGGCCAAAGCAGCGGGGTCACCTGGCGTCAGGCCGCGCGCGCTGGCATGGGAGAGGTTGTAACGACTCTGCGCCAGTTAATTAAGCATTACTCCAATATCGCTATATATCTGTTAGCGCGGATGTTGTTTAACGACGGTATGGTGGGCGTGCTGATCTTTGGTGGTGTCTACGCTGCCGGAAATTTTGGTTGGGAGACCATAACGCTCCTGATCTTTGGTTTAACNACGAGTGTCTCTGCNATGATCGGTGCCTATTTGGGTGGACGTTTGGATGACCGCTTGGGTTCTATGCGCACACTCAAAGTCTCAATTATTATGAGCGCGATTATTTTGGTGGTTCTAACCTCAATTACCCCGGCCACACTATTTTTTGTGGTTCCTGTGTCCGTTGAGCCGGTGTGGTCTTTTCCGTATTTCAATACCGTNGCGGAGTTGGCATATCTTGGAACTAATCAGATCTTTGCTTTGTTCTTCGTCACCGGCTTATCCGCCTCGCGCACCCTAATGGCTAAACTATCGCCGCCGGCGATGGCTACCCAGTTTTTTGGTCTNTATGGTCTCAGCGGATCGATTACCGCNTTTCTGGCNCCGTTGCTGGTNGCNGTGGTNACNGANATNACNCAGTCCCAACGATTTGGNTTTGCGTCCCTTGTGTTGCTAATTCTTGCGGGTGGGCTGATGCTCGGTTGGGTGCGCGAAGAACAGGCGACTCGAGCCGCAGATTAGTCAGTTTGTGCTCGCTACCGCATGGCGAGTATCGGATGCTAACGGTAGATCGGGTACGCCCAGGGCGTCTGTGGTCCAAACCCAGACTCGCCACAACATGCGCTGTAAATCCTCGTAGGGATCGCGGCCGTGCATAAGGCGATAGTTGTCCACAATCAGCGTCTGCCCTGCACGTAGCTTAAAACGCGGCGCTTGTTCGTAGGCGGCATCAATGGTGTCGCACCACAGGGCAATCATGCGCGCATCTCGTTCGCTGTCTTTGCTGTCCGCACACGGTTTTTGGTTCAAGGTTTTGCGCACCATTATGCGGTCGTGGCCGTTGTGCATAATGATAGGACTCAGCGCGGTCTGCATATTGTCCTCGGTTTGATCGATCACTACGTCTCGCAGCGCGTGGCCAGCCCAGCTAAAATCTGCGTGTGCTTGCAGGTACTGTTCTATGCGATAGCCGTCAATCAGCACGCTTTCCCCGCCCTTGGTGCAATGGTGTACGCAGCTCAACAGCATGTAGTCTGGGTATAAATCACCGTAGGCAAATCCGTCGGTGTGGGCTGGGGTTGCAGTATGCACACTGGCCTGATCTCGGGCGTGATCAAATTCTCCACCCTCAAAGACCCGCGCAGCATCGGGTATTGCCAAAGTTTTTTCAGCGAAGATTTGTCGCGCCAGGGCGCGGGTAGCCTCAGCACCGCACTCCGGGCCGTCGATCACTGCAGCGCCGTCTCTTTCAAGTAGTGGCTGCAAGTCAGCAATGTCGCGAACAACTTGGGGTTTAACGCCGCAGGCGGCTAACTGCTTTTGCATAACGCTCTCTGGTGGAATTATTCGCGGGCCATTTCTGCGCGTCCCGCACCCTCGTGATCCAGTTCTTGATCATCGTCGAGATCCACGGTCACTTTATGCAGCTTGCCGGAGAATTTGAAGGGCGAGGGGTAGTTCCCCACGGTGGTGCCGCGATCGAAGCCCACATCTAGGCCGGACCACGAAATCATCAGATTGAAGATCTTGTCCGTTGCCAGTTCGGCTACCTGCTCGTGACCGACCCACAGGGTTGCTACGCCTTTTACCTGACCGTCGCTCTGTCTATGCCGTCGCATTCTGAACTGCACTTGATGATGGCCCGGAGCAATGGGCTGTGGGGATGTCAGTAATTGATGAGTGCCGCCAACATTCAGATCGTGGACGAGATGGCCATTATCGAGATACAGCGAATAACCTCCGGTGGCATCTCCGTGGCTGAGCAAAACGCCGCTGTCATGCTCGGTTAGGGTATCGATCTCGGCACTTATTCGATAGCTGCGGCTGCGCAGATCTGGTGCTACATCGCTGGGTAAATGGCCCATGCCGGGCCAAAAAGTGTAATGGCTACGGCCGCCGCGGTGGCGCTCTGCGTTTTCTGCGAAGCGCGGCGCAAACCGATCATCTAAGGGCAGCACTTGATTGGCTTCGGCTTGTTGCCACCATAGGGTTTGCAGAGCATGCAGTCGCTCTGGTTCTGTAGCCGCTAGGTTTTGGGTTTCGTTGAAGTCGCGGTCGAGGTGGTAGAGTTCCCATTCGTCATCATCAAAGGGCGTGCCTGGTTGGTGATAGGCAACTGCTTTCCAGCCATCGTGTACTAGCCCGCGGTGCCCGAACATCTCAAAGTACTGTACGTCTTTGTCTGTTTCGGCGGTTGGGTTGAATAGCGTCGCTGCAAAGCTCACTCCTGCTGTACCGATAGCTTTGGAAGTTTTAGCGGTAACCCCAATCAGATCAAGAATGGTGGGCGCCAAATCGCTGACATGGCAGAACTGTTCGCGCACGCTGCCATCAGTGGGCACCTTGGCGGGCCAGGAAATAACCAGCGGATCTCGGATACCGCCGCCGTGGGTGTTCTGTTTGTAGCGCTTCAACGGTGTATTCGATGCCATGGCCCAGCCCCATGGGAAGTTGGTATGCGTATCCGGCCCGCCGATATCGTCTAACCGCGCAAGTTTGGTTGCTAAAGGTTCGGGTTGGCCATTGAACGGCCCCATGGCATTTACGAAA
Source organism: Gammaproteobacteria bacterium (assembly GCA_002690405.1). Lineage (GTDB taxonomy): Bacteria > Pseudomonadota > Gammaproteobacteria > Pseudomonadales > Azotimanducaceae > UBA4421. Next base: position 8,116 of record NZEI01000011.1, read on the forward strand.
CCGTTAGGACCGCCTTCCTGGCTGGCGCCGTTGTCCGATAGCAGCAGCACCAGAGTGTT
>NZEI01000079.1 GCA_002690405.1 Gammaproteobacteria bacterium
CAGTAAGGCGGAGTTAAATGCGGTCGCGACGATGCTGGATGCCTTTCAGGTGGAGCGTGAACAATCGCCTGCCGCAAAAGTTAGGAAAAAAGCTTAAAGAATTGTTGAAAAGCTTTGTTGAAAAGAATAGCTGAAAAGAATAGTTGAAAAGATTTTTTTTAAGTTGGTCGTAAACGTTGGCCGCAGATACAGTGGGCTGTAAATAAGATCTAATTCCTTTGGGCCCAGCGCATTAAAGTGCCCAGAACTCCAACAAAGAGACAACGAGTGAAAACTCCAACGAAAACTCCAACAAAGAGACAACAACCTAACTCTTACAAAGAGATAGCAAAGAGACAGCAAAGACTCCAAAGCCGCCGCTCTTCAAGTACCGGTTGACTGTTCTTGCCCGCCACTTGCCCGCCAATGCATGTCTTTTCGACGTGAGTCTTTCTGATCAGAGATATACACTCTGAAACCGGAGGGATGTTATGCCGATAAATATTTTGGGAATGATCGGTGTCAGCGCACCGGCGAACGATGCGACCGTGCATATCGTGGGTGGAGGAATTGACCCTACGTACATTACAGATTTTGCCAGAGTCCACGAGACATCAGGCTTTGATGCGGTATTAATTGGTCACTCCTCCAGCTCAGCAGACGGTTTTGGGATCGCCCAGCATGTCGCCTATAGCACGGAAAGAATTAAGATCTTGTTGGCACACAGGCCCGGATTTGCTGCGCCCACTCAGGCGGCGCGACGGGTGGCGACGCTGGACAATCTCATTCAAGGTCGGTTATTGCTGCACATTATTACCGGCGGGGTCGACGCTGATCAGCAGCGCGATGGCGACTTCCTTGGGCACGATGAGCGTTACGCGCGCACAGATGAATACTTACAGATCATGCGTCAGGTCTGGACTGCTTCGGAGCCTTTTGATTTCGCTGGCAAGTACTATCAGGTAAGACGCGCAAGTTCCGAAGTGCAGGCAGCCCAGAGTCCCCATGTGCCGCTATGGTTTGGGGGTGTATCTGAGGCGGCTAAGCCTGTTGGTGCCAAACATTGCGATACCTATGCGTTGTTCGGTGAGTCCTTGGGGTTAGTCAAAGGCCTAATGAGCGAGTTGGATGGCGTTGCCAACGAGCACGGTAGACAGCTCAAATACAACTTGTCTTTTCGACCTATTATTGCCGAGACCGAAGACGCTGCTTGGAAGAAAGCGCGACAGATACTCGAGTCGGTAGAAAAAGCCTCCAGCCCACGATCCAAGGCGCCTGAAGCGGAAACAGCAAAACGGCTTAGCAGTTTGATTGAGGACGGGGAAATTCATGATGAGCGCCTGTGGGTGCCTATCGCGGCGGCAGCTCAGGGTAGCGGCAATTCAACGGCGCTGGTTGGTACGCCCGAACAGGTGGCAGAGGCCATTGCAAAGTACTATGACCTTGGCGTAGCTGGCGTGTTGATTAGAGGTTTCGATCCTTTCAATGACGCGGTTGAATTTGGTAAGGAATTGATCCCTTGGATCCGAGATAAGGTGCGTCAACGGGACGAAACCTAACGGGTCCGCGTGCTCTGATTGGTTGCCGCGCAACCACCATAAATCGGGCTGCGTTGACGCCCTGGGTGGTGTTATAACGCCCGGCCCTCGAGGGGGCCAATAACCGCCCAGTCAATGATCGCCGATGCGATGGCGACAGCTAAAAACACCACGAATATGAAGCCTAATAGCCGCCCGAGATGGAATTTTTGGTCTGGTCTTTTGTCTTCTGGTTCGCTCATAGCGTTATTTCTTGGCCGATATAGGTTGAGTTAAAGCAAGGCGTTGAGGTCGTCGGCACTAAGTCCGGCGGCATTGGCCGCGTTAGTAATGTCTTGCCAGCTGTTATCATCGATGTCGATGCCATTGGTGCTCCTTGCGGCGAAGCTTTGACGTTCTGGGTCGNCTGGTATCAGGACTTTCTCCACGCCTTCTGCGGCTTCGCTGGCGTAGATGTAGTCNATCATTGCGGTTACCTCCGCATCGTAAGCNGCAAGGTCGCCAACAGCGCCTGGATCCAAAATAATCGACAACATATTATTTAACGTTGCACCGGCTCGNTGGTTACCAGGCTGCATAGTAAAGTTNCCCCCAAGGGCGCCGCCAAGCAGTTCGCACATCACCATAAGACCATAGCCTTTGTGCAGNCCAAAGGGCTGCATNGCACCGCCGCCGTCTTTACTGAAGATAACGCTGGCGTCGGTAGTTTCCAGACCATTGCGGTCCACTAAAGAATGTTCGGGAACAGGCTCGCCCTTCATGTAAGCGACTCTGACCTTGCCAGCGGCTACTGTTGTGGTGGCCATGTCGAGGACGACGTGATTGCCGTCAGCTCTGGGTACAGCGCAGCAGAACGGATTGGTAATGAATCGGCGGTCGCGACCACCGTAGGCTACGACCATAGGATCATGACCAACCACATTAACGTAGTGGGTTGAGATTAGCCCAGCTGCAGCACAATGTTCCGCAAATGCGCCGATGCGCCCGAGATGGGCCGCATTACCCAAGGCAACACAGCTGATTCCGTGTGACTTGGCTCTTGCTATGCCTTGGTCCATGGCTTGGATCCCAACAACTCGGCCAAACCCAAGATTGCCATCAAAACTTAAGACCGCGCCGCTGTCGCGAGTAAGCAGAGCATCATTTTGCGGGTGTATGAGGTCGCTCATCATGGATTTGACGTAGTTAGGAATCATGCCGACGCCATGGGAGTCATGTCCCTTCAAATTGGCGATCACCAAGTGCTCGGCGACGGCTTGTGCTCGCTCAAGTTCGGCGCCGGCTTTGTGCAATATCGTAGCGGCGATTTGTGTGAGCGGTTTTTGATCAATGCGCATCACGGCTCCCTTTGGATATTTTTTGGTTCAGGCCTGATGATAAGAGGGCAGAATGGCATTTGCTAGGTGGCTGGTAAATCGTAGACTCTAAGTCGAACAGTTTAGGAGGGTAGGCATGGATGACTTAACCTTTGCGGCGGCGGTCGACATCGCTGCTGCGATCAAATCTAAGCGCGTCAGTTCTCGCGAGATAACCCAACACTATATTGATCGCATTGAGCGTCTCGATAAGTCTGTAAATGCGATGTGCGTTCGTGTCTTTGAGCAGGCCTTGCAGGCCGCCGATCGGGCTGACCAAGCTGTGGCGCGGAATGAGGCGGCCGGACCTTTGCATGGCGTGCCTATGAGCATTAAGGAATCCTATGTGTTGGAAGGCACGCCAGCGACTTGGGGTATACCTGGGTATCGCGACAATGTTGCCTCTGCCGATGGCCTAGCAGTGGCGCGATTTAAAACAGCAGGGGCGCATTTCTTAGGCAAAACAAATGTACCCATAGATCTTGGCGATTTTCAAAGTTTCAACGAAATCTACGGTACGACGAATAATCCATGGAATCTGGAACGCACGCCGGGAGGGTCATCCGGTGGCAGTGCGGCAGCCCTTGCGGCCGGTTTCACGGCGCTAGAAGCTGGCTCCGATATCGGTGGCTCGATCCGCACCCCGGCGCATTTTTGCGGTGTTTTTGGCCATAAACCGACTTGGGGTATTGTGCCGATGCAGGGCCACGAGTTGATGGCTGGGGTGCCCGACGCAGACTTATCGGTATGTGGCCCATTGGCCAGAGACCCGCGAGACTTGCAGCTTGCTATGCAGATAATGGCGCAACCCGCAGGTCGGCAGGCGGTGGGTTGGCAATTGAATTTGCCTGAGTACTCGCTGGAGTCGTTACGTGGGTTGAAAGTAGCCGTATGGGCGAGCGATGCGATGGCGCCCGTGAGTAAAGATACCGAGCAGCGGGTGCATCAAGTAGCAGCTGCGCTGGCGGCTCTAGGCGCTGAGGTGGACTATAGCGCGCGGCCAAACTTTGATGTGCACAAGGCGCATATGACCTACGAGAGCTTATTAACTGCGGTGATGTCCAGTGCCCAGCCTGAAAGTGTGGTTGAAAAAACCAAGGCAAAAGTTGCGGCCTTGGACAGTGCTGATCAAAGTCGTGAGGCTGTCGTTACCCGAGCCGGGGTAATGCTGCATAGAGACTGGATCCGACATAATTTCCGACGTGAAAAGTTGCGTGAGGCCTGGGACGAATTCTTCAGCCAATGGGATGTTTTGTTGTGTCCGCAATTTACTGTGCCAGCGATTCCTCACGACCAACGGCCCTTTGAGGAACGTCAGACCCTGGTCGATGGTGAACTGCGCTCCTATTTTGAGTCGTTGTTCTGGGCCGGCATTGTCGTGGCATCACACCTACCCAGTACGGTCTTTCCAACAGGCGCTGGAGAAGACGGCTTGCCGATTGGGTTGCAGCTTGTCAGTGGCCCCTACCAGGACTTTAAAACTATCGAGATCAGCCGTCTGATTGCGGATGCGATTGGAGGCTTTGTCCCACCCTCAGCCTTCGCGTAGCGATATGCGGTCTTGGTGGTGCATTTGTGGAAGGCCTGGCCTAAGGGTGTGGGTGTTCGTAGACAAACACATTCCTAGGATCTAATGGCGCACCCGACAGGATTCGAACCTGTAATCCCCGGTTTCGTAGACCGGTGCCTTATCCAGTTTGGCCACGGGTGCGTGGGGTGCGCATTATCTGGAAGAATCGCCCGAAGCTCAACATATTTCATGCCAGCTGGCAGAAACAACGACTAATATGCTCAAATGACCTATCGGTCGACGTGTTTGAGCTAGGAGAACAGGGTGAATCCACTTATCATGCAAGGCATTCAGCTCATGGCTGTTGGCATGGGCACCGTCTTCAGCTTTTTGACGATCCTTATTTTTGCCACGGCCTTCATGTCGCGCTGTATTGCTTGGTTAACACCGACAAGCATGGCGCCGAGGGAGGCCAATGAAGGATTAGATCAGGGCCATGTTGCTGCGATTACAGCTGCCATAGCGAAGTTCGAAAACGACAAGTTAAACAAATAGTTTAGAGATAATTCTGAGATTCCTGTGGTGAATAGTGATGCTCCCGCTCGGTTAGGTATTACCGATGTCATTTTGCGCGATGCGCACCAGAGCCTATTGGCTACCCGAATGCGTATTGAAGATATGCTGCCAATTGCCGAAAAGCTCGATCAGGTTGGATTTTGGTCCTTGGAATCTTGGGGCGGCGCAACCTTTGATGCCTGCATTCGTTTTTTGGGGGAGGATCCTTGGGAACGCTTGCGAGCCCTCAAAGCGGCCATGCCGAACACACCTCAGCAAATGTTACTGCGTGGACAAAATCTGCTGGGCTACCGGCATTACGCAGATGATGTGGTTGATCGCTTTGTCGAGCGAGCGGCGCTTAATGGGGTCGACGTGTTCCGTATCTTCGATGCCATGAACGACATGCGCAATTTAGAGACCGCAATCCGGGCGGCTAAGCGGGTTGATAAGCATGCCCAAGGTACTATCTCCTATACCGTAAGTCCGGTGCACAATCTGCAGCTATGGTTGGATTTGGCCCGCCAGATAGAAGATCAAGGGGCGGACAGTCTCTGTATTAAAGACATGGCAGGTCTGCTCAAACCGTATGTGGCTTTCGAACTGGTCAGCGAGCTAAAAGCGGCCTTGAGCATTCCTATTCATATGCAGTGTCATGCGACTACGGGTATGTCTACAGCGACTTATGTGAAGTCCATAGAGGCCGGTATTGATAACGTCGACACGTCGATCTCTTCCATGAGTATGACCTACGGTCACTCGGCAACAGAATCCTTAGTGGCAATTCTGCAAGACCAGCCCCGGGATACCGGTTTGGATTTGGATTTGCTCGAAGAAATATCTGGCTATTTTCGCGAGGTGCGAAAGAAGTACGCAGCGTTTGAGGGCTCCTTGCGTGGTGTGGACTCACGGATTTTGGTGGCTCAGGTGCCCGGCGGCATGCTGACCAATTTGGAGAGTCAGTTGCGCGAGCAAAATGCTCAGGATCGTTTAGACGAGGTGCTCGCAGAAATTCCCAAGGTGCGCGAAGAGCTGGGCTTTATCCCGCTCGTAACCCCGACATCACAGATTGTGGGGACTCAAGCGGTGATTAATGTTCTTACGGGTGAGCGTTATAAGTCGGTGACAAAAGAAACCGCAGGTGTGTTGGCGGGGGAATACGGAGCCACGCCAGCGCCTCTGGATGCTGCTTTGCAGCAGCGGGTATTAGAGGGCGCGGAGCCGATTACATGCCGACCTGCTGACTTGTTGGCAGCGGAAATGGAGTCCTTGACGGTTGAGTTGGAGGCCACAGCGGCCGCCGAAAATATCGCGCTGGCGGATGCAGCTGTGGATGATGTGTTGACCTATGCATTGTTTCCTCAGGTGGGGTTGAAGTTTTTGCAAAACCGCGGTGACGCATCGGCCTTTGAGCCGGCGCCATCGGCAGAGGTGCAAACTAGCGGGCCAGCGCCGGTTGCTGCGCAACAGTCTGCTGAGGTGGCAAATTATTCGGTGGCTGTGGACGGCAAGGTCTATCAGGTTCAGGTGGCTGCAGGGGCAACGCAGATTCAGCCGGTACAGGCTCAGGCGGCTCCTGTGTCTGCGGGCGCAGCAACCCCGTTGCAGGCAGGTCTTGCCGGTACGGTGAATAAGGTACTGGTTACGCCAGGGGAGCAGGTGGTGGCTGGACAAACGGTGATGATTCTAGAGGCCATGAAGATGGAAACAGAAGTCTCGGCGATGAACTCGGGCTCAGTTGCCGAGGTGCTGGTGCGTCAGGGCGATGCTGTCGTTGTCGGGCAAAATCTCCTGACCATTGCTGAGGTTTAGTGTGGGGTTTGACGAGCTGAGGCGCCGGTGATGGATGCTTTGCAGCAATTGTGGGCTGGCTCTGGCCTAGCACAGATGACTCCGGGGCAGGGGCTGATGATTGTGATCGGGCTATTGCTCTTATATCTCGCTATTGTGCGCAAATTCGAGCCTTTGTTGCTTGTTACCATCGGCTTTGGCGGTATTTTGAGCAATATACCGGGCGTCGAAATCGCTACCGGCGACGGTTTGTTGCACATGGTTTACGTAGTCGGTATCGAAACTGGCGCCTTCCCGTTGATTATTTTCATGGGCGTTGGCGCAATGACCGATTTTGGACCCTTGCTGGCCAATCCGCGCACATTATTCCTCGGCGCTGCGGCGCAGTTCGGAATTTTTGCAACGTTGCTGGGGGCCGTGGCGTTAAGCGCTACCGGGGTGCTGGAGTTTGACCTCAAGCAGGCGGCAGCGATTGGTATTATTGGTGGTGCGGATGGGCCGACGGCGATTTTCGTCGCCGGTAAATTGGCGCCGGAACTGCTGGCGGCAATTGCCATTGCAGCCTATTCCTATATGGCCTTGGTGCCCATTATTCAGCCGCCTATTATGCGTGCATTGACCACCCAAGCTGAGCGTGAAATCACCATGTTGCAGTTGCGCGAAGTATCCAAGGCCGAGAAAGTGGTGTTCCCGCTATTGCTATTGTTACTGATTGCCTTGCTGTTGCCCTCAGCTGCACCGCTTTTAGGTATGTTCTGCTTTGGTAATTTGATGCGCGAGTGCGGGGTTGTAGACCGCTTAACGGATACAACGCAAAACGCCTTGATCAATATAGTGACAATCTTTTTAGGTCTGGGCGTTGGTTCGAAACTCAGTGCTGAGGCATTTCTGAATACCCAAACCCTTGGCATCCTAATGCTTGGGATGGTCGCTTTCGCGATTGGAACTGCCAGCGGGGTACTCATGGCTAAAGGCATGAATCTGCTGAGTAAGACGCCGATTAATCCAATTATAGGTGCTGCTGGGGTGTCTGCAGTGCCTATGGCGGCACGGGTTGCTAACAAGGTGGGGCTGGAAGCCAATAGCAGTAATTACTTATTAATGCATGCTATGGGGCCGAACGTGGCCGGAGTAATTGGCTCTGCCGTTGCGGCGGGAATTTTAATACAATTTACAGCCGGTTAGAGCAACTTTGTATAAAACTTGCAGGAAATATTCCGGTCGTCGGATAAACGATAGCTAGAAGTTACGCAGACTAAGGGGGACTTATGTCGCGATTAGGCGTTTTTGGATTGCTGCTTGTGGCGGTATCGGCGCAACCGACTTTTGCGGATCATTGGATTGCGGTGGGTAGTTTTAAAGACCGCGGCACCGCAGAAAAAGGGCTTTTACAAGCACGGGCTAAAACTTCAGAAATGCTCTCTGTAGTGGCCAGTGAAAGCGCCTCCGGGATTAATTATCGTGTCTCAGCCGGACCTTATGCGACCGTTGGCGAGGCCAGACAGGTCTTGCCTAGGTTGCGGCAGGCTGGATTATCTGGGGCCTGGATTTGGCAGCTTAAAAGATTTGCTAGTGATTCTACGGCCGCGCCTCAAGTCCCTTCTCGGGGTGGTCTGAGCGCTGCTNTAGCAGANATTGAGCGCATGGATTTTGCCGGACTGGATGACNTGGCCGTGTTGAGAGAGTCACGCAACGNTGATTCCGAGGGCACACAGTCGGGTCAAATTAGCATCGANGATGTACCCCAGCAGGCACCCCCTGGCTACAAATTACATCGGCTGCGCAGGGATAATTAGACACCGCTAATAGGCTCGGGTGAATTACGGGGTGAACAAAGACGTCAGGCGTTTTCGGACTGCTACCCAATGGGGTGTCTATGATCTGGAGGTCAGTGACAGCAGTATAGTTGGGGTAACGGGAATTGATGCCGATCCCAATCCTGCGCCGATGGGGGACTTGCTCCTCGATGGGGTCCAGCACCATACACGAATCCAACAGCCGGCAATCCGCAAAAGCTGGTTAGAACGTAAAGATCGAGGTAGAGATAGACGCGGTACAGAGGCGTTTATCGACGTGCCNTGGGATGAAGCGCTTGAGTTGGCTGCGGGCGAATTGCAGCGNGTTAAAGAAAATTATGGCAACACAGCCATTTTCGCAGGCTCTTATGGCTGGGCCAGCGCTGGGCGGTTTCATCATGCACAATCTCAACTGCACCGCTTTATAAACCTTATGGGCGGCTGTACCCGCGCTATGAATAGCTACAGTACCGCGGCTGCTCAGGTCATTCTGCCCCATGTNGTCGCGCCTTGGTCGCATATGGAACTGCACCAGACCAGTTGGCAAGACGTGATTGAGCATAGTCGGCTCGTGATCGCCTTCGGTGGCTTGCCATTGCGTAATACTCAAGTGGCCTATGGCGGCATTACTGAGCACAACAGTGCCAGAGATATGCGACTGGCGAGTGAGCGCGGAGTAACGTTCTGCAATATATCGCCTCTGCAAGAAGATGTGCCAGCTTGGCTGAACGCACAAACGATAATGCCCCGACCGGGNACCGATGTGGCGCTCATGCTGGGGCTGGCTTATGTCTTAGAACAAGAGTCGTTACTGGATCGAGAATTTTTGCGTACTCACTGTGTGGGCTACGAGCGGTTTCGCGATTATCTGCTCGGTCACAGTGATGGGGTAGCTAAAACACCCGGGTGGGCAGCCCAGATTGCCGATGTGGATGCCGCAGAACTGGTGCAATTAGCGCATCGCATGGCGGCTGAGCGNACGTTCATCACCGCCGCATGGTCGTTGCAACGTGCGGATCACGGTGAGCAGCCTTATTGGATGGTCGTTACCTTAGCTGCCATGTTGGGTCAAATNGGCTTGCCCGGAGGCGGTTTTGGCTTTGGTTATGCGGCTGAAGGGTTTATCGGCAGCAACCATCGCCGTTTCAATTGGGCGACTTTGAGCAAGGGCAGGAATCCTGCATCTTTTGCGATTCCGGTGGCGCGTATTGCCGACATGCTGCTGAATCCGGGTTTAGAGATTGACTACGATGGTCAGAAGATCACTTATCCGGATACGCGCCTTATATACTGGGCGGGTGGTAATCCGTTTCACCATCATCAAGACCTTAATCGATTAGTGCGCGCCTGGCGCAAGCCTGAGACTGTGATCGTCAATGAGCCTTGGTGGACGCCCACTGCTCAGTGGGCAGATATTGTTTTTCCTGCGACCACGGCNCAGGAGCGGGAAGATTTGTGTGCATCCAGTCACGACAACTACGCGCACTTTATGCAACAGGTATTGCCAGTACAGGGTCAAGCGCGATCCGATCACCAAATATTTGCTGGGCTGGCGGCACAGCTGGGATTTCATGATGCTTTTACTGAAGGTCGTACTGAGCGTCAGTGGCTGCAAAAGCTATGGCAAGACTCTCAACCGCGGGCGGCTCAACAGGGCTTTGAATTGCCGGACTTTGACGAATTTGTTGCCGCTGGCCAGTACAAATTACCGCCAAGAGCGCGTCGCGAATTCTGGCTCGCCAATTTTCGAGCTGACCCCGAAGCACAGCCGTTAGCAACGCCTTCGGGTAAATTAGAGCTGTATTCGCAACGTATCGAGAGTTTCGCCTACGATGACTGTCCAGCACACGCCGCTTGGCTAGAACCTTATGAATGGCTAGGCGGTGAAAAAGCTGGGGTTTATCCGTTACATTTGTTGTCACCCCAGCCGAGTCGACGACTGCATAGCCAGTTAGACCAGAGCGACTATAGCCAAGCCGGCAAGATTGCGGGTAAAGAGGTATTAACCATGCACCCTCTGGCTGCGGCTGATCGAGGNATTGCCGAGGGNGANATCGTTAGAGTTTATAACGAGCGCGGTGCTTGTTTAGCCGGGGTAAGGCTCGATGCAGGCATGCGTGCAGATGTGGTGACCCTGCCAACAGGTGCGTGGTTTAAACCTAGCGACCCTGAAAGCGAGNATTCGTTAGAGCTAAATGGCAANCCTAATGTNCTCACTCGAGATCACGGTACCTCTAAATTGGCGCAAGGGCCGAGTNCGCATACTTGCTTAGTAGAGGTTGCTCTGCAGGATATTGAAGCGCTNTAGTACNTGATGNTCTTGGGTTTGGATGCAGCGCTATCCGCNGATAACCGACAGCAACGAATAGACCGATCGGTCGTGAAAATAAGCACCCCATGGGGTGCGGATCGGCAAGANATAATAGGTCGCCGCTGTTTGGCGATTCAATAGCAGTTAACAACTTGGTGGTTTTGGCTTGAGGTTCTTGAAGCTTTTCTTTGTTTGGTTGGTCGCCACCGCAGTGTGGTCGATGTTTGCTTTCGGTATGGCGTTCTACGGATGGTGGATGGCGAGCGTTGCAGAGCGCGGTAATCATGCGGAGTTCTTTGACTGGGCTATTACGGAAATCGATAGCAAAAATAGTGGCACGGCTGCCTTAGTGCTCATTGAAGACGGCCGGGTCGTGCATCGCTTTTTCAGTGACGAAGTGGATGAGAACACACTGTTTGCAACTGCTTCGTTCAGCAAATGGATTACGGCTTTGGCCGTCATGTCCCTAGTTGAGCAAGGTGAGGTTGACCTCGATATGCCAGTGGCAAACTACCTAACTCGATGGCAGTTGCCGGATTCTGAGTACGACAACGACGCGGTTACGATTCGTCGGCTACTCAGTCATACCGCTGGACTGACTGACGGGCTGGGTTTTGGGGATTATCTAAGGAATGAACCGTTACCCTCGCTGGAACAAGAGCTAAGTAATCCTCGTGCATCCGCGGGTCGTGAAGTCAAAATAACTGTCGGGCGCGAACCGGGGGCCGAGTTTCTCTATTCTGGCGGCGGTTATTTGCTCCTGCAGTTGTTGGTCGAGGAAGTGAGCGCAGTTGAATTCACAGACTATGTAAGCCAAGCCGTGCTCGATCCCATGGCAATGGACAGATCGACCTATGAGTTTCTCGGCGATCAAATTAACGCATCACCTTCTTTCAACATTGACGGCTCCCTCGCGCCCACATATCAGTATGCATCAGCTGCGGCTACGGCGTTTGCGAGCTCTGCCGCCGATTTGTCAAATCTCGTAGTGACGCTGTTGAATGGAAAAAGATTTCCGCTGCAACAGGAAGTCGTCGCTTCGATGCGGGAGCCTCACGGCTTTATGCTGGGTTCGGGAATCTGGGGCCTAGGTACAATGCTCTACGTGCAGACGCACAATGGAGATTTCGTGTTTGGGCATGATGGAGCAAACGATCCGGCCATCAATACGTCGGTACGCATAAATCCTGAAACGTTAGATGGCTTTGTGATGCTGGTATCTGGTCATCCATCCTTAGCGTCGGCTATCGGTTCTGAATGGGTGCTTTGGCAGACCGGCTATCCAGATTTCCTGTCCACCGAGCGGGCGCTTGGAAGTGCGGTGCTGCCAACACTAATGGGCAGTACAGTCATATTCTTGTTTTTGTTAATACGAAGCCGCCGACGCTCGGATGGAGCGTCAGCGAGCGAGTGAGCTTGCTCTTGCAAGCGCGGCCCTAAAGACTGGTGCGCTGCATTTTGCGGCTAAGATAATTAGCCTAACTCACACATAGATACCCACAACGGGTCGCGAAAGTATCGCAGCATGTTTGCCTCCGGTTTAAAAGGGCGCAAGCATACGTTGAAGAAGTGAAGCCGGCGTGTGATCCAATGCGAAATCTATGTTGCCGATAGGGTTAAAACTTTAACAATTTGTGGACGCGACCAAATTATCCTTGCAGCGCGCGGTAGCGCTAACCCACAGGCCCAGTTGTGCTCGCATACTGATGGCGCAGCAGAGCATGGGCGCAAAGCCAAATTCAACTGAGGAAAAATTTGAACAAGCAAATACCTTATACCGCGAAGACCGCGACAGGGGATGTCTTCGATATCGTTTTTGATCTGCATCCTGAGACAGAAGATCCGGTAAAGGTGCATCAGCTTTTGTCGGCGATTTTGAGCAGGATAGATACCGAGCTGTCTGTGTTGGGACCCAGTAGCAACGGTGATGTTTTGCAAGCTGTGGCAATGGCGTTGGCGATCAGAGCGCGAATGATTAACGCAGCGCCGGACCAGTTGTCGAAGATCGCTCTGGATCTGGCGGCTGATAGCCTGCAGGCCTGTATGAAGGCACAAAGGCAGCGTCCGCCCGTGGGACATGGTTGAGAGGCTTGTCGCAACTATGCGTCGAGCTGATANNCATCGCCAAAGTAGCAATGGGCAGGGGTATTAGCCGTCTCTGCTTATTGGTTAATAGCCTATGGGTGCGGGACCTTTGCGGCTNAATTNAANCTCGACCCGCCATGTAAATTGGTAGGCACGCAGGGACTTGAACCCCGATTTCAGACTTAGGAGGTCCGTGTCTTATCCAGTTAGACGACGCGCCCGCGGTCGAGTGGCCACAGTATACGGGGATGCAGCGGATGACGGGTATTTTTAGTGCCGATAAAGCATAGCGTCGTGTTTTAACTGCGTACGGATGAGATTAGTGCATTCACCGGCGCTGGCGATGGTTTTACTGGCTAAAGTCAACCTGACAAGCAGCATTGCTAGGAGTTCTTAGTAGGGCGGTCTCGCGATTCTCAAGGTCTGGGAACAGTCGAGTAGGCAATATCTATAAGANGCGACAAAAAGTAATATTTACTTGACATTTTGGGTCTCGNGATATAAAAAATGTAAAGTTATATTTACTTTNTATGGAGAAGCCGAGCAATGAATGAGTCGCCAAACACTGTGACTAATTACGATAAGCGTTCTATTCGCGATAACCTAAAATTTGTGTCGTGGGTTTTTCTTTGGACCGCCTCATCCGTAATCTCCCAAAAGGCTAAAGCTTATGGGTGGTGGGAGGCGGAATGGATTACGTTAATGTCCATTGCCGTTAATGCCGCTCTGGGTCTGCTTTTGGTGCATTACTACCGGCAGATGCTCAACCGAATGGATGATCTNCAACGCAAGATACACCTAGAGGCGATTTCAATATCATTTGGGCTCGGTCTAGTACTGAGTATCAGTTATACGATCTTAGTGACNTGGGGCTATATCATTAATGAGCAGGTATCTGACATCTTCACGCTGATGTGTATCTCCTACGCCGCTGCGCTTGTTTTGAATACGGTTCGTTACAAATGAAGAATCGGTTGAAAGTTTTACGCGCTGAGCGTGACTGGACTCAGGCCGATCTGGCAAATGCGTTNGAAGTGTCACGGCAGACTATCAACGCCATAGAGAAGGGTAAGTTTGCACCGTCGNTACCNTTGGCGTTCAAATGTGCGCGTCTATTTCAGATGTCGATCGAGGAGATCTTTTTGGACGAAGAGTGAGTGTGCAAGCTGCTGTGCTGTTGGCCTAACCCGCAGGTTGTTGTGCAAGTTANGGCNAGGTTGCGGCGATGTAATCGAAGCGGCTTGCGCCGCTCCGATTATTCTGACTGCTACTANGAGCTAGGGGCAGACGATTTTTTCGACGACTCTTCCGCTGCCGGTCGGCGACGGGCCAGTTTTCATTTGACATGTTTCTGAAGGCTGAACGTAAGCACCCCAATTGGAATTCGAACGTGTGTTGCTAACGAAGACAGCAGGTTTATGAGAACCGCCAGTACAGGTGACTGAATAATCATTGTCGTATAGAACAAATTGCCCCGGGCCTGCTGAAGCGTCGGTATATCCCAACTGGCAATTATCCTCGGAGAGAACGTTTGAAACGGTCTGCCATCCGCCACCAGATGTAGAGCACGACGTTGATGGTGGGGGTGTACCTGAGCCGCAGGTATTCGATTGGTTACCACCTCCCGGTCTTATGCCGCCGCCGAGTTTTGGTCCTTTAATCATCCCAGGCTTTTGCTCCATTCCCGGTCGTTTACCCATTCCAGGTTTTTGACCCATACCTGGCCGTTGACCCATACCAGGCTTTTTATCCATGCCGGGTTTCTGGCCCATGCCGGGTCCCGCCCCTGGACGGAGATTCACCTTGCGACACTGATCAACCAGGAAAACCACCTGGTTGCTGCCTGAGAGCTTGTACTCGCTCGCTTTAAGCTGAACGGTGAATGGCGTAGGTCCTTGCACTGAACTCACCATGGCAACGCAGTTCTGGATAGTGGCCAAGGTCGGGTTGTAAAGCTCTAGCCAGCTAGGAGTACCATTTGGGGTCACTGGATTATTTACACGGAAAACAGCGTTTTTGCTTGTAGGACTTACCCCAGTGTGGTCAGAAATTTCGATCGTGCAGCCGACGCACGGCTGCATTGGAACAAACATATTCGCGGTGACGNTGCTCGAAAGNAACGTCATCAGACTGGTAGTTATTATCAGCAGCGTCCTCGCTGTGTGTTTCGCTTTTCTCATTTCCCTATCCTCCTTTGGACAATACTTAGATGCTCGCGTTGATATAGACNTTTATTACCAATCCGAATTGGGATCGGCATACTGCTCTTCTGNTGTTGTTTGGTAGTTATTCTGATACCCATCCGTTGCAGATGGTTCGTAGTTATAGCCCGGTTGCTGCTGGCTAAAACCACTCTGATCAAAGCCGGGTTGCGTATACGTTTGCCCATATGGTGATTGCGCGATCGGTGGCGGAGTAACGATAACGTTAGTTTCCGCAGTTAGAGTGCGAGATGTGTAGGGNGCTACGTNGGCGGCTTTACTTGTATACAGGCTCTCGGACCATTCGTTTTTAGCCACATAGTAGCGCTCCAAATGATGCTGCAGCTCAACGGATACCCGATAGCTGTTTGCAACGCCCATCCAATTGCCGAGGTTGTTTTTAA
>NZEI01000080.1 GCA_002690405.1 Gammaproteobacteria bacterium
AGCTTTCTTCATTACCGTTAGTGGACGCTAGTTGCAGGTATGTCTGGGCTGTTGCCGAAACGCCGGTCTGACTGGAAACAGCGTTGATACGGTTCACTGTTTGTTTCGCTGAATCCGCTGCCGCTGCAGTGGTTACTGCTGTGCCCAAGGGCCCAACAACGGTTAAATCTTCGGCAGCCGTAAGGACGTTAGCTGCTGGCGTTGCCGCAGCCGCAGCAGCCGCTACACCGTTACCGGTGTATGTATATGCTCCGATTTGATCTGCAGCAATGGACGGTACGCTGATCGATAGCCTTTCACCTTCCTCCATACCCAGTTGAATGGTCTTATTGACGAAAGTACCGTCAAGAATCTTTTCACCGTTGAATTGCGACGCAGCAGAAACTCGATTTATTTCCTGTGTTAACTGGTTAATTTCCTGTTGCAAAAAGGACCTGTCCCTTGAAGAGTTGGTGCCGTTACCAGCCTGCACAGCCAACTCGCGAACTCGCTGCAACATATCAGAGATCGTATTCAAAGCGCTTTCCAGCGTTCGGGTCATTGCCATGCCATCGCCAGCATTCTTGACAGCCATGTTCAAGCCTTTGACCTGGGCGGTCATGCGCTGACCTATCGCCAGTCCTGCGGCGTCATCCTTTGAGCTATTGATCTTTGAGCCAGTGGCCAACCGCTCCATCGCAGTTTCGAGTTCATCGCCCGTGGCTTCGAGCGCGCGCTGAGCAGTTATAGATGCGATGTTGGTGTTAATTACTAGTGACATGGTTCGTTACCTTTCAACTTTGTTCCGTTTACGAGGATTAATGCTCGAATCTTATTCACCGCGCAGTGCGCGTCGAAGACCGCCCACTCGTGATTCCAAAAATTGCAGAGTTGCTGCGTAGCGTGTTGCTTCGCGACCAAACTGCGCTTGTTCATAATTCATCTCTACCGTGTTGCCGTTCTCTGACGGATTCACTGGCACTCGATAGATGTAATCTGTTTTTCCGCTTACCGCGCCGCCCAGATGTTTCGCGTGGGTGTTGTTCAGCACGCCAGCCATCTCCTTGGACATAAGTTTTTTAAAATCGATGTCTTTGGACTTGTAACCCGCGACATCAGCGTTCGCGATATTTGATGAAATCAGTTCCATACGTTTAGACCGCAGATCTAAAGCTTTCGCTGTAGTGCCAAAGATGTCGTTTAATGCGTCCATAACCCGGTTTGCCGTTCTTACTAAAGTTATTACTGTTGCTGCCGATCTTTCCTTTTGAATCGAATCTGCAGCGTTCGCTTGGGTGAAAAGCAAACACCGTGCCAAATTCCAAAAACCCACAGCAATCGGTCCTTATCTGATACGAAAATAACCGTGGGGCGGGCTTTGGCAGCTGTTTTCTCGGAGCCAACGGCAATGCATAACCGGCAAACCAGTGCGAAAAAGGCAGCTTTTAGCCGGCTCGGAACTAGATTCTTTGTTGATTTTTCCGGCATGGCAGAAAGCTCTGTCAGCTTTTCGACAATAGGAGTCAAAAAGATAAGGGGGATAGAGCGATTTCGCTGATCAGGCCTTATTAAAGTTCCCTGATGCTTTGGTTTGTTCGCCGCCGCCCCTATAGGCCCAAGGCCTGCAGAGGTATTTGCTCGAGCAAACTGATCGCTGGCATTAATTTTGCTGCTCCCAATGCAATAGGACTATTTCTAAGGCAATCCGCGTGCATCAGACTTTTTATCGTCGAGTTGGGTTTAAGCGCATATTCGCTCTGTCGAGGCGGTATACCACTGTCGGGCTGTTATTTTGCTCGGCCAGTGCATATGCCAACGATCCGATTGCCACAGAAGCGAGTCCAAAACAAATTCTGTTAAATCAGCTGCTTAACTGGTTACCAGCAGACACTGCAAACACGGCAATTCCGCAGGGCATTAATGATCAACGGTTTAAGGTGCCTTTGTGCCCACAACCATTCGACTTCAGTTTTAGCGATAACAGCCAGCGCACAATCAAAGCCCAATGTTCGTCTACTAACTGGCAGCGCCTAGTGCGGTTAAAAACCTCTAAGTCGAAAACTTCATCCGCCGTATCATTTACCTATGCGTATGAACTGCAAAGCTCGATACCTGCAGAACAATTAATCAGCCCGAATGACCTGAAGAGGATCAAAAAACCACACCGACATACAGCACGAAATGCGTTAAACAAACTACCCGCAGAAGCGCTGTTTGCATCCCGAACACTGCGCAAAGGTCAGATATTGACTAACGGTGATATTTACTATGCTCAAACTGTGGCGGTGGCGAGTAAAACCATTCCTGCCGGCTATTTGATTTCCGAGGACGATCTGAAACTGCAAAAAGTAGACTTTAAAGTGCCTAAAGATGCGATTAGCGATTTATCGGGCTTGCAGCACCTAGCCGCCAACCGNCTGATTCACCCNGGTTCGGTGCTACGCAAGCGNGATTTAAAGAAAGCAAAGCTTGTACGCCGNGGCGAGGAAGTGATTTTAAGCGCCGGTAGNGACCGTTATTCNATCGAAACCACNGCNACNGCNCTCCAGGACGGCTATTTCGGCGACCAGATAAANCTTAAAAATATCAATAGTAATCAGGTNGTTAGGGCNNTTGTTTCNGGATCNAANCGAACGCGNGCGTTACGNTAAAAAAATACTNAAATATTNTTAAAAGTTTCTAAAGTTTAGCTGGTCGCAACCGACTTGCTATTTGTAAAATCCCAATNNNGGGTCCTGTTGCAAACGCANAAGGAGTTATAGCCACACAACGTGGCATGTGAGGTANGTATGGAAGGCATCAATTCAGTCACAGGTGGTGTAACTAANAAGCCCAGCTCGTCTGCGGCTAAAGCACCGTCAAATNATGCCGAGGTGAAAACCCAGGCAACGCCTGANGCAAATGTTGAGGTCGAGTTAAGCGAAGANATTCGCNCNGCTGANACCGAAGCGCTGATGCGCGAAGCGAAAGTACAAGAAATGCGCGACGCCATCGAAGCCGGCCGTTTTCCGCTTGACGCGAAAAAAATAGCCGAGAACTTTGCTGAATTAGAGCGACTGCTGTAACAAGGCATTGACCGAAGGCATCGAAATATTAAAGCTGCTCGCCGAACTCGGTGAGCGGCTTGCTGCTGTGCTGGAAAAAGAATTTTCGGCACTGGTGGAAAAAAATCTCGATCTACTTGAATCCCTGCAAGGGCAAAAAGTTGAGCTGCTGACCCAAATTGAACAGGCGTGGCAGGGCTTTGATTCCGAGGCTATTGATGATCAAAGCGCCTTGGCAGCAGTGCGCGCACTGATGGCAGATTGTAAAGATAAACACATTCGCAACGATCTGTTGCTGCGCAGGCAGATGGAGACGGTGAAAAACTTGCTGGCCACCTTGACCAATCAATCAGCCGAGCGCTTTGGCGACGTCTACAACAAGCTGGGGCGCATCAAGCGTTAACCCTAGCCGATTTCAATCATTCGGCGCGCGCCCTTGCAGGTAATAGACCCAAGATAGGATCGCCGCGACCGATCGATACACCTCTTCCGGTATTTCTTCTTCAAGCTGCAGATAAGACAAGGTTTCGGCAAGAATTGGATCTTCGGCGACATGAACCCCGTGTTCTTCCGCCAGGCGCAAAATTTCCCAAGCAAGCTCGCCCTCACCCTTAGCTTTAATCACTGGCGCTCGCAGCTGATCGTATAATAGCGCGACAGCCTTTTTCCCATCAGAGGGTTGATCCGTACCTTGAGTGTAGCGGTTAGACATCGACATTAAGCCTTTGGGGGGGTCGTTGTTCGCTCTGCATGGCGGGTCGAGCGCCAGGAAAAACCGTGAAACCCTGCAGTTCTACTCCAGCTCTATAGAGCAATCGGCGCAGCTGAGCCTCGCCCATTACCACCTGATCGGCAACTTCCTGGCTCGCAGCCCAAACCTTTACTCTCACCTGCTCTTGGGCATAGTGAATATTCAGTGATACCTGTTTTTGCCCCCATGGCACGGTCAAGTCTACCCGCCAACTTGGCTGGCTTGGCTCACTCGCCGTGCCTTGTTCAGCGTCTTGGTCGCGGCCAATCTGCAGAAAAACCGGTGGCTGATCATTAAACGGCAACAACCAGCTCAACTGGGTTTGTCGTTGCAACTGGTGCCCTAGGGTTTCAATTTGCCGCGCCTCAATTTCATCAATCGCGCCGTTCAGTCGCGTAGTATCGCTACCCGCCCCTTGCAATAGTCGCCGCAGCTCGATCATTACCGATTTCATACTGGCTGCCGCGCCGGCTTGGCTAAAGCGGACCATGGCTTCGGAGAACAGACCACTCTGTTCTACTAGCCGTCTTATGTCTGCACCTTGGAGGTTTTTCGATGACAGCAGAAACTGGCCAAGTTGTTGAATTAGCGGTCTTATCTCGGGCTGTTGCGCCAGAGTTTGCATAGCGTTCGGACTAAAAAAACGCGCCAGCTGCAATTGGCCAATGTCAGCGCTTAAGCGATTTAACCTCGCGGCACCCGGACTCTCCGGCATTTGCGGGCGCTGGGNATTGCTGGCTTTTGACTCCGTTAGCCTGCGGGCAATCAGATTACCGCCCAACATCAGCACCTGCAGTCCTAGGCGCTCACCCACCGCGCCCATGTTCGATGGCAGCGGTAACGCCTTGTTGTCGAACAACAGCACATTGCCCTCAGGGCGCTGGGCAATGATGCCGTTAATGACTTGGCCCGCCCTGAGTCCTAACAAGCGTCCTTGTTCTGGCGCTATNNGAGCTGCCGCGCTTAGCCCTTCAACGTATACCGTATTGGGCCGAGCTTGCTGATTAATTGGATCAAGATTGTACATGGGCGTTAGCGCAGCNGGCTGCTCCTGTTGGCTCGCTCACCCATCCGGCCGAGTTNGGCTTTAATCCACTATGGGTATTGAATCCAACCCTGATGGGGGTCTGCGCTGTTGCTGCGCAATTGTTCTAGCTCGCCAGCGTTGAATATCACGGCTTTAAGATCTTCTACNGAGGGAACTTTGAGCTTTTTACGCGCAAAAATATAGTTCGGGTTGCCCCGGCCACCGAAGGCAGAGGGGTTCAACTTAACAAATGCTTTCCGCAATAAGTCCTTACGAATGGGCGAACCCGGAATCGTTTTTTCGATGATTAAGTCTAGGTATTCNCCCTCTTGCACAACGTGAGTNCCGCCAGGACCGGAAGCATCTCTACCGCGCGCGCGCCCAGACGGCAGCCGAGTTACTGCCAGTTCCAGATCATCTACCAGCCGNTGTAGCGCTCGATCCAATTCACTTTGACCAACAATCTCACCAGTAATGGGGTTCACTTTGCGCGGCTTGCGCNGCTCTGGAGCTGCTGCGCTAGCAGCGGTTTGTGCTTCCTGCTCGGCTGCGGGATCTGCAGCAGGTGCCGGCCCGAATAGCGCCGTGCCCATGGCANTACAGCCAGATAACCCNAATATTGCGACTAATGCCCAGATTCTCATGTTCTTAATCCTATTTGTTCGAGCCTACATAAAATCCATGCTNGCCAACGGCACGGCGATCATCTCTGCACCAACTGTATTTGGTAACGCACCTGCGACCAANCGTAATGAAGCGTCTTGACGATTAACCCGTTCCACTTGCGCTATNGCAATGGATTGCAGCGCAGCATCCAGTCCGCGAGTAGCAAACCCACGGCTACTGGGCACAAGCAAAAATTCCTGNCCCGNAAATACACCTAAGTCCTCACCGCCGTCCACACGCAACTGGCCGCGAGAGTTCACCACATTGAGCTTCGAACTGGCGCGGCAACGAATTTGATCGCTCAANTGCAAGGCCTTTTCTGCCAGAGCCGCGTCGAGTTGACGCAGCAAATCCTGAGACATTTCAGGCATCGCCGCTGTTAACGTGGCCCTCGGTAAAACCGCCGCAAATTTGGNCTCATAAATGACCTCACCTAACTCAGTCATAACCAACTCGATGGTCAGCGCGTTCCCCGCGTTGCGCAGGCTCGGTACCAGCAGCGAGCGCGAGGCGCGCTGTTGCACCGCAATATTGATTTGCAGCGCAAGATCGGCGGNCTTTGCCGCAGGCTGTTGCATATAGCGCACGTAAACCGAACCGGTGACTGACTCTTGGACAAAAGGATCTGCCGCGGACTGCAAGCTTTGCGAGGCGGTGAGATGCTGCATAACGTGGCTTTGAGCGGCGACTGCAATATTGCGGGCAGCAATGGATCCGGTCTGTTCGATTTGACTGATCAAGGCGAGGCGACGTTTCACCGGAGATGTTACCGGGCAGCCATACCAGCTCTCAGTGGCGGTGGTGGGCGCTGCTATAATCGCAGCTTCGACTATCCCAAAAGCGTTTCGATATTCATTCACCCGCACACGCTCTAAATTCAAACCGCTGAGCAATAACACTTTTTCTTCAACCGCGCCGTTGCCATCTAACCACGCCTGAGTGCTCACATACACCGAGTGATCTAGCGCATAGTCCAGTAACGAGGCTTTAATCGACTCCAGCCGCACAGCCGCATCAATTGGCTCAGCGTTGGGGAAAAACTCATCTGCCTTTATCGGTGCAGAGACCAACACGAGCATCAGCAACAAGGCGTAAAATTTAATATTCATGTTCGTTGGTCTCCAGCATAGCGCCCTTGTGCAGTCTTTTAGCTCGCGCCTTTCTTAAACCAACTCTTGTTGATAAAAAATCCTCTCTTTTCAGCCTTTTCGGGCTCATCTTTAGCAACAACATTTGTCACCGTTTCAGCACGACGTTCGCGACTGACGGGCTTGCGGTAAGCTTCAACCAGTTCATCAATCACCGACTGTTCGAGGGCCAACTTGGTTTCATAGGTTTCACCACCCAACGGCGTGATGCTCACGAGGCGCGAGCCATAGACTAGGCCCTGCACTCGCGCACGCACACTTTCGTTTCTCAGCGCCAAATCGCCCATCTGGCTAGCAGATTCCACATACAAGCCGTAAACCTGCTCTGTAAGGTTGCGGTAAGCGTCTAATTTGGAGGCCCTTATCGCCATCAGGCGCCGTTGGGCATGAGTTTGGCCCTTCTGCACATCAATCACCGCATACCCAGTGGCGGTAATTCCATCAATCCGCTCGAGCATTAGTGGCGGCACCGACGGATCATCCATNGCCACTATAGGCTCTTGAACATCCTGACTTATACAGCCACCTAAGCAGGCGCTCAGGGCCAATAAACGAAAAATTGTGAACCGCGCTTTTGATGAGCTCGAATTTTGCATTGTCTTTCCTGTCCTTACAGCTGGGCGGTTGTGATCACTACGAATTTAGAGTCGGCGAGGGCAGCGAAAGCTTGAGCGATCGGCATGCAAAAACGGCTACGCGCAATTTTCGGCACGCTTCCTGCAATTCTTCTACCGCAGAGGTCTAAGTGACCACAAATTGACGTAAACCGAGCATTTAAAAGACGAAAATGGCAGCCAACGCTTTTACATTGTCAGATCTTCGACAGTTCACTGAGGGTTTTCGCCCGTCATCATTGGCCGTACCTGCGGTTATTTTGCTGATTCTGACCATGCTTATTCTGCCGCTGCCGGCAGTAATGCTAGACGTGCTGTTTACTCTGAACATCTTATTGGCGCTATTGGTCATCATGGTGGCGATTAACACCGCTACACCCATGGAGTTTTCTTCTTTTCCCACCGTTATTTTGTTTTCTACCATGCTGCGGCTTGGCTTNAACGTTGCTTCAACCCGGGTTGTTCTGCTTGAAGGGCATACAGGTGGTGACGCTGCAGGAAAAGTGATCGAAGCNTTTGGNGCATTTGTAATCGGCGGTAATTACGTCGTCGGCTTCATTGTGTTCGCCATTCTTATGATCATTAACT
Source organism: Gammaproteobacteria bacterium (assembly GCA_002690405.1). GTDB lineage: Bacteria > Pseudomonadota > Gammaproteobacteria > Pseudomonadales > Azotimanducaceae > UBA4421. Next base: position 7,818 of record NZEI01000080.1, read on the forward strand.
TTATCGTGATTACNAAGGGTGCCGGGCGCTCCTCCGAGGTCGCGGCCCGTTTCACCCTCGATGCCATGCCNGGNCGACAAATGGCGATTGATGCGGATTTGAACGCCGGCATCATTGATCAAGATGAGGCNAAAGCGCGGCGCGCANTGGTCTCTCAGGANTCAGACTTCTACGGCACCATGGACGGTGCTTCAAAATTCGTGCGCGGCGACGCTGTTGCNGGAATCCTGATTCTGCTCATCAACCTGATTGGTGGTGTGTCTATTGGCTTGCTGCAATACGACCTGTCGTTCGATCAGGCGACTAAGGCCTACGTGCTGCTGACCATTGGCGATGGCTTGGTGGCGCAGATCCCTGCTCTNATTTTGTCCCTATCTACCGCACTGATTGTCACCCGAGTAACAACTACCGAGTCAGCACCCGANCAAGCNGCCAATCAGCTAGCCAACCCCGCTGCATTTTATATTGCTGGCTCCATCCTTATTCTNCTCGGCCTTATTCCAGGCATGCCGAATTTAGTGTTTTTAATCTTAGGCTCCTGCGCCATGGGCCTTGGCTATATGTCCCAGCGGAAACTGGCTTTCGACGCTGAACGCGAAGATAGTGCGGTCGAGGCAGCGCCAACAGATCCGAGCGGTGCGCCTGCTACTGCCAAAGACCCGAATGAAGTGGACTGGGATGATGCCGCTCAGGTAGATGTNGTCAGCTTGGAGCTGGGTTACGGCCTTATTCCAATGGTCGACGAGGCTAATGGCGGGCGCTTACTTAATCGAATTAAGGGTATTCGTAAGAAATTATCTGCTGAGATGGGCTTTTTGCTGCCGTCTATTCGCATTCGCGACAATCTGGACAACGCGCCTGACAGCTACAGCATCATCATCAATGGTTCTATTCGCGGATCCGGCACTATCGAATCCGGACGCGAAATGGCTATTAATCCCGGCAACGTGCTTACCCAAATTGAGGGAACCCCGGCCAAAGAACCGGCGTTCGGGCTTGATGCCGTATGGATCGATCCTGCAGACCGGGAATATGCCCAAGCCAGTGGTTATACCGTAGTAGATCCTGGGACCGTTATTGCAACCCACTTAAATGCCGTTATCCAAAATAACGCGGCTGAGCTCATGACCTTTGATGTCGCTCAAGAGCTACTCGACCGCATTGAACAAACATCGCCTAAGTTGATTGAAGATTTAGTGCCAGAAAAACTGTCGTTGGGCGCCATCGTGCAGATCTTGCAAAACCTGCTGCATGAATCGGTACCGCTGCGCGACATGCGCACGATTCTCGAAACCTTGGCCAGCGAGGTTTCCCGTACCACAAGCCCCCAAGCATTAACCGCCGCTGTGCGGCCGAAATTAGGCCGCCTGATTGTGCAGCAATTGATTGGCGGCGATGAAACACTGCCGGTCATGACTTTAGAGCCGGATCTCGAGCAACTGCTAAACGAACTGGTCGGGCGCAGCGAAAACACCGACGACATTGCGCTGGAACCGAACCTAGCCGATGGCCTGTTTCAATCGGTACGCGAGTCCGTACAACAACTTGAAGACCAAGAAATGCCCGCTGTCATTGTCGTTTCACCTTTGATACGACCATGGCTAGCGCGCTTATTACGACGCGTGACAAAAGATCTAACGGTCATGTCGTATGTAGAAATTCCAGAAGATCAGGCCATTCGCGTGATCTCTACTATTTCAATTAATCGAACCGGAGAGAACGCCGAACAACCGGTGGTTTAAACCGATAACCGAGGACCAGACATGGAACTTAAAAGACTGATCGCCGAAGATTCTAAGAGTGCGCTGCAGAATGTACGCACAACTTACGGCGAGGACGCGCTTATTGTCTCGACCAACAAAATCGGCACCAAGACCGAGGTTATTTGCGCAGTAGATCTGCAACCAGACAATGCAACGTTTGAGGAAGATCTTGCGACGGTGGCACCAACGGCTGCCAGCAAAGAACA
>NZEI01000081.1 GCA_002690405.1 Gammaproteobacteria bacterium
TTTACCTTCCACCCTGGGCGCCCTCCGGCGATTATTCGCTACATGGGTAATTAAATCGACGCTGGTAAGCTCAGCCGCTACAATTAAATCCTTTAGCCGCTAAGTCAGTGAGGCACTCTGTTTCTACCATGCAATTGCCATTTAATCCGATTTCAACAGTCCTCGTAGCGGGTTTGTCCGGTTTAATTGGGGGTGCGTTAGGCATTTTTTTATTCGTATTTATGTTGGCGCTCAGCCAAGGCAGATTTGGCAGAGAGCAGGCAGACAAGCATGGGATCTCAGAGCGCAATGCGTCGCGCATGGGTGGGCTAGCTATTTTTCTCGGTACAGCATTATTTTGCGCAGCAGCTGTCTTTGAGAGTGAATTCGATTCAGTCTGGGTCGGTGGCGGGCTGGCGCGCGGATATGAATGGGCGGCGCTATTGATTGGGCTGGTGGGATTGATTGATGACCTGACTCAGCGGCTCAGTCCCATCAGACGTCTCGTGGTTATGTTGGTAATTGTCGCCAGTGCGTTGGCGCTGACGCCTAGTTTAGTGCCAGGGCCAATAGACTTTTGGGTGTTTGAGCAGGTGCTCAATCATCCGATCATAATGGCGTTGGGAGCAACACTGATAGTGGTTGGATTTGTCAATGCTGGCAATATCGCTGATGGTGCCAACGGGCTTTTGGCTATAACTTCGTTATGTGTATTTTTTATAGCGTACCAACATACACAAACGGTGTTATTTTTTGGTCTATTCGTCAGTGTTGCGGTCTTCACCTTATACAACCTGCTTTCGGGTCAACTGTTTCTGGGTGACTTTGGATCCTATGGATTATCAGCCATGATGGCACTGGCTTGTCTTGATCTGTTGCAGAGTAGTGGCGCGTCAATATGGTTTTTTGCCGCGNTTTTGAGTTACCCGTGTACCGAAATCGTGCGCGTTATNGTAAATCGCTTATTGAAAAAAAAGTCGCCCTTTGCNGCAGATAATAGTCATGTGCACAACAAAGTTTTTGCGGCNTTGAAGCGCGCAGGTGCCTCTGGGCTGATGGCTAACTCGCTTACCGGTCTTATCGTCAGCGGTTTGTTCTCAGTGCTGCCAACTTATTTGGCCGTGTCAGAGACNTTGGCTTGGACCTCACCATGGTGGTTTGCCTATTTCNTAGCTGGCGTTTTGGTCCACCTGAGTCTGAGTATGCTGAGTCGCGAAAAGCTGCGCTCGCGGCTTATTGATGGCCTATAAATTGGGGCAATCCGGTCCCACGGCTCGACATAAAGACAATACTTTGCTTACATAGCGCAGCATATATTCAGTATTACTTAGAGCGGGAAGGAAGTTTCAATGGCGATGATTCTCAACGAAGAGCAGACTATGCTCAAAGACAGCGCAAAAGATTTTTGCGCCACTAACACACCCATTGGTCAATTGCGCAAGCTAAGAGACGAGGCGAATGCAGATGGCTTCGACCGTGCTACTTGGGGTTCGATGGTCGAGCTGGGTTGGGCNGCGATTCCCTGGGATGAGGAACATGGTGGCCTGGCGTTTGGTTANAAGGGCTTGGGTGTTGTCACCGAAGAATCTGGGCGAACTTTAACAGCGAGCCCGCTCTATGCCTCNGTTTGGGTGGGCGGCACGGTGATCAACGTTGCGGGGTCAGACGCGCAAAAAGCCGAGTTGTTGCCGCAGTTAGCTGCGGGTGAAATGCTGCTGGCACTGGCCTTGGAAGAATCACATAAGCACAATCCTTACGGCATAAGCACCACNGCAACCGCTAATGGNGACGGCTATACTTTGGATGGCTCNAAAACGTTCGTACTTGATGGCCACGTAGCGGACAAGCTAATTGTAGTGGCGCGTAGCTCCGGAGAGGCGGGGTCGCGGCAAGGGCTGAGCTTATTTATGGTGGATCGCGAAGCTCAGGGGGTAACGGTTACCCGAACGCTNATGGCGGATTCACGCAACGCTGCTAATGTTGTTCTTAGNGGTGTTCAGGTGGGCAGTGATGCNCTGATCGGAGAATTGGACANGGCTGCAGACGCGTTAGATCAGGCACTTGATATTGCNCGTATCGGNTTGACCGCGGAGATGCTGGGCGGCATCCAAGAATGTTTTGAGCGTACGGTAGAGTATTTGAAGGAGCGCAAGCAGTTTGGTGTTGCCATCGGCTCATTTCAAGCACTTAAGCATCGCGCAGCGGATATGTTCTGTGAAATTGAGCTGTCCAAATCCTGTGTACTTGAAGCGCTGACCGCTCTGGATGAGGGCAGAGACCGAGAGGACATTGCTAAACTTGCGAGTCTGGCAAAAGCCAAAGTGGGAGAGACCTATAATTTGGTGTCTCGGGAAGGTATTCAGATGCACGGCGGTATCGGTATGACTGANGAATTCGATATCGGATTCTTTATCAAGCGNGCGGCGGTAGCTGAGCAGACGTTTGGTGATGTGAACTTNCACCGTAATCGTTACGGAGAANTAGAAGGCTATTGATCCTAACGAGGTTAACGAAAAGGGCGCATAGGCGCCCTTTTTTGTGGGTGCCTAGCTGCGGCGAATACCGATGCTATGGCCAATGCGTTCGCTTCTCGGCAGCCCCTGATGAGCCGCGAGGACATCGGAAAGTTTGTTGGTAACGTCAGCTGGAAAGGGCGCCGACCGTCGGCTTGTCATATCTACGTGGAGCGCTATCTGTTCTGAGGTTGCAGCNAGATAACCGTCTGNGCAGTGGTACATCTCCTGATAATAATGCAGTCGCTTGTGATCGAAATCTAANAGCTGNAGCCGAACTTCAACCTCATCGCCTAATTTCAATTCTTGTACGTAGTGCAAGTGTACTTCCAAGGTAAAGCAGGAACCGACGCCACTGGACGCATAAGCCGCGCCGACATTAAGCAGATCGTAAAAATGATCGACGCCGTGGTCGAAGATTACATTGTAATAGGCCATATTCAGATGGCCGTTGTAATCGATCCAATCTTCGATCACGCGTTCGCGTGGGCATATAAGCGGCGCTTCGACTTGGCTAAGCATTATTACAGGCACTCTCCAGACAGACTATTAATCCATGCGTCGACAAGCTCTACGCCCTGGGTATGCACTAGGGCTCGACCGAGTTCTGGCATCATCGCCGCTGGCTTAGTTGTGTTTAAGCGGAACGATAGGATCGATTGGTTGGCATGGCCAGGAACTATTGAATAGAGCCTGCCGCCCGATCCACTGCCGGCAGCAATAGGTGGTTTGCACAGGCCCATTTTGTCCCCAGGGTGGTCAGCGTAATCCAGTAACAACCCTGAGGTATCCGCCGCGCCATTGGCGTTATGACAGTGGCCACAATTGATGTCCAGATAAGAGCGCGCTCGGTGAGCTAAACTGGCATNAGTATCCTGCATCGAAGCGTTGGCTGGGAACGGGAGTACGGCTTGACGCAGCAGACCATTGTGTTGCCACTGGTCCAGTTGATTCTCGCCACTGACCGGATGCGGTCGATTGAGATGGCGCGCCTTTGGTCCGATAGGCAGCAGTTGTCCATCGGTATGATTAGTTGCATGGCAAGAGGCGCATTGGTTCTTACTCGGAACTAAGTAATTCAAAGTTTCACCACTTGCCAACGAGAACTGTTGTAGGTCACCGGTGAGGGTCAGATAGGCGTCGTCTCCAGCCCAGACATAAGGTAATGCATCCCAACCGTCGGCCTGCTTTACCAGTAGGCGCGTCTCGACCAAGTGGTGTATGCGGGTATCGATATCACTAGGATCGCCAGACCAAGTGGCATCCGTCATTACCGCTGTTTTAGCATCGAGACGATAAAAGAACGTTTTGCTGATGATGCTGCCAACAGGAAACTCGAACGTGTCGACTGGGTGATAGGTCGCCGCCTGTTCTTTGGGAAGGTACACCGTACGCAGCTTATGTGCGTAATCTGAGAACAAGGCGGTGTTGAGGTCATAAACCGTCGTGCTCGGATGCAAGACGAGTGCATCGTCACGCTTTTGTATCAGGCCCCATGCGGACAATTTTTCTGGATATTGGTCTGCAGCGTGCTGGCGGACTTGGTCTTCGCCGCAGCCAGCAACAAGCAGTAATAGCAGAGCGGCGAGATGCGCCAGCGTTAAGANAGGGCGCGTCTGCACTGCGTTAAATGCCAGCTAATTCGATGGGTTGCAGCTTAGGCACAGTGCATGCGTGTTGCGCCATATCAACGCCAGCGTTCGCAAACTCATTACCAGCATCAATGCTCAACAGCTGCGCGTCGCCGTTATCCACGCATATTACCGGGGTCTCGCCGTCTTTCTCAGGGTTGACGATACCGTCCCAGATGATGTCGGGAAATTCGCCCTGCTCACCATATAGCGCGTTACGTAGCTGGGTAAGATAGTCCAAGCCTGGAGCGGTGCCGCCGCCCTCAAAGCTGTTGCCATAGATCATGATTTGTTCTGGATAGGGATCAAACTCCGCAGCGATTTCTCTTTGTCCAGCATAATTGGCACTGAAGTAGCTGGAGATTACGATATTGGCCGTGTTGTTGTTAGTAATACGGTTGTTGAAGATTTCTACCTGATCATTGGAGTTGATCATCACACCAGAGCCGGTGGGCACGCCGGATACTGCGGTTCCCGGGATTGCAAAATTTTCGGTGTTATTGCTGTGAATATCATTATCAAATACGCGGGTCCCGTAGCCGCGTTGAGGAATGCTGGGCATGTTGAATACCAGAATGCCGCCGGTGTTGTTGTTAGCAATATTGTTATAAACGTCTGCGCCGATAGTGTTCTCAACCTCAATGCCCGCCACATTATATTCGGCTCGATTATTGCGCACGATTACCTGACGCGATTGCCCGACATAGATCCCGGCGTCTGAGGCGCCAATTGCAACATTGCCTTCCAACAAGACGTTTGTGGTTTGCACAGGATAAATGCCATACGCGCCGTTATCTGTGTCTGGGCCGTTGGTCCACTCAGTACGCACTCTGCGAATGGTAATATTGTCGCCTTCATTTACTTTCAGCGCGTCACCGATGGTGTCCTCAATAGCAAGATCCTCGATCAGAAAATTACTGGCATTAACGGATAATCCTTCGGCACCGATAACCTGACCCTTAAAGCTAAGAATCGATTGATCCATGCCCGCACCCTTAAGCGTGACATTGTCAGTATTGAGAATGAGGGAGCGCTTAAAGTTGAAAGTTCCGGCAGGAATTTCAATGACATCACCGGGNGTAGCGGTNTCNAGGGCTTGGCGTAATACTTCAGTGAATGGTTTTTCGGGTTGCTGGGAGCAACCGCAGAGTAAAGTGAGACCGGCCAGCGACAAAGTTTTAAACGACTTAAATTTCATACAAACCCCCAAATCCTATTTACGTATATCGGCTAAAGCAGCAAGAGCGTGCGATCGATCGTCCAATAACTGGCCAAAATTCCCATGGCAAAAGCGGTGCCAGTGTAGAGGTGAGCCTCGGTGTAGTTTAAGCGTTTAGTAAGCAGATGCCACATTCGCGCAATCAGCAGGAATAGCGCAATGATGATTAATTGACCGAGCTCGATACCTACATTGAAGAGCAACAGACTCATGCCGATGGCATCCTCAGGGAGGCCAATATCGCTGAGCGCNCCCGCGAAACCAAGGCCATGCAGCAAACCAAATACAAAGGCCATAAGCCAAGGCTGGCCTCGGGTCAGGACGGATCGCTGTTGCTCGTCTTGGGCAAGTTCGCGTGCCAAAAAGACGATGGACAGGGCGATGACCGCTTCNACNGGCGCTTGGGGTAGGCGAACAATTTCAAAAATTGATAGCGCTAGGGTAATGCTGTGGGCGAGGGTAAATGCGGTTATGGTTTTCAGCAGCATCCATGGTGCGCGAATGAACAACACCAGACCGATGACGAACAAAACGTGATCGAGGCCGAAAACGAGATGCTCGACNCCAATGATTAAATAACTTACCGACTGCACCGTGTCGGTGCTCAGATCGATGCTGGGATCAGCAGGGCGTAAAATGAAGTTATTAAAGTCTCCCTNAACATCNACCACGCGCAGCATGACATCGGTAAGCGAGGTAGAGAGCCCTTTAATAGAAACCACCGCCTTACCGAGATCACAGGGCGCTTGCCAGCGTTGCACTAGGGCGTTAGCGGTGATGCTGGGNGGGCCGAGGGGCTGAAGCTCACAGTTGGGTTCAAAGACCGGTTCAATGGGCAAGCGACGATTTTCGACTACCGGCTGCTTCCAAAGCACTTCGTAGAGTGGTTTTTCCTCGGCGCTGTGCACATCGGTAAGTTGTAGATAGGCGGGGCGCACTTCGTCTGCAGCGACCATGGCGCTGCAGCCCAGAAACAGTAGGGCCCAAAGTATTCGCGTCATGGTGCGCTAACCAACGGCTCTGCGACAGCCGGCCCGGGCATCTGGACTTGGTAGCGCTCGCGCAGGGAACGATAGTATTCCGCGTTGGCCGCTTGGCGTTGTGCTTGCTGCCAATCAGCGAGTACCCGATCTTGCACTTTATCAAATCGAATGATGCGACTGTCTGTTGCATTGCTCAGCTGTACAACGTGCCAGCCATAAGCCGAGCGCAACGGTCCTTGCCATGCTTGGCTGGGTGCAAGTACTGCTAGTTCTGCTGCGAATTCTCTGCCAAATAGATCGCCAATCTCTCTTTCGGAGCGCTGTGCGTATTGCTTTTGCAACATAAAGGGGTCGCCAATTAGGCCCTGATCGGTGAGCGCTTGTTGCGCAAGTTGCTCGGCATTGTCGCGGCGGTCTGTGGAGAAATATCGATGCTGAAAGCTATAACGCTCGGGTTGTCGATAATTTTCGCTATTGTCGCTGTGATACTGCTCGAGTACCTCGCGTGCCGGGGTATCGCTGACCGCCAAGTCCTCGGTAAGAAAGGTCAGCTTCTGCAACATGCGCCGCCGCACAATGGTGTCGTCCTCATCTAGGCCTAAGCGCAGAGCCTCGCGGTAGTAGATTTCTTCTTTGAGGTATTGATCCACCAGCCCGTCCAACTCNCGAGTGCTGGGCTCTCTGCGCATCTGCAAAGACCACTGTTGGGCCAGACGATCGATGTCCTGGGTGCGTATTTCTATATTTGACTGTTCATCATCACCGATGCCACCGGCAATCACGAACATGACAAATCCAACTGCAAAAAAAGCCACCAATGGGTCTTTGTACCAACTACTACGCATAATTTATCCAGCGAATTGGGCTAGGTGATAGTCGTGATTACCGAATTGAGCATCGATAACCAGCAGGCGCTTGAAATAGTGTGCAACGCGCAATTCCTCGGTCATACCCATGCCGCCGTGCAATTGCACGGCATTTTCGCCAATGAAGATGCCATTCTTACCGATAAGGTATTTCAGCGCATGGACCGTGCGTTGGGCAGCATCGCCCTGTTGCACGACTTCGAGCGTGGCACGGTAGAGCATGGATTTGCACTGTTCATACTCCATGAACATATCCACCATCCGATGCTGTAATACTTGAAAGTCGGATAACGGGCGGTCAAATTGCTCGCGCTCCTGAGTATAAGCCACCGTGTCTTTATAGAGGACTTCCATGGCGCCAACGGCCTCCGCCGCTAGCGCAAGGATGCCGTCAATGGCCACTCGGTTGAGCACGCTAAAGCCGCCATCTGGACACGCAAGTTTGTTCTCGGTGGCGACCACAACATTGGTAAATTCAATCTCCGCGGCACGCAGACCGTCCACGGTAGGAAAGTCATGGATCGTGATGCCATCAGCCTGGGTGTCTACGACAAATAACTCGATGCCGGATTTTTCAGTTTGTGCGCCTGCAGTGCGTGCGCTGACAATAAGGGCGTCAGCGCTGGCGGCGTGCAGCACCATACTCTTGCGCCCGTTCAACACAAAGCCTTGGTCGCCGGCTTCGGCTCGGGTGAGCACATCGTGCAAGTCGAAGCGGCCCTGTTGTTCGGCATAGGCCAAGCTGAGTTGTTTACTGCCATCGGCGATTTGCGGGAGCCATTGGCTCTGCTGAGCTTCGTTACCGCCGTATTTGAGTGCGCTCGCTGCCAGCACAGCACTGGCAAAGAAAGGTTCTAGCACCAGGCCCTTACCCAGTTGTTCCATAAGCACCATGGTATCGGCTTGAGTACCGCCAAAGCCCTGATATTGCTCAGGAATACTCGCGCCTAACCAGCCGAGTTCTGCCATAGTTTGCCAATGTTCACTGCTAAAGCCCTGCTCTGACAGTACCGTGAGCTGGCGCTGATCCAAGGGATATTGATCGCTAATAAATCGTTCGACGCTGTCGCTGAGCAATTGTTGTTCTGGAGATAAATCGAAATTCATTTCTTTAACCCCAACACATTTTTCGCAATAACATCCCGCTGCACCTCTGAGGCGCCGCCGTAGATCGTATAGGCGCGGCTGGCCAAGTAGCCAGACATGCCGCCGTGGGCAAATGTATGACCCACCGGTGTTGCTCCCCAAGCCGCAGAATAAATTCCACCTGCTTCGACGGTGAGCTTTTGCAGCCGTTGTTGGATCTCGGTGCCTTTGAGTTTCAAAATAGAAGATTCCGGGCCGGGCTCAGCGCCTGCTGCGGCGCTGGCGAGGGAGCGTAGCTCAGTAAATTCGGTGGCCATCAGCTCGACTTCAAGCTCGGCTACTTTCAACCGATAACTGGGGTCATCCAAGAGACTGCCATTGCCGCGGGTAACGCTGCCGGCTTGCTTGCGCAGTTTCTCTAGGGCCACCAAGGAGCGCGAGATGCCAGCGAGGCCGGTACGCTCATGCGCTAATAGACCTTTGGCGTAGGTCCAGGCTTTACCTTCCTCACCAACCCTGTTCTCCACCGGCACTTTAACATCGGTTAGGTGCACCATATTTACCGAGTGTGCGCCCCCAAGTGTGATGATGGGTTTTACTTCGATACCTGCTTGTTTCATCGGTATGAGTAGGAACGTGATGCCGTCTTGTTTTTTGCCGCTATCGTCGGTTCGGGTAAGGCAAAAAATCCAATCGGCGATATGTGCCAGCGTGGTCCAGATTTTGGTGCCATTGACAACATAGTGGCTACCGTCTGCAGACAACTCAGCCTTGGTCTTGAGATTGGCCAAATCTGAACCCGCATTCGGCTCTGAGTAGCCCTGACACCAATTGACCTTGCGATCGCGAATGTCTGGTAAAAAGCGCTGTTGTTGTTCTTCACTGCCATAGTTCATTAGTACAGGTGCGAGCATAGACAGACCGAAAGGCAAATCCCAAGGAGTTTGGGCGCGCGCAGTTTCCTGTTCCCAGATGTAATGCTGGGTAGGAGTCCATCCTGGGCCACCGAATTTCTCTGGCCACTTCGGCACATCCCAGCCGCCTTGGTCTCGAGCAAGGCGAAACCAATTCAAGCGCCATTCGTTGTAATCGCTGCCGGCAACATAACTGTTGTCGCTAAGAAACTGCCGAACGCTCTTTTGAAAATGCTGGTCGTCGCTATTGAGATCTATATCCATAACATCCTCGATGAATTTTGCTGTGCGCAAGCTTAGCGAGTTGCGCATTTGAAGTTAAGCCAAAGTCAGTGGTGATAAGTTGACCTCTACGCGATCACCGTTAGGGTAGAGGCACGAATAACTGGGAGATAGGGAGCTATGGATTATCAGACATTGAATTTTGACGTTGATTCAGGTGTTGCCACCATCACGCTAAATCGACCGGAAGCGCTGAACGCCATGTCGCCGGCGATGGCGAAAGAGTTGCATGAAGTGGCGTTGCAGATTGATGCCAACAACAGTGTGCGAGCGGTTATTTTGACCGGTACCGGCAAGGCATTTTGTGCGGGTGGTGATTTAGGCGCATTTGTTGCTGCGGGTGAGCAGGCGCGAACTCTAATTTTGCAGATGACGGGAGATCTGCACTTAGCGCTGTCGAGACTCAGTCGCAATCGGGCGCCGGTGATTGCCGCGGTCAACGGCACCGCGGCAGGTGCAGGATTTTCCCTGGCCATGGCAGCGGATCTGGCCATTGCCGAAGAGCAGGCCGTATTCACCATGGCTTATACCAATGCTGGGCTGTCGCCAGACGGCAGTTCGACCTACTTTATGCCGCGCAAGATCGGTGACCGACGCACCCGCGAATTGATGCTGACAAATAGATTGTTAACAGCGCCTGAGGCTCTGGATTGGGGGGTGGTTAATCAAGTGGTGGAGGGTGGTGGCGCCTTAGCTGCGGCTCGGGTTATGGCTACTGGTATGGCCCAAGGACCCACCGAGGCCTATGCCCAAGTTAAACGCCTGTTGGATAGCAGCTTCAGTCAGAGTCTGGAAACTCAAATGGAGNTGGAAGCACGTGCTATCGCCNACCAGGTAGCTTCGGTGGACGGTCAAGAGGGCATGCTGGCCTTTGTTGAAAAGCGNAAACCGCAATTTCGTGGGGTATAGCTTGGGAAGATCCAGCACACCGCTAGGCTGGTGAGTTTGTCGGTTCTTGTTGGCTGATGACCAAGCCGAAAACGATGACGATGAGTGCGGGTAGGGCCCATAAACTGATGGCCTCGTCGAGTAATAGATANATCAGCAGTAAGGAAAGAAACGGCGATATAAAAATAAGTTGGGCAATTTTTGCGCTGCTATGAGCTTGGCGCAGAGCCCGTTGCCAGAGNAAAAACGTGACACCCATTTCGATAGCNCCGATCCANAACGCATAACCAAATGCAGTTGTATCAAGGGTTGGCAANCCGGGNCCATACCAGCAAATGGCACTNATTAGGGGCAGTGCGACGGTAAAACTCCAGAACATGATGCTTGCAGGCTGGGCGTTGCTGCGAGTGTTCAGTAGCCAGTAACTAGCCCAGAGGACTGTGCTCAACAAAGCTAATGTAATACCCAAGGCATCCACATGACCGGCTTCTGCGGGGGTGGTGAGAACTAATAGAACAACACCCAGATAGCTGATAAGAATGCCCGCAAGGGTGCGTTTGNTGAGCCGCTGGCCAAGCAGTGGCACGGCTAACAAGGCCAAGGTGATGGCCCAGGTATAATTAATCGGTTGCGCGATGTGTGCGGGCAGTCGGTCGTAAGCGGCGAACAAGATNAGGTAGTAAGCNGTGGGGTTGATAAGCCCCAACAAGCACACAAGTTTTCGATCGTCAGCGGCTAAAGACAACTGGCCATTAATAGCGGCATAGCCAAAAAAAATCAGCCAAGAGANCCCAGTACCGAGGAAAAGTAATTGCTCGACGGCAAATACACNGAGGCCCAGCTTAAAACCCGTGGCTACCGTGGACCACATGAATACGCTCAGTAATGCTGGAATAACCGCGCTTGGTGGATTGCCGAGAATATTCTTGTTGTCCATCCCGGCACTATACCCCAGCCGCGGGACAGGTCAGAATCAACCATGACAGTTGGGGGTTTGATTTATGCAGAGTTTCGTCTGTAACGACGACTTACGTTCGGCGATTGCCCAGCGTTTGGCGGAGTTTCCCGTGCGCCGCGCCGATTCGAGCGATCTGCGTGCGGCTGCTGTGGCTGTGGTGGTTACCGATGTCGGACCCGGAGCGGATATTCCGGGCATTGCGGACCAACGCTCTTGGTCGGATCAAGCGGCATTATTGCTCACTCGACGCGCGGCAACCCTGCGTAATCATCCCGGTCAGTGGGCATTTCCAGGCGGCCGCGTGGAAACTGGTGAAACCTTAGTGGATGCAGCCCTTCGGGAGACGCAGGAAGAGGTGGGCGTTGCTTTGACCGGGGCCAATGTGTTGGGTTTTCTTGATGATTTTGTAACCCGCTCTGGCTTTGCGATGACGCCGGTAGTCGTATGGGGTGGCCCAGGTTTAGTAACCCATGCAGACCCAGCGGAGGTAGCCAGTGTGCATAGAATTCCGCTGCGTGAATTCTGTCGCGACGATGCACCACAGCTCAGTTATACCGACAGCAGTGATCATCCAATATTGCGCATGCCGGTAGGTGACGACGCCATCGCAGCACCAACCGCAGCGTTGATCTATCAATTTAGGGAGGTTTGCTTGATGGATCGTCGCACCCGAGTGGCGCATTTCGAGCAACCCGAATTTGCATGGCGATGAGTCGCAACTATGGCGTAGATTTGTTGACGCTGTGCTACCAGACAACGACAATCACAGCTCTACCAAATCACTGTAATTTTCCGACTCAACCTAGGAGACATTAATGAGCATTCAAGAAGGCGACAAAATACCGGCGGCTACTTTGCATAGCATGCAGGATGGTAAGCCCACCCCAATGACCACCGAAGAAATATTTGCTGGTAAAAAAGTCGTGCTTTTCGCAGTCCCCGGTGCATTCACACCAACCTGTTCCATGGCCCATTTACCCGGGTACGTTGTTAATGCAGACAGCATCAAGGGAAAGGGTGTTGACACTATTGCCTGCGTCTCGGTTAACGATGCATTCGTCATGGATGCGTGGGGACAAAACAAAAATGCTGAAGAATTGCTGATGTTGGGTGATGGTAACGGTGATTTAACCGAAGCACTTGGCTTAACTATGGATGGCAGCGGGTTTGGGTTAGGCAAGCGCTCCCAGCGCTACGCCATGATCGTTGAGGACGGCACAGTGACTAAACTATCGGTAGAAGCCCCGGGTAAGTTTGAAGTCAGTGCAGCAGAAGCAATCCTCGAAGCACTGTAAATTCTGCGGTTTGACTGGCGCCCTGAATATTAGGGTGCGCCAGCGGCCGACGCTAACGCCTCCCGCAAGTCGCCTTGGGGTCTGATTAGGCACTCCTGGGCGGCGGTTGCGACCAACTGTCCCTCACGATTGAAAAAATGGCCGCGTACAAAGCCTCTTGCGCCACTAGCATTTGGTGATTCTTTTGCGAACAACAACCACTCGTCGGCGCGAAACGGCCGGTGAAACCAAATTGCATGATCCAAGCTTGCGCCTTGGATGTTGTCGCGCCGGGTGATCTTGCCGTGGGGCATCATCGATGTGGACATGAAATCGAGATCTGACATGTAAGCAAGCAGGGCTAAATGAATTTGCGGATCGTCAGGCAGGGTTTCGCGGGTTCGCAGCCAAGTATGTTTGTGTGGAGGCCGTTCTTCATTACTGTACATTACGGTTTTTTCAACCGCTCTAGAGTCGATGGCTTCAAATCGGAAGCTAAAGCGAGCGAGTTCCGGTTGTTGTTGATACAGGTCTTGGTATGCCTCTAGATCGCCGCGTAAGGATTCCGGTGGTGGCACGTCGGGCATGGGCTGTGAATGGACTAAGCCCGATTCGCGCTTTTGCCATGAGCAGGACAGGCTAAAGATGGCGCGGCCATTTTGAATTGCAGCGACACGCCGAGTGCTGAAGGAGCGGCCGTCGCGGATACGATCCACCTCGTAGAGGATAGGCCGTGTCCAATCCCCTGGGCGTAAAAAGTATGCGTGCAAAGAGTGCAACTCGTGCTCTGGAACAACCGTTCGATAGGCTGCAGTGAGCGCTTGCGCCAGCACTTGCCCACCGAAAACATGCTCGGTGTCATGGTTCTGACCGCGAAATAGATTTTCCTCGATGGGTTCCACATCGATCAGATTTAAGATCTCTTTGAGTACCTGATTGTTCATTCTGCCACTGTACCAAATAACGGCGCTTATGCTGGTCTTTGCGCGAGCATCGAATAGCTCTAAAGGCATTCGCTAAAGCTCGCTGGGCTCAGGAGGTTGGTGCAGAGGCAAACAAATTTGCCACTGCGCCTGTCGGCCTATTTCGAGTAGAGTAACCATCCGTATCGAGAAGTCAGGGGCTGGAAATGTTAGAGATCTATCAAATTCCTTGTTTACAAGACAATTATGGGTTCTTGGTGCATGACCCGGAAACTGGTGCAACGGCCACGATAGATACACCTGAGGTGGCGCCAATCAACCAGGCCTTAGCGGCCAAGGGCTGGCGGCTGACGCATATCCTAAATACCCACCATCACTTCGATCATGCCGGTGGCAATGAAGAGCTCAAAGCCCAGTGGAACTGCCAAGTGGTTGGTGCGGCGATAGACGCGGAGCGTATACCGGGTATCGATGTTGCGCTTGCAGATGGGGATACGCTGACGCTGGGGTCTAAGCAAGCCAGAATCATTGAGGTACCCGGGCATACTTCTGGACACATTGCCTACTATTTTGCGGCGGACGAAGTGGCCTTTGTTGGGGATACGCTATTTGCCCTCGGCTGTGGTCGTTTGTTTGAGGGCACGCCGGAGCAAATGAGCGAGAGCCTAGGGAAAATCATGGCATTGCCGGATGCGACCACGGTCTATTGTGCCCATGAGTACACGGAAGCCAATGCTGCCTTTGCGGTGACTATGGAGCCGGCCAATCCAGCGCTGCAACAACGGGTAAAAGAGATTCAGTCGTTACGCGCTGCAGGCAAGCCCACGGTACCTACATCGATTGGCTTGGAGCGGGCGACCAACCCCTTTGTTCGATCCGATAGTGCGGAATTGCAAGCTGTGTTGAATTTGTCTGGCGCAGATGAGGTCGCGGTGTTCGCGGAGACGCGCAGACGTAAAGACCATTTTTGAGTTCCTCAGCGCATGAACTTGGCGATGCCCGCAAGGGTCTGTTGTTCGCCTTTGCGGCTTATGGTATCTGGGGCATTGCCCCGATCTACTTCGTATGGGTCAGTTTTGCCCAACCGCTAGAAGTTGTGGCGCATCGTGTTGCGTGGGGNATTCCTTTGCTTGGGTTACTGTTATTGCTTTCCGGGCAGTGGCGCGAGGTAAGGAGCCTGGCGGCGCCGGCGTTGGGCTACTTGCTTGCGAGTGCACTGTGTTTGAGCATTAACTGGCTGATGTTTATATACGCCATTCAAACCGAGCGCATCGCGGAAGCGAGTCTAGGGTACTTTATTAATCCGTTGGTCAGTATTGTCTTAGGGTGGTTATTTCTGCGCGAACGTCTTCGACCCCTACAGTGGCTAGCGGTCGCGGTAGCAGCTATAGGTGTTTGCGCTGAGTTGTGGGTTCGGGCAAGTTTGCCTTGGCTAGGCCTGACTCTGGCGCTGACCTTTGGTGTCTATGGTCTATTGCGCAAACAGGTCAACGTGGGGGCTGTTGCAGGGTTGAGTATTGAAACTGCTGTTGTNGCTCCGTTTGCCGTTGGTTTCTTGGTCTGGTTGAGCCTGCATGGGTCGACGCGGGATATTGGGGAACTATTGAGTTTGGGTCTTGGTGGGCTGGTTACCGTAGTGCCCCTAATTTGTTTTGCCGCGGCGGCGATTCGTTTGCCGCTCACCACTCTTGGGTTTGTGCAGTATTTGTCGCCGAGTTGTGCGCTGATGCTCGCGATCTTTGTTTATGGCGAAGTTGTGCCAGCCGAGCGTTGGTTTACCTTCGCCTTCATTTGGGGCGCATTGATAATATTTTCCTTTGAAGGCTTGTATCGCTACCGCAAACAACGACGCCAGACTGATGGCTGATCAAACAGTGACCTAGGCCTAGGCCATAATATTNTCAGCTGTTTTCGAGTCTGGGACTAGTTTCTGGCCGCGGCCCTAATAGAACTCATCGTGCGAAAAAAAGGTGCTTCGGAACTGGCCGTTCGAATTTGTTNAGCCGCTTNAGTGGCAGCGGCTNTGCTCGGGTAGCGGCCNCTGAANAGAATNTAGTAGTCGCGATTATTTACCCGAATGGGTCGAATTTCGTAGTCTGCTGCTGAATCGGCTAAATATTTAATACCGTACTGTCGTGCGGCCGCAGCGGTGCTTAAAGCAGCCCACTGAATGGTCCAGGCATTCTCAACTGGTGCTGCAATGGGTGTTTTTACTACCTCCACCTCTGGGTCGGCGGTGTCCGCGACTGTGCTTGGCGCAATACTGCTAAGTGCTGGTTTGTCTGATGATGATGGAGCCCTATCTGGTGTGCTTGGCGCCTCTGGCTCCAGCGTTGCTGCAGTGACCTTTTGCTCAGTTGCATCGGCAGGCTGCTGCGGCATACGAACATCTCGGTTACATTGCCACTCGCCGTCGCGACCTTGGCACAACCAAGGTTGCTGGGATTTCGCAGAGGCGTTGGCGCCCTGGTCAGCTTGGCCTGCGCAGCCGCAAAGCAAAACCATTGCGGTGCCGAGGAGTGCATAGATCTTCTTCATGTCCGAACTCTGCCTTTCGGGATCAGTGCTGTAAAGACTCTCATTGACTCGCATTGCTGCACTTCGCTAAACCCGCAACATGAGAGTGAGCTAAATGTCGAGATGCTTTGTCGCAGTGTAGTTTGTCCTAGTTGTGGTGCTGGAAAAAATTCGCCGCTCGGCATAAATTCAACTGCCAGATAAGTCGTGAAACGCAACAGGCCATCAACGGCGCAACTGATCTGGGGCAAGCATGATTGCAAACATCACCGAATTTGAACGTATTCCTCGTATCCTGCGGCTGAATATCGCAGGGCAACCCGTGGACTGGGTTAACTGGCAAGAGGCCGTCTGTCTCTACGCTAGAGATTTGGTGAGTTGGACGGTAGGCGATCCGTTGTTGCAAATTCGCGGCGGGCACTCGCGCATTGACAGCTGCCAAAGTGCAATGGAAATTCACAGCATTATTGCCTGTGATGGCAGGGTAGTCGCGCGTGATTCCCATGTGCCGCCGTTGACCAATCAGGCGCTATTCCGTCGCGACCGCAACAATTGTCTCTACTGTGCTAAGCAATTCAGTGATTACGATCTGACCCGGGATCATGTGCTGCCAGTATCGAGGGGTGGGCTTGATGTATGGGACAACGTGGTTGCTGCGTGTCGTCGTTGCAATCATTTCAAGGGCAGTAGGCTGCTGCAGGAATGTTCCATGGAGTTGCAGGCATTACCCTATGTGCCGAATTTCGCTGAGTATCTGGCGTTGATTAATTCCGGACGCATCCTTGGCGATCAGATGACCTTTCTCAGTAAAAGCTTCAGCGCTGAAAGCCGCTTACGGCATTAACGAAAACCGCGTATGCAGTCGTGCTGATGAAACCAGTCCTGCTTATGCATGACGATCTCTGGTAGAAAGCGGCTGCCTAATGCCACACCAATATTGTGCAGTAAGCGCTGGGGTAAGGAACGATTAGGTACCAGCGCGAACGCCCGTGCGGACGCCAGGTCGGTACGACGTGCTCGAGCTTGCCGATAGCGTTGGTACTCGCGTACGCCATCGAGAATATCTTCCTCGTAGTTCTCCAACATCCGCGCCAGCACCCATGCATCCTCCAGCCCCAGCCAGATGCTTTCCGGTGCTATTGGATGGGGTTGATAGCAGGCGCTGCTGAGAAAAACCCGGGTGCCGTCATAGTAGTGTTCGCGGATGCGCGGCAGTTGCGGATCGAAATATCGTGCCTCTGTGCATTGTGCAATAGCGCAGTGCAGTGACGGGTACCATTGTTTGGGGTCGAAGGCTTGGCTACTGGGTGTCATTAGCAAAAAATGAGTCCGCTGTTTGCTCGACCATTGCCAGATGCGTTGACTGCCCCGCAGCCAGGTAATGTTGGCGCCCACTGGTTCCGCTAAATCTGTGCTGACACTGAACCAACACCAAGGGGGTGTGGTCTTGGGCTCGGTTAGTCGGTGTCGCAAACGCTCAGTAACTAAGGTCAGCGAGTGCGCATCCTCGATGCGATTCAGGGCTTCGGCGTCTAGCGATTCGGGTGTGGGCGGTGACTCTGAGCCAAGGGCGCTGCGCAATTCCTCCGCACTGCAGTTAACAATTGGCGCACCATAGCGTTGTCGATAAAACTCTCCTAATGGCAGTTCTGATAGGAGATAACCTGACTGACCCAGACGAATTTGTGCGCGCTGGGGTATGCGTCCTAGTTCGTCTAAAGGTATAGAGGCGAGTGCCCCGATCAGTCGGGTAGCATTCGCCGGAATCGGCGCAAGATATTGCTCGTAGGTATTGCTTGGACTAAAGCGTTTTATCGCGGCAAAACCAGCCGCGGAGCAGGCCAGCGCCGCCAAATCTGCAGCGCTGTTCGAACCGACGATCGCAATGGGATACATTACAAACGGCGCCAGCGCGTACCTTCGCGGGAGTCCTCTAGTTCGATACCAGCAGCGGCCAATTCGTCGCGAATATCATCAGCGAGTTGATAGTCGCCGTCTTTGCGTGCGGTTTTTCTGGCCTCAATTTTGGCGTCGATTTCGTCGTTGCTGATAGAGGATTCGGTAGCGCTTTTGCTAGCGGTAAAATAGCGTTCTGGGTCCTCGTGCAGTAATCCTAAAAGCCAGCCCCCGGTNAGTAATTGTGCCCGTGCGCTGGCAATCGCTTGAGNGTCGGTAGCTTTGCGTAAACGATTGGCAAGTTCGTGCAAAGCCGCNAGGGCCTGTGGCGTATTTAGATCGTCAGCTAGAGCTTCAACCACATTCTGGGGATCTTCTGCAGCAGCGCCATTGGCGAAGTCATTACTGGTGAGCGGTGTATCACCCGGGTTGTCGCGAAGACATTGGTATAGGCTATCGAGGCTGGCGCGAGCCTGACTCANTAGTTCGTCGGACCAAGATAGACTCGAGCGATATTGACCGGATAACAAAGCGTAGCGGAGCACTTCACCAGAGTGCTGCTGTGCTAAGCCGTGAATGGTCAGGACATTACCCACAGATTTGGACATCTTTTCCGAGCCCATGGTCAACATGCCGTTATGTAGCCAATAACGCACATAGTCGCTGGTTTGATTAGCGCAGCGGCTNTGTGCTGCCTCATTTTCATGGTGGGGAAAAGTGAGGTCTGATCCGCCGCCATGAATGTCTATGGTCTCTCCCAAGTGTTTTTTGATCATGGCAGAACACTCAATGTGCCAGCCGGGTCTCCCACGGCCCCACGGGCTATCCCAGCCTGGTTGTTCGTCGCTGGAGGGCTTCCATAAGACGAAGTCTTTGGCGTCTTTCTTGTAGTCGGCGACGTCGACNCGCGCACCAGCAAGCATGTCCTCGAGGCTGCGCTTAGATAAATTGCCGTACAGCGGATCCGACGGTACATGGAACAGTACATGGCCGTCACTCGCGTAGGCATTTTCCTGAGCAATGAGCTGCTCGATCATGGNAATGATTTCTTCGATATGGTGTGTGGCCTTAGGCACGATGTCTGGCGGACGCACTCCGAGGGTTGCCATATCCTCTGTATAGGCAACAGTGAAGCGTTCAGCTAATTCGCTGATGGGNTCATTATTCTTTGCTGCAGCGGCATTAATTTTGTCGTCTATGTCAGTGATGTTACTGACGTAGGTTACCTTCGGATAATGTCGCTGCAGCAGGCGAATAAGCACATCGAATACCACCGCAGGGCGACCATTGCCAATGTGCACATAGTCGTAAACGGTTGGACCACAGACATAGACAGTCACATGATTTGGATCAGCCGGTGCAAAAGTCTCTTTGCGACCACTTAAAGTGTTGTGGAACTGGATATTGATCATAAGGTTGAGTCCACGACAACATGCTGATCGCGCACGTTAAGATAAAAGCATGTACGGCGATCGGTATGGCATGCAGCACCGGTTTGGCGCACCTTTAGAAGCACTGTATCGCCATCGCAGTCGAAAGACATACTGACCAGTTCTTGCACATGTCCGGAGGTATCGCCCTTGCGCCAGTATTCTTGACGGCTGCGCGAGTAATACACCGCAAAGCCTTCATCGAGCGAACGNTGGATCGCGTGTTGATCCATCCAGGCCAGCATCAGTACTGCGCCGCTCTCATAATCCTGAGCGATTGCCGGAATGAGTCCCTGTTCGTTGAATTGCAGTTGCGCCACTACCTCCGCTAAATCCGTAGCAGTGCCGTCAGCGCTGCCCTCGAGTTCTTTAAGCGTTGCCATAGTGTTGCTCCAGATACTCGTAAACTGCACGTAAAGCCATAGCCTCACCGCCTTCGGGTCGACCCGGACGNGCACGGTTATTAAAGGCCATTACATCGAAGTGCANCCATGGAATATCATCGCCGACAAAGTGTTTAAGAAATAACGCTGCCGTGCTAGCACCGGCAAAGCCGCTGGCTGCCGAGTTCACTAAGTCAGCGACTTTGCTCGATAACATATAGGTGTAATCATCGTGCAGGGGCAGCGGCCATACTGGGTCATCAATTTTATTGNCNGCAGTGNTTATAGCCGAGGACAAGCCTGCATCGTTGCAGAACATTGCGGCTATTTCTGTGCCAACAGCCACTCGAGCAGCGCCGGTGAGGGTTGCATAATCGACGATTAACTCGGGATTTTCCTCGCAGGCGATAGATAAAGCGTCGCACAGTAATAACCGGCCCTCGGCATCGGTATTGTCGATTTCGACGGTCAGCCCTTTATGGGTATGCAGAATGTCGCCTGGTCGAAAGGCGTTGCCGGCGATGGCGTTTTCGGCAGCGGGCAGCAACATACGCAGGCGTACGGGCAGCTCCCGGGCCATAATGAGATAGCTCAATCCCATAGCAATGGCGGCGCCGCCCATGTCCTTTTTCATCTGCCGCATGCTCGCGCCGGGCTTAATATTTAGGCCACCACTGTCAAAAGTGACGCCTTTGCCAATGACGGTGATTTTTGGATGCGTGGGGTCGCCCCAGGTCAGNTCNATAAGTCTNGGCTGATCGGCGGCGGCGCGGCCCACAGCATGAATAGCACCGCATTCGCGATCGAGTAGTTCGTCGCCTACAGTTACCTCAATTTGCGCAGCGAAACGCTCGGCTAANGCCGTCGCTTCGGCTTCGAGATGCGACGGCGCCATATCCTGACTGGGGGTATTAATTAGATCCCGCGTCAGTAGGGTCGCACAGACCTTATCCATTACCTGGGTCAGATCGTTGCCGGCGTCGAGTAACAGTCGTGCAGGTGCGCGCGACGCGTCTTTATAACGGTCGAACTGGTAGGCGCCCAAGCCCCAACCTACTGCCTGTAGATCAGTAATGCTGTGGGTAAATTTGTAGCTGCCCTCAGGCAATTGCATGGGTAAGTGACCAAGGGCTGCAATATTATCCTTGCCGTCCCAGCCGATCAGACAGGAGCCGTCAGTGAGCCAGGCGATGTCGCCTTTTTTGCCGTTGAAGTCCTGGCGCGCCAACCANCCTTGATCGTCGGCGCTGGCATTCTCCAGGCGCTGCTCGATCTGCTCGCGGGTTACCAAAGTTAGGTTGGTGGTTTGCTCGTTGCTGNTGGCGAATCCAGCGGNGGCGGTATCGTTTTCGTCGTAGTTCTGCATGAGTTATTGAGTAATTCGTAGAGGCTATATGGTAGGCCATGTTGGGCTACCGGTCAGTGCTATTTATCCGATTTGCTTAATCGGAATAGTGCCTAAGCCTAAATTGTTGCCGGCGAACACTTGATCGGCTCGATAGCTTGAACGTACCAGCGGGCCCGCAGCAACTTCGGTGAAGCCCATGGCCAAGCCCTGCTGTCGTAACTCAGCGAACTCTTCGGGTGTAACCCAACGATCAACTGGGAGGTGATTTTTTGTCGGCCGCATGTACTGACCCAAGGTTACGATATCCACCTGATGTGCACGCAGGTCTTCAAGAGTCTGCAGCACTTCTGTATCGGTTTCTCCAAGTCCAAGCATGAGGCTGGACTTTGTCAGTACGCTGGGTTTGATTTGTTTTGCGGACTGTAAGACTTCCAGAGTTTGGNTATACCCTGCGCGCGGATCGCGCACTGTGTGGGTCAAGCGTTCAACGGTTTCAACGTTTTGGGCAAATACCTCTAAGCCGGANTCCACCACAATCGCGATATGTGCTTGGACGCCAGNAAAGTCAGGGGTTAGGGCTTCCACCCGAGTATGCGGATTCAATGCTTTGATCGCACGAATGCAATCAGCATAGTGNTGTGCGCCGCCATCCGGCAGATCATCCCGATCTACTGAAGTGAGTACCACATAGCCCAAGCCCATCAGTTTCACCGACTGCGCTGCATTCTGTGGCTCACTGCGATCNAACCATCCTTGGGGGTTGCCAGTATCTACTGCGCAAAAGCGGCAGGCCCTGGTGCAGGTAGCGCCCATGAGCATGATCGTGGCGGTACCGTGATTCCAACATTCGCTAATGTTGGGGCAGTGTGATTCAGCACAAACTGTGGCCAGCTTATGGTCATCAACAATCTTGCGGACCTCTTGGTAGCGCGCGCCAGTGCCCGGACGTACCCGTAGCCATGAGGGCTTGCGCTCGATATCGGGTTGGGCTTTGGAGCTGGCCTTTATACCGTTTTTTATTGCACTAAAGCCCTGAGCGGTGGCGAATTTTTCGCCGCTTTTTGGGGATTTTGGGATGTCGTCTTGCATCGTCATTTATCGTTATTCTGCTACAACAGTTGGGTCGGCGTCTTGAAATTGCAAGCTGTGCAATGTCGCATANAAACCCTCTGCTGCAAGCAGTTCCTCATGGCTACCGATCTCAACGACCTCACCCTGATCCAACACCATGACACGATCGGCCTCCTGAATGGTTTGCAGGCGGTGGGCAATGATGATTGAGGTTCGCCCAGCGGTCAGCCGCTGCAGTGCTTCCTGAATAAGTAACTCGGTTTCNGTATCAATATTTGCTGTTGCTTCATCCAGCACGAGAATTTCTGGATCGGCGGCCAGCACCCGGGCAAAGGCGAGCAATTGCCGTTGGCCCTGAGACAGGTTTTGACCACGCTCGGTTAATGGTGTGTCGTAGCCTTGGGGCAGTGCAGTAATGAAATCATGGGCATTCACNGTGCGTGCCGCCTCAATGACCCGCTGNCGGCTAATGTTTGGATTGCCAAGGGCGATGTTGTCTGCGATGGAACCGGAAAAAATATGGAAATCCTGTAGCACCACGCCGACACGCTTGCGTAGGTCATGGCTGTGGATGTGGTTAAGATCAAAGCCATCGAGGAAAATTTGGCCATCGTCAAAGTCGTAGAAGCGTCCTAATAACCGAATAAGCGTGCTCTTGCCAGAGCCCGTGGGACCGACGATCGCAAGCTTTTCCCCGGCCGCAATTTCAAAGGAAACGCTTTTCAATACCGGCACATTAGTATCGTAAGCGAAGTCGACGTTGTTAAAGCGCACTGTACCCGTAAGTCTTTGCGGTAGGGTCACCGGATGTTCGGGTTCGTGGGTGGCCTCATCCCAATCCAGAGCCTGAAATATGCGTTCGCCGCTGGCCATGGCGCGGAACAAAATATTCGTTTGTTCACCCAGCACGACGATGGGGTGAAACAGCATGCCGACAAATTGCGTAAACAACACCACCTCGCCCACAGTCATGTTGATCTGCATGACCTGACTTGCGCCGTAGTAGAGGATCAGTCCGATACAAATATGCGCGATGGTTTCGTTAAACGCGCCGTACAGCGTCTCAATCCTTGCCAGGCCCAATTCATATTTTCGGTTGTCATGATTAACACCGGTATAGCGCTCAAGATTGTAGTCTTGGCGATCGGAAATCTGCACCACCTGCAGGCCGGCTAGGTTCTCCTGTAGGTTTTGGTTTAAGGCGGACAAGGTTTGACGTACTTGACGGAATAATAAGCGGGTAGNGCGCCGGAAGTAGTAAGTGACTAGGGCAAGCACAGGNAGCGCTAATAGAAGCAATAAGGTGAGTTGCACATCGATCGCCAGCATAACGGCGAGTGCCACGAAGAANGGTACAAATTCCCCGATCAGAGTGCCTAAGCCGCGCAGCAATTCGTACAGAGCCTCGACGTCATTGGTCACGCGNGTCATGATGCGGCCAACCGCGACGCGATCAAAAAACGACGACGGGCGTGTTTCTAAATGGCTGAATAGGTCTAGGCGTAAGTCCCTTAAGCCATTTATAACCGCTTGAATCAATGTCATGCGATGGGCNTGGCCAAATACGGCGCTGCCAATTTGCAACACCCCATACAGAATGCACGCGGCCAACAACGGTGGAATATCCAGAGTTCCAGCAAGTGATTGGTTAAATTCGATCATGCCGAAGTCGGGCGTGTCGGTGCTGGATTCATCCCGCAGAACATGGTCAATCACTACCAGAGAAATAATGATCGGCAGCAGTATTTGCAGCGTCGATGCCAGCAGTACCAAGACGGTACTGAGCAGCAATTGCAATTTGTAGGGTGCCAGCCAGCGAAGTAGNCGNCGNAACAATTGCATATTCAATACGGCGCCGCTGATGTCGGCCTCGAATATGGCGTAGTCGCGCTTCACTGCAGGTACTTTTTTCACCACTTGGTTCATGACGAGCGCTGCCGTATATGCTGCAAATCTTCTTCCTCAGCGCCCTCGCGTTGTACCCGTTCGAGTTCGGCATAGTACCCGCCTTGGGCCAGCAGCTCGGCATGGCTGCCATGTTCGATAATGCGCCCTTGGTCAAGCACGATAATCTGATCTGCGTGGCGCGCGGTGCTCACCCGATGGGATACCAGTAGTGTGCTCTGGTGCTGTCGTAAGCGNTTNAGTTCCGACAGGATATGTTCTTCGGTCTCGGTGTCTACGGCAGAAAAACAATCGTCCAGAATTAATACTGGGGCATTACGGATCAGTCCTCGTGCCAGAGTAGCTCGCTGTTTCTGGCCGCCAGACAAAGTAACGCCNCGCTCGCCGATTAAGGTGTCGAGTTGATCCGGGAAATCTTCAATGGTGTCTTTCAAGTCAGCGGACGTGGCAGCTTGCCAGATTGCGTCCAAGGCCCGAGCAGGGTCGTCATAGGTGAGGTTGTCTTTTAGCGGTTCGGCGAACAAAAACGGGTCTTGGGGCACCAGTGCTACCTGTGCACGTAGCTGTGACAACGGGTACTCAGCCACAGCAGTATTGTCGATAAAAATTCGTTCGGCGGCCGGATCGATAAGACGCACGATCTGTTTAAGCAGTGTTGTTTTGCCAGCACCCACGCGGCCCATGATCGCCACCGTGTCCCCCGGGTTGACCTCGAAACTCACGGCATCCAGTGCTAACTGCTCACTGTCAGGATAGCGATAGCTGAGGTTGTCGACGCGGATCGCCCCTTGGATTTGCTGTGGTGCGTCGCTAGTAGGCTCATCTGCTATTTCCGGCTGGCGGTCGAAAACTTCGAATAAGCGCGAACTGGCGACGCCGGCTCGCTGAAATAGATTGACGATAAATCCAGCCACGCGGAANGGTTGCACGACCATGTTGACGAACATGAAGAAGGCGACAAAGTCGCCGACCGGCAGACTGCCGTCGAGGACTAGACTGCCGCCATAACCCAATATCGTGAGTGAGCAGATGGCCGCTAGGGTGGGCATCCACGCGGTCATGGCAGAGTTGATTTGACCCTGCTCATAAAACGCGTCGGCGTAGGCCTGATTGGTTTTGGCAAAGCGCTGGATCTCATTATCTTCCTGGACCATGGCTTGGATGGTGCGAATGCCTGAGAGATTTTCCTGAGTGTGCGCACCTAGGTCAGAGAGCCGTTGTTGCACATCAGCAGAGGCAACGCCCATTTTGCGTGCAGAATATTGAGCGTAGAGAAATACGAACGGCATCGGTGGCAACAGTAACAGTGTTAGCGAGGGCGAGTAATAGAGCATGAAGCCGAAGCCGACGACACTGGCATAGACCAAGATGATCAGCAGAATGGTACCCATGGAGATCAGTCGCTGGATTAGTGCGATATCCGCNACCGCACGGGTCATCATGTCGCCAATACTGTATTGNGCGAAAAATTCTGAGCCCTGGAGTTGTAGGCTTTGGTACAGGCGCTGACGCAGATCAAAGGCTACGGTTAAGCCGACACGGCGCACACTAAAGCGGGCTAGAGTGACGACTAAGTAGCGCGCCACCACCGCAACAAAGATACCTACGACAGGCCAACCNACTTGAAANTTGCCCTCGGCGATGCGGTTGATGGCCACCGCCGTAAGTACCGGCACCATGGCCTCAAAAATNCGCGCGANACCAAAGGCGATAATCCCCAGCAGTAAACGACGGCGATATGGGTTAACAAATACGCGAACGCGCCATAGAGACGCCATAACGCTGGTTTTAGTTTGCGCGCTTTGCAAAACGAATTCTTACATTACCCAAGGTAATGTGAGAGCGCCTTAAAAGGCCGCATTGTTGGGCACGCGCGGAAATGGAATGGCGTCTCTGATGTTCTCCATGCCCGTGAGGTACAGTACCAGCCGTTCGAAGCCCAAACCGAAGCCTGCGTGGGGCACGGTGCCGTAACGGCGTAGATCACGGTACCACCACAGTTCCTCTTTCAGGTGTTCGTCCATGCGCGCATCGAGCACGCTCAGGCGTTCTTCNCGCTGACTGCCGCCGATGATTTCGCCAACGCCGGGTACCAGCACATCCATTGCAGCGACGGTCTTTTCATCATCGTTTAGGCGCATATAAAACGCCTTGATGTCTCGCGGATAGTCAGTAATGACGACCGGACCCTTGATAACCTGTTCGGAAATAAAGCGCTCGTGTTCGGATTGCAGGTCAGTACCCCAAGCCACAGGGAACTCAAATTTCTGACCACTGGACGTCAACAGGTCAACGGCTTCGGTATAGGTCATGCTGGCNAAGGGTTGGCTGCTGACGTTTTGCAGTCGATCAATAACGTCTTTGTCNACCCGTTCTTGAAAAAATGCTAAGTCATCGGCGCAGCGCTGCAGAATCTCGCTGATAACATGCTGTAAGAAATGCTCGGCAAGCTTTGCATTAGCGCGCAGATCGGCGAAAGCTATTTCCGGTTCGATCATCCAGAATTCGGCCAGATGACGACTGGTATTTGAATTTTCCGCGCGAAAGGTNGGGCCGAAGGTGTAGACCTTGTTCAAGGCGCATGCGTAACTTTCNACGTTGAGTTGGCCGGATACGGTAAGAAATGTTTCGGTGCCGAAAAAATCNTCGGCGTAGGTTGGCTTCTCGGGCCGATTGACCTGATCCANTGTCGAAACACGGAATAACTCGCCGGCACCTTCGCAATCACTGGCCGTGATGATCGGTGTATTAACCCAGAAAAAACCATTTTGGTTGAAGTAATTGTGTACGGCGTTAGCAACGCTATGACGAATACGCGCCATGGCGCCAAAGGTATTGGTGCGGGGNCGTAAGTGGGCAACGCCTCGCAAGAATTCGTACGTGTGCTGTTTTTTGCTGATCGGATAGGTCTCAGGATCATCAACTAAGCCTATNACTGTTACCGACTGCGCCTGGATCTCNCGGTCTTGNCCGCGCCCATTTGATTCCACCAACGTGCCTTGGATAACCACTGAACAGCCTGCACCGAGTTGGTTGATTTCGTCGTAATTTGCCAGTGCTTCGTCAGCAACGGCCTGAATGGTGTCGAAGCAAGAGCCATCGTGCAGGTGGATAAAGGCAAAGCCGCCCTTAGAAGTGCGCCGCGATCGAACCCAGCCTTGCACTCTTACCTCTTGGTTGACGGCAATGCTGTGGTCGAGAATGGCTTTTATTGCAACTAATTCGGTCATANCTGGGTCAAGTAATAAAAACCCAAGTTTAGATGATTGAGGGTAAATTTTCTGTGTTGGCTGACGGATTTAAATATCAGGGCGACGAGTTCTTGCGCAGATTTTGGATGTCCGTGTTGGCGTTGAAGGGGCTGTGTTCGTCAATGTAGGCCATGTCCTGACTGACATAGTCGCGTTCCTCGTCAACAAACCTTGCCACGGCGTCGCGAAAATTTTCGTCGGCAATCCAGTGGGCNCTATAGGTCGCCTGGGGCAGGTAGCCGCGTGCCACTTTATGGCTACCTTGGGCACCAGCCTCTACGCGGCTCAGCCCACGTGAAATGGCGAAGTCGATGGCTTGGTAGTAGCAAACTTCAAAGTGCAAAAATCGATGATCCTCTATGCAGCCCCAGTTGCGGCCGAATAANGTATCAGCGCCGATAAAATTCAATGCGCCGGCAATGTAGCGACCCTCGCGCTTGGCCATAATCAACAGCACGTCTTCGGGCATTGTTTCTTGGACTTCGGAAAAGAATGCNCGGGTCAGATAAGGACTGCCCCATTTGCGCTGTCCGGTGTCGAGATAGAATCGATAAAACGCATCCCAATGATCCTCGGTCAGGACATCGGCAGTCGCCCACTCGATCTCTATGTTGTTACTCAGTGCCTCGCGGCGTTCGCGTTTGAGGTTTTTGCGTTTTTTCGAAGCCAGTTCTTGCAAGAAATCATCGAAGTGCTGGTAGCCGCCGTTATGCCAGTGGAATTGTTGATCCATGCGCTGCAGCAAACCTTGTTGCCCAGCGAGTTGCCATTGGGTTTCCGTCATAAAGGTCATGTGCAATGACGATACCTTGGTCTGTTGCGCCACTTGTTGGCAGGCTTGCACCAGTAACTGTTGGTGCTCGGAATTGTGCTGATCGCATAGCAGTCTTGGTCCCGAGGCTGGAGTAAAGGGCACGCTTATCTGCAACTTCGGATAGTAATGGCCGCCGGCACGTTGCCACGCATCTGCCCANGCATAATCGAAGACGTATTCGCCCTGGGAGTGGTTTTTCAAATACATAGGCACCACNCCGATGGTGTCTGTGCCNCTGCTCACGAGTAGATGAAAGGGCTTCCATCCGGTGGCNTCGCCAACNCTNCCGCTGCGCTCTAGTGCTCGAAGAAACTTATGCCGGACAAAGGGGTTATACGGGCCNGCCACATCGGCACATCGATCCCAAATGTCAGGCTCGATTTCGTCGATGCTATTCAGGATAGTGGCAGTGGTTGCAGTCAATTATGCGGTATCTTTTAGGCAGNTTTTTAATCTTAGCCCAAGCAATGTGCAACGGGTGTGAGTAACTGCAAAATTTCTACAGCTGATGCCCTCAGTAGAGGCCGAGTTCTAAGCCCGCGGCGAGAGTGCCGCCAAGTTCTGCACAACGGTCAAGTATCTCTTGTTCTGGCGGTCCATGAGCGATGATGGGNTCCTGCACTTGCACAAAGGGGTAGCCGTTGGCGATGCGTTCAATGGAGCGCTGGGCGCCAAGTCCATCGTTGCCTGCGTTGATGACCAAAGCGTAGGGCAGGGGGGGCAATTTGCCTTCAACCTCGTAGAAGCTGCGGTCAAAGAAATCTTTCAGCGCTCCGGACATATAGCCGAAGTTTTCTGGGGTGCCAAGAATCAGGCCATCGGCGCTGAGTAAATCCTCCGGTTGCGCCCGCGCAGCAGTCAATACATGAACATCTATACTGCTAAGTTGTGGATCACTAGCGCCGCGCGCGACAGCTTCGATCATTGCGCGGGTGTTACCAGTTTTACTGTGATAAATGATGACTAGTTTTTTCAAAACGCTCTGTCGTACAGTGGGATCATGACATCAGTATACGGGTGCCGGGGGGTGCTCAACGAGGTCTGATTGATCTACAGCCACGCATTTAGAGAGGAGAAAATTATGCGCATGAACACACCGCGTATTNAGCCATTGCAGGAAGCGGATTGGAATGAAGCGACAACTGAGCTGTTAGCACCCATTGCGAAGCGCGGTCGCGTATTAAATATTTTTCGCACCCTAGCTCAACACAGCGATTTGGCGCGACGTTGGATGGTGTTCGCCAACCATATTTTGGGTAAATCGACTCTCTCGAGCCGTGACCGAGAGTTNCTCATTCTACGTATTGGTTATTTGTGTCAGGCNGAATACGAGTGGGGGCAGCATGTGGCCATCGCGCGGCGCATTGGTATGAGTGATGCGGAAATACTANTGGCCAAAACCGGGCCAACAACAGCAGGGATAAGTGAATTAGATCGGCTGCTGCTAAGCGCTACTGACGAATTGCATGGGGATGCCCACATTAGCGATGACACTTGGAGTGGTCTTAGCAACCACTATTCAACTCAGCAGCTCATGGATTTAGTCTTTACCGTGGGCCAGTACAACTTGGTTTCAATGGCGCTAAACAGCTTTGGTGTGCAGTTAGACGAGGGTATTGGAGGCTGGGATATCAGCGGAGATCCTAAGTGAGAGAATGGCTCTTTGCGCGACTAAGGCCTTACCTTNTCGTCTTCTTATNGGGCCTTGCGCCGGNTGCTTTNGCGGCTGAGGATTATCTGGATGCGGAACTGCGCGCTGCAGTGAACTTATTGCAGCAGGACGCAGGGCAACCAACAACTCTGGCGAATTATCCTCAACGTAGCGACATACTCTGGCGCTGGGCTAACGCCTTTGCNGTTTCCGGTGGATATGTGCCGGTNAATCTTACTGCCGTTGCGCGGACAAAATTACCAGATGTGCCAACGCCAAGCACACTGCGAGCCATTGACGATTACNTTGCTGAAATGACGTTATTGGATACCCAGCCTGGTGCCCTTGGTGAGTTGTCGGCAACCCTGGGGCCATTTGTCGCGCGCTCTAACGCAACGTTGCNGCAAACGTACGTGGTGGGTGAAAAGCCCATTACCGTNGGTGGTGGCATTGCGGTGCCGCGACACTTTATGGCGGATTATGGCGAGTTTCAGACCGCAAAGCCTAATGCCGCAAACTACGTCACAATTAGCAGTTCGAATCCCAATGTGCACTTTGTCGCAGACGCTGTGCCAGTTGCCGGGATGCATGGCGGTTTTCGTGGCGCCGCGCCAGTGCTGTTTTTTCGCTTGTCTGCGGGACTGTTGCGACAAAACGATATCGTCACCATAACCTATGGTGCTCGCTCTCAGGGTGGCGGCGGGTTGTTGATGCCGACATTTTCCAGTGACCGAATGCCTTTCCCCCTATACGTGGACTTTGATGGCAATGGCCCCCTTTATTCACTGCCGATACAACCGATTCGGGTAATCGGTGCAGCAGTAGCAGGTGTGCACGGTTTTGCGCCGTCGGTGGTGCGGCCGGGAGAGTCCTTCGCGCTCACGGTCAGAGCCCAAGATCGCTATTACAACCGCGCCAGCGGTTCGATTCCCGCGTGGCAGGTACTGCATAATGACCAGGTCATTGCCACTCTCAGCACTGGCGATAAGGCTTTGCAAACGATTGCAGATTTACAGTTTCAAAACGAAGGCATAGTGCGCCTAAGTATTCGTTCAGAGGACGGCGCGATTACCGGCAAAGTGAATCCGATATTGGTTTCAGCGGANGCNCAGCGAATATTTTGGGGTGATACCCACGGTCACTCTGGTTTTGCCGAGGGCATTGGTACCCCTGAGCGATTCATGACCTGGGCCAAGGAGGATGCACGCTTAGATTTTGTTACCCACTCAGAACATGATATTTGGCTGGACGATTCTGAGTGGCAACATCTAAAAGANAACGTCGAAGCGTATTCGGAGCCGGGTCGCTTTATCGCCTATCTGGGGTACGAGTGGACAACGCGNAATCTATATGGCGGCCACCACAACGTACTATTTCGTAACACCCAAGGACGACACCGCATATCGACACAGTTTTATCCGACCCTGTCGGAATTATACGAGGGTCTACGNAGGCAAAATGCCAGCGCAGACGTCATCGTCATTCCCCATGCGCATCAGGCGGGAAATTACCGCCTCAGCGATCCGCAGTTGCAACCNATGGTCGAGATCATGTCCCAGCATGGCAGTTTTGAGTGGTTTGGGCGCAAGTACCTCGACCACGGTCATCAGGTTGGCTTCACCGCNGCCAGTGATAATCACCTNAGCCAACCGGGCTATACCGCCCCGAANGGTAAGGGATTATCCCAGCGGGGTGGACTCGGTGCNGTGCTCGGCGCGGAACTCACTCGTGATGAGCTATTCGACAATATGCGTCAACGCCTGACCTACGCCACCACNGGTGATCGGATTATTTTACAGACTAATGTGAATGGCCTCGAGATGGGTCAGCGTGGCCGTTTNAAAGCTGCGCGCACGATCAGTGGCCGTGNNGTAGGTACGGCCCCGATAGCTGAAATTGCGGTGATCAAAAACGGCGAGGTTGTCTGGACTCAAGACCATTCCAGCATTGNGTCAAACAAACGCTTTGGCGCCAAAGAAGCATTGTATTTGACCTTCAGCAGTGACTCCGAGCCTAGGCATCTAGGCGATAATCCANGGGGCTGGAGGCCCTGGCAGGGTCAGTTACAGGTCATTGGAGCTACCATTGAAGNAGTTNCCGGTTCCGACTTTGTCAACAACGACATTCAGCAATTGCAGCGCGATGAGGATAATCCGAATNTCGTGCGTTTTGCGACAGCGACCCGCGGTGATAGCAGTGCGATCATACTTACTCTGACCGATATCAAGCGTTCTGCCCGGATTGCGGTGGAGCTAGAAGCGGCGACAGAGTTTGGCAGTGGCCCACCGATTTATCGGCGTCATCAGAAGATGCCTGAGGCGGCTTTTGAATTGGCGCTGAATGCAGCCAAANACGGACAAGCTCGAGAGGNATTGGTCTCTGGCATTTATGAAGATGTNGTGANCCTGCANCGAGTGGTTCTAGATGGGCCCAGTGACGTTATCTTTAGTTGGCAAGATCAGGGCAGTGTGCAGGGNGACCATTACTACGTTCGCGTTACGCAAGNCGACGGTGCTATGGCNTGGTCTAGCCCGATATGGNTCGGTGGATATGCGCCCCGATAGGGTGATTTTTGAAAGCTCANATAAGCCCTGTCGATAGTTGTTGTTAGACAATGCTTTGTCACTTTTTGTAACATTGTGGTTGACTAGGGTTGGCAAGCTANTCTAGGGTAGGAGCAACCGTTGGTGGTCAGCCATAAAACAATAAAAACAAAAACAAAAACAAAAACAAAAATAAGAAAGTAAGAAGAGAGGCTGGATAACGCCAATTCATCGCGCGATGCTGATAATTTAAANCCGGTGGCCACAGACCAATGTTACCGGGCAAAAGTGGGGAAAATTGTGGAAGGCACTCTNNGGAACGCTAAATGANGTTCAGTATGCTGGTCATCGGCATCGTCCTCTCGTTATTGGCCGTGGTACACGCATTCATACCTATGCTGCCAATATTTTCCGTGTTGTACGGTTTGGGTGCAGCACTCGCACTATTGAGTCTGCTCAATGTGACCAACGTCTGGGCAGTTAGGTGTTTGGCCATCGCATCTACTGGTGCGATGTTCCTTTATTTTTTCGGTTTCTTCCGTCTTGTTCAGCACTTTCACGACAATTGGCACCGCGGCGGCGTGGCGTTGGAGGCCATTGGTATGTTGCTTTCAGCGTTCGCGATGATTGCTGTTTTGTCAGTCTACAGTTGTCGACTGAAAGGTTCTGACGATACAGCCGGTACCGCAGATCGAGCGATATTCGGCGTGCCTAAAAATCTCAAGAGCGAGACCTAAACGGGTTGTAGCTGGCCGTTAGACAGNAGTTCAAGGCGGCCAGTGCGCACCGCACTGCGATAAANACCCGGGGTNGGGCGGATGCGAAATAGATCACCATTTTCACCCAACAACCTTTGTGCAATACCACACTGTTTTGCGACCTCGGCATTGGCGCGTAAATGCTGAGGTTCGCCATGAACCGGGATAGCGAGGGAGCTATCAACCCAGCGATACATCTGCGCTAACTCTTCCACACAGGGATGCCCGGACGCATGTATGGGTAGTTGGGTATTGCTATGGTCAATCACCTCGACCTTGCGGGAGCGTAATGCACTGACCAGTTGTTCGATCGCTAGTTCGTTGCCGGGAATCGTTTTAGAGCTAAAGATGACCCGATCATAGGGTTCTAGCTCCAATTCAGGGTGTGTGCCTTGGGCTAGCCGATTCAGTGCCGCTGCCGACTCACCCTGGCTGCCGGTAGCAATAATAAGGACTTCTTGGGGTGGCAGATAACCGATATCGTGGGCGGGGACCACATTAAAATTTTCCTGCAAGTAACCGCAAACCTTGGCACTGGCGATCATGTCATTCAAAGAGCGCCCGAGTACGGCCAGATGACGTCCGCTAGAGTGGGCCAGATCGCCAATGGTTTGCAAACGAGCGATATTAGAGGCAAAGCAGGCCACCACTACCCGAGCCGGCGCGTTCGCAATTGCCTGCTCGAGTCCTGGCATTAGATCAGCTTCAGATACAGAGTGTCCCGATTGGGTGGCGTTGGTTGAGTCACAAACGATGGCATCTATGGAGCGCGCGCCTAGGGATCGCCAAGATTCATCGTCGAAGGCCTTGCCGACCACCGGGGTGTGATCAACCTTCCAGTCGGCGGTGTGCAGTATGCAACCCGCTGGGGTGTCGATGAGTAACGCACTGGTTTCTGCTGTGGAATGGGTAATCGGCAGCCACTGCACTGTAAAGGGGCCAAGCTGCTGTACAGCGTTTTGCTCCACCACGATCACAGGTGCGGCGCAGCCTTCACGACGCAGTTTTGTTTGCACTACATGGGCGGTGAATTGGGTAGCATAAATGGGGCATTTAAAATGCTGCCAGAGAAGGTGTATCGCGCCGATATGATCCTGATGTGCATGGGTAGCAAGCAGTCCCACCAGTTTGTCGCAATGCTGAGCTATAAAATCTGGATCAGGCATTTGCACGCGGTTGCCGCGTTCGCCCTGTTCAAAAGTCACCCCACAGTCCACCATCAGCCAATGCCCGTCGTGACCGAAGAGGTTTAGATTCATACCGATTTCGCCGCAGCCACCCAGCGGCAAGAACCACAGCTCAGAATTGTTAGGCGTCATGTTGTGTTCCGCAAGCGTCTCGGGCAATTTAAGTGAAGGCAACCTGCCACGAAGGCAGTAAAGGTGATGTCAAAATTCTCCGTAAAATGGCGCGGTTGAAAAAGGAGTGAATGGTGGCAGATCAATTCGTAAGCCACATCTTGGATTTATTATTCGATCTAGGCGAAGTTGAATCGACGCGGTTTTTTGGCGGCACCGCAATTAAATTAGGTGGCGTGCAGTTTGCGATGGTTATGCGTGGAGTACTGTATTTTGTTGTAGATGAGCCACTGCGCGAAAGGTTTCGTGAAATGGGGAGTCAGCCTTTTAGTTATCAGACAAAGAAGGGCCAGCAGACAATTCAGCGCTATTATTCTGTGCCGGAGGAGCTGCTGGAGGCGCCGCATCAGTTGTGTGCTGCGGCAAACAGCGCGTTTGCCCATGCCTTAGCCACGTCTAAGAGGCCTGGGCGCACACGTAAACACCACTGACAAAGCACTAGAATATTGCACCAACGTTCTTTTTGGTGACATTGGCGCTAACCAGCCGCTTGGTTTTGCTCGTCTCCTAAGGGTTGGCCGTGTACATGCTGAATAAAATCATCGATGGACATAGCCCCCAGATCCTCACCGCTTTGGGTGCGCACGGCGAGTTCACCATTAGCCATTTCCCGATCGCCAATTACGAGCAGATACGGGATCGCTTGCAGGGTATGCTCGCGGATCTTGAAACCAACCTTCTCATTGCGCAGATCTGACATGACCCGAAGACCACGCTGCTTGAGGCGTTGTTCCAAATCTTTCACGTAATCGGCTTGTTTGTCAGTAATGTTCAATACCACAGCCTGTATCGGCGCCAGCCAAAACGGGAACTTGCCCTCGTAGTGCTCAATTAGGATGCCAGTGAAGCGCTCAAGCGAACCGAATAATGCCCGATGCAACATCACCGGGCGTTTGTCGCGACCACCACTTTCATCCACATAGGAGATATCGAATCGTTCCGGCAGATTCATGTCGACCTGCAAGGTGCCGCACTGCCAGTCCCTACCGATTGCATCGCGTAACACAAATTCTAATTTAGGCCCGTAAAAGGCACCCTCTCCTGGATATAAAACGTAATCCAGGTCCATTCTTTCAAGGGCATTGCTTAGAGCGCCTTCCAGCTTGTCCCAGATTTCGTCACTGCCGATACGTTTTTCAGGACGCGTCGACAATTTAATCACCACATCCTCGAAGCCAAAGTCTTTGTAGATGTCCAATACCAATGCCACGACGTCTATGCACTCTTGCTCCATCTGCTCTTCGGTGCAGTAGATGTGTGCATCGTCTTGGGTGAAATGACGCACGCGCATCAAGCCGTGCAAGGCGCCGGATGGCTCGTAACGATGCACCTTGCCAAATTCAGCCATACGCAGCGGCAGATCACGATAGCTTTTTAGACCCTGAGCGAACATGGATACCGAGCCAGGGCAGTTCATAGGCTTTAAGGCAAAAACCCGCTCGTCTTCAGTTTGGGTTGAAAACATATTTTCCCGGTAGTTATGCCANTGCCCGGATGTTTCCCACAAACTCCGGTCCATCACGTCCGGAGTATTTACCTCGACATACCCCGCCGCCTCTTGACGCTTGCGCATGTACTCAAGCAACTGGAGGAACAATGTCCAGCCCTTTGGGTGCCAAAAGACCGAGCCGGGCGCTGCATCGCTGAAGTGGAATAGATCAAGTTTGCGACCGAGCTTGCGGTGATCTCTTTTCTCGGCTTCCTCCAGTCGATATAGATAAGCCTTAAGCTCCTTTTTGTCGCGCCACGCGGTGCCGTAGATGCGCTGCAGCATTTCATTATTTGAATCGCCGCGCCAATAGGCGCCAGCGAGACTCATGAGCTTGAACGCCTTGGGCAGCTTGCCAGTGCTGGGTAGGTGCGGTCCGCGGCAAACGTCGAACCACTCGCCTTGACGATAGATCGAGATTTCCTCGTCTTCTGAGATCAGATCGTTGATGATTTGTACTTTGTAGTCTTCACCTATTTCGCCAAAGACTTCCTTGGCCTGAGCCCGAGACCACACTTCTCGTTCGATGGGTAAATCCCGGCCAACGATCTCGCGCATGCGCTCTTCTATTTTTTCGAGATCCTCTGGTGCAAACGGTTCTTCGCGCGCAAAGTCGTAGTAAAAACCGTCCTCAATCGCCGGCCCGATTGTCACTTGGGTACCAGGAAACAGCTCCTGTACCGCCTGAGCCATAACATGTGCCGCATCGTGGCGAATCAGTTCAAGGGCGTCTTCGCTTTTGGCGGTAACGATGTCCAGTGCCACGTCTTGCTCAATTAAGAAAGACGTATCTACCAGCTCGCCATCGATCTTGCCGGCTAATGCTGCCTTGGCGAGGCCAGGTCCGATATCAGTGGCAACGTCGTGTACAGTGACCGCGTGGTCGAAATTACGTGCAGAACCGTCGGGAAGGGTGACTTGCGGCATAAAGCGTGCTCCATCAGTGGCGACCCCTACTAAAGGTCGCGTGGTTGTTAATGGCGCATAATAAAACAAATGGCGGTTAGTTGGCGAGACGTGGTTGCCCACTGGTATGCAAAAGTTAGCCCACTTGGGCGGTCTTATGCTGCTTCAATAGCCGATGGCTAGACCGTCCTTGCGCATTTCGGTAGCGCCAATATAGACCCCCGTCTCCGGGTCCCGATAGATCGCTTGATAGCCACCAAACATGACGCCGTCATGGACGATTTCAACTCGGTGCCCCATTTTTTCTAGAGCAGTAACGGTTCCTGCGCTAACGCCAGGCTCCATATGTAATGTGCCTAGTAAATTATCTTCACCATCCCCAGTTGGCTGGCGGCCACCGGTGTGGTTCATGCGTGCGGCATCGCCGGCTTCCTGGGGGTTCATGCCGTAATCAATCATATTGATCAAAATCTGCACATGACCCTGGGGCTGCATGGAGCCGCCCATTAAACCGAAACTCATTAGCGGCATTTTGTCGCGCATAATGAAGGCGGGAATAATGGTATGAAAGGGACGCTTGCCGGGTGCATAAACGTTGGCGTGGTTAGGGTCTAGAGAAAATAATTCGCCACGATCTTGCAGCATAAAACCAAGCCCGTCTGGCACCAGACCCGACCCCATGCCGCGATAATTTGATTGAATCAGTGACACCATCATGCCGTTGCTGTCTGCCACCGTTAGATAGGTGGTGTCCCCTGCGGCCTCTAGTTTTGCCTCGCCGGGTTGTGGCTGCGGCATGGCCCGCTCTGGATCAATCAGGTCGAAGCGCGCCTTACCATAGGCTTCTGATAACAGCCACTCGGTGGGGACATTGGCAAACTCAGGGTCGGCGTAATACTTAGCGACATCCTCGAATGCCAAACGTTTAGCCTCAGTAAGATAGTGCCAAACTCTAGGATCGTCTCTTGGCCACTGGGCCAACTTTGCATGGCGCAGAATATTAACCATTTGCAGCGCCGCAAAACCCTGACCGTTGGGAGGTAGCTCGCATAGTTCAACACCGCGATAAGCAGCGCAGCTCGGCGTCACCCATTCACTCTTGTGGGCGGCCAAGTCGGCTAAGCGTAAATCGCCGCCGATACGCCGCATATAGGTATCAATGGTTTTGGCGATGGTGCCCTGATAAAAGGCGTCCCGACCTTCTTGGGCAATGATCGCATAGGTTTTGCCGAGGTCAGGATTGCGGAAAACTTCCCCAGCCTTGGGCGCCCGGGGTTGAAAATAGGTGTGTCTGGCGTTGTCGAATTCGTCGATCATAGCAATGCGGCGATTAAAGGCGGCCTCAGCACGCTGAAAGTAATAGGCGATGACAGGCGAGACTGGGAAGCCTTCCCGNGCATAGCGAATGGCCGGTGCCAGTACGGACTGCATGGGCAGTGAGCCAAAGCGCTGATGGAGTTGAAACCAACCGTCCACGGTACCGGGAACGGTAACNGGCAGGTGGCCTAAGGGTGGAATACTGGTAGCGCCGCCAAGCTGCTGGCGCAATTGTTCCAGAGTGCGGGACTTTGGGCTGCGCCCGGAGGCGTTTAGGCCGTGTAACTGTTGGGTTTTAGGGTCCCAAACAATGGCAAACAAATCGCCGCCAATACCATTGCCTGTAGGTTCCATAAGACCCAGCGCTGCGTTAGCAGCAATGGCGGCATCGACGGCGCTGCCACCGGCCTTGAGTATGTCTATGGCGATTTGGCTGGCCAGGGGCTGTGCTGTCGCAGCCATTCCATTTGCGGCATAAACCGGGCTGCGTGACCACGCCTGTCCCACCGGGCGCCCACCAGCTCCGATATCGGTCGAGGTTACAGCATCAGCGTGTGGCGCCGCGTNGGCCCAATTTGGCGCTAACCCGGCGCAGCAAAGGTACAGGATCAACGTAGCAAAAAAGCGTGAGCACATAGCCGCCCCCGTGAAGTTTTTATTACCTTAACCGAGGGCAGAGTATTTGTATCGATTNCGCCGTGACTAAAAGATCAGCTGTACGGTCTCGCCGTGCATCTCAACCACTGTCGAACGTTGTGCGGGTAGGATGGATTGCTCAGGTATTTCCCGGTTCCATTTATCAAAGGCTGACCTTAAACGTTTAACAATCGCTGGATGGGTGGTGGCGAGGTTAGTGCTCTCCCCGGGATCGTTTTGCAAATCGTAAAGCATCGTTAGATGGCCCCTAGGGGCTTGCCTGGGCCAGCCCTCTGCAGGTGGCTTGATCCGGCGNGCGGCGTCTAATTCGGATACCGCGTATGGGCTTTTAGCGTATTCCAATAGCTTCCAGCGTTGGTCGCGGATAGCTCGCGTTGGACTCGAGCGCCAATATAGATATCTGTGAGGTTGTTGCGTCTGGTCAATGAGGTAGGGCATTAGATCGACACTGTCCTCAGTTGTGTGCGTACTGCCGGCGAGTCCGCCGAAAGTCGCCATAAGATCCAACAAACTGACCATATGCGGATAGTTGCCCGCTGTTATCCGGTCTGGCCAGCTGAAGATCAGAGGTACTCGAATGCCGCCCTCGTTGTGGTAGCGTTTGAAGCCCGCAAACGGTGCGTTCGAGCAGACTTGAATATAGCCTGCACAGCCATTATCGCTGGAGAATACGAGCAAGGTATTGTCCAGTTGCCCGGTTTCTTTTAACGCGCTGACAACAGCGCCAACACTATCGTCCAGTGAGGCCACCATGGCGGCATAAATACGTGCTGCAGGGTCACTTATGTGTTGGTAGCGGCTCGTGTACTTTTTCGTGGCTTGCAGTGGTGTATGCGGAGTCGTATGACTGAGGTATAGAAAGAACGGCGCCGTATGCTTCTGCTTGATGAAATCCACCGCGCGATTGGTAAATACATCAGTCAGGTATTCCTCAACTTCAACCAGTGTGCGGCCGTCATAAACTCCTTTCGATCGATCGCGCACAAGTGGCCAGTTGCCAATAGATTCAACATCAGGCCGAGACTGGTCAATGAAAATGCTGCCGCCGGCCAACACTCCAAAATATTCATCGAAACCGCGATTGAGTGGATGGAACTGGGGTAGATAGCCCAAATGCCACTTACCCACCATGCTGGTGGTATAGCCTGATGCATTGAGCATATCGGCCAGAGTAATCTGTTTTGCGTCCATGCCCGAGGTCTCAATGCGCGCCGCAGGATTAAATTCCCAACCGTGGCGCTGCTGATATCTACCAGACATAAGCCCTGCGCGGGACGGACTACAGACAGGGTGGGAGGCGTAGGCTTGTTCGAACAACATGCCCTTGGACGCCAGTGCATTAATGTTGGGCGTATCAATCAATTCACCGCCGTAAGCGCCAACATCGCCGACACCCAAATCGTCAGCAAAGATAAAGACGATATTAGGTTGGGCCAGAACCGTAGAAGTAGCAGTCAGCAGAAGTAAAAGGGAAAGGGTGCGCCACATATGTTGTCCTCCAAGCCCAATAATTTGCTAAAAAATCTGTTTCCAGCATAGCATCGGCATATCACCACTTGAGTACAGCTTGCGCAGCCGGCCTTGCGCGATAGCGTTCGTCCCATGCGCGTAGCAATGGCCTGTCACCAAATACATCAGCTTCGACAAAGCGCATGAACTGCAATGAAGACTGCATTGTGCAATCCGCGACGTTCACCCGGTCACCCCCGAGTAATGGGCGGCCGTCACCCAAGAGCTGTTCTAAATAGTCCAACGGAGTTTGCATAGCGGCAAGACATTGCGCGGCTTTCTCTGGCTCCGGCGGGCGACCCAGCGGCGAATTGGTGGCGTGGCCATAGGTCCCCATGGGGCCGCCCAGCCGCAGGTCGACAATTCGCTCCAGATCTTTAGCTTTGCCTATTTGTTCCGGTGTGCCCGCATACAAGGTGGTTTCTGGGAACTTAGCCTCTAAGTATTCAACAATGGCCAGCGACTCCATGAGAAAAGTGCCGTCATCCAATTCGAGCGCTGGCACCGTGCCGAATGGGTTGCGGGCTAGGTGTTCGGGTTCTTTATGTCGACCTTTAACGGTATTCACGACAATTTGTTCGATATTCATAGCTACGCCCAGTTCCTCACGTTCGGCAATGTAGAGCATCACCTTGGTCGGGTTAGGCGCCAGCGGTACCATAAATAGCTTCATTAAAGATCCCTCGTAATATCAACGATTTGTTCCAGTAGTTCGTAGCGCGCGGGGCCGATTGGGCCGGCACTGTCCAGCCCCAGTTTAAGCGTTGTGACGCCGGCATCGCGGTATTTGCGCAATCGTTCGGTGACCATGGCTTGGTCACCAAGGGCCTGGAATTGGGTCACCATGGCGTCGGGTACACGTTCAGCGGCCTCCTGGCGTTTGCCTTGGATCCACAGTTGTTGGATCGCGGTGGCATCTTCGGCGTAACCCGCGCGTTTGAACGCGTCATTATAAAAGTTGGTTTTTGCTGAGCCCATGCCACCCATGTTGAAAGCAACGGCAGGTTTGCGGCGCTCAATCATTGCGGCTAAATCATCACCCAGTTCCACTCGCACCGATACGCAGAGATCAAGATCGTTCAGCGTGCGCGCGGAGCTTGCTGCCCCATCCTGCAAGAAGCTCAGATGGGCTTCTGGATGATCTGGTGAGAATGAGGTGCCCAGCCAGCCGTCTGCGCTGCTGCCGGTGTAGCGCAGCGCGTTAGGACCCAGGGTGGCGAGATAAATTGGGATCTCCACAGGTTCATGGGCAATTTTGATAGGTTTGCCCTCGCTGTCGGGTAAGGGCATTTGAAATACCTTGCCTTGATACTGGACTTTTTCGCCGGCAAAAATTAAGCGGCAGATATCAACGGTCTCTTGCAGCCGGGCTAGGGGCGGGTGGTATGCAACACTGTGCAAACCCTCAACGACTTGCGGGCCGCTAGCACCAAGCCCAAGGACAAATCTTCCGTTGGTCAGATCATGCAACGTTAGTGCGCTCATGGCTGTCATGGCAGGAGTACGGGCGGTGGTTTGCATGATGCCCGTGGCAAGTTTGATGCTCTGGGTCTTATCGGCGAGAAAGGCCAAAGGAGTAACCGCGTCACTCCACCAGGCTTCGGCCGAGAATGCCATGCTGACGCCGAGCTTTTCGGCAAACTGCACCCACTCAACAGTGCGCTTCAGTGTNTCGGGCTGAATGGGGCCCATTTCGATGGCTAGCTTCATGACTACTCCAAGCTAAACCGGTTTCNCTTACTGCNGGCCACTTNCTNNAAATCGTCATTTAATTCGCACTTCGACGGCCNGCGGGTGCTGGCATCTGGGTGCGCAGAAAACGCANTAANAAAGTGGTTGGTCGGAGTGAGAGGATTTGAACCTCCGGCCCCTACGTCCCGAACGTAGTGCTCTACCAAGCTGAGCTACACTCCGATGGCCTCAGTCTAGTTCCACGGCATTCGCATCGCAATCATTGCTCTGGTGCTATCGCTACCGAACGATCTATATCAGTGGTATGGTGATTCGGTCGAGACAGTCGTGTGAACGACTGGCCGCTAAGAAATATACGGAGAGCAATATATGGCCATACACGGTGATACCGGAAGTTCGGCAGCGCATTGGACATCGCGGGTCGCATTTCTGTTGGCCTCAGTGGGCTTTGCTGTGGGGCTGGGCAACATTTGGCGTTTTCCCTATGTCACCGGCGAAAACGGTGGGGCCGCCTTTGTCTTGGTCTATTTGGTATGTGTGTTTGCGATTGGTGTGCCGATTTTAATGGCGGAGCTGTTTATTGGTCGTCGTGGTGGCTCATCTCCTGCTGCGAGTATGCAATCCGTCGCTGCTGCCAGCGGCCGTAGCCATCGATGGGGTTGGGTGGGTTCGGCAAATCTGCTGGCCGCCTTTAGCATTATGGTGGCATACAGT
Organism: Gammaproteobacteria bacterium; assembly: GCA_002690405.1. Taxonomy (GTDB): domain Bacteria; phylum Pseudomonadota; class Gammaproteobacteria; order Pseudomonadales; family Azotimanducaceae; genus UBA4421. Next base: position 42,726 of record NZEI01000081.1, read on the forward strand.
GTGGTGTCAGGCTGGGTGTTGAGCTATCTGNTGCGCGCTCTTATGACCGGCTTTGTTGGGGTTGATGCCACGGCATCGCAGTCGGCTTTTAATGAATTACTAGCGGGCCCNTGGCAAATGCTTAGCTGGACTCTATTGGCACTGTTGCTGACCGGAGCGATCATTTATGNGGGGGTGCAGANAGGTATTGAGCGTGCGGTCAAGGTACTGATGCCGAGCCTTTTTGCGCTCATGTTGCTGCTAGTGGGCTACAACATTGTGGTGGGCGGGTTTGCNGAGGCGGTAGATTATCTCTTTACCCCAGATTTCAGCAAAATCGACGCCTCTACCGGTTTGGCGGCAGTGGGCCAGGCCTTTTTCTCTATTGGTGTGGCGATGGCGGGCATGATGACCTTTGGTGCTTATTTACCCAGTNCGGTATCGATCCCCCGTGCCGCCATCACGATAGCTTTGGCAGATACATTGGTTGCCATATTGGCGGGTTTGGTGATCTTTCCCGCGGTATTTGCTAACGGCTTGGATCCAGCCAGTGGTCCGGGCCTTATCTTTCAGACCTTGCCGGTAGCGCTGGCGCAAATGCCNGGAGGCCATTTGGTTAGCATCATGTTTTTCTTGTTGCTATCGGTGGCNGCAATTACCTCGATGGTGGGGTTAATTGAGCCCTTGGTGCATCGGGCACAAGAGCGTGGCTGGAGCAGGCATCGCAGCACTGTAACGGTGGTGTCNGCCATTGCGATCTGCAGTGTGGTGAGCGTGCTTGGTTANAATGTGTGGTCTGGCGCGGTGCTGGGTGAATTTGATATCAACACGTTGCTCGATCTCTTCGCGAACCAAATGTTGCTGCCGTTAGGGGGCTTATTTATTGCTCTGTTTGCGGGCTGGTTTGTTGCTCCGGACATNGCCCGACANGAACTGAATTTGACCGAGNGCTCTGGCTGGTTTGCATGGCNAACGCTGATTCGCTGGCCGGTGCCAATAGCGATCGCGCTAATTTTTGTAGTCGGCGNATCGAATCTATAGCTTGACNTAGCCGAGCCGCGACAAGCTGTAGTGGCTGAGCTGCATAAGAGCCTGTTGGTAGTCGTTGTCGGGAATTTGATTCAAGTAGTGCAGTGCGGTCTCGATCTCTCGTTGCGCGCAAGTTCTGGTGTAGGCCAGTGCGCCGCATTGATCAACGATGCGNAAGATATCGCCAAGCATGTCGACGTTTTTGCTGTCTATTGCGTCGCGCACTATCGCTTGATCAGTAGCATCTGCATTTTCCAGCGCATAGATCAGNGGNAGGGTCAGCTTACCTTCGGCGAGGTCATCACCGACGTTTTTACCCATGGATTCGCTATTGCCACGATAGTCTAGCCAGTCGTCAAGCAGTTGGTAGGCCAGACCNAAGTGCAGGCCAAACCGACGCATGGANTCGACTTGCTCTGCATCGATTGCAGAGACTTGTTGGCTCGCCAGTAGCGCCCCAGTATGGCTGGCGGCTTCGAACAGTAGGGCAGTTTTGCAGCGAATGACCTCGCGGTACTCAGCTTCACTCAAGGCGCAGTTGCCGATATTGGCTAGCTGCATGACTTCGCCTTCNGCGATGGTGTTGGTCGCATGGGAAAGTACCCCCATGATCTCAAGGNTACCCAGGTCCACCATTAACTGAAANGCGCGGCTGTAGAGAAAATCGCCAACCAAAACGCTNGGTGCGTTACCCCATTTTTGGTTTGCAGTGGGTTTGCCCCGGCGCAATCCAGAATGATCAACCACATCATCATGCAGGAGCGTGGCGGTATGTAAGAATTCGATAATGGTGGCGAGTTTGACGTGTTGGTCGCCGGCATAGCCGAGAGCTTGGCTGCTCAGCAATACCATTAAAGGGCGCAAACGTTTGCCCCCGCTCTCGACGATATAGCTGCCGATGTCCTCGACCATGGCGACGTCGGAGGTTAACTGCTCTGGGATTAGTTGATTAACTGCCCTGAACTCGCCTTCTACCAGCCCGTAGACAGCGCCAAGATCGGCTATTGCATCGGCTGTGCGGCTTACCGCAGTAGCGGCTGTTGCAGAATTCTGACTCATTAAGTTGAAATCTCTTTATTGGGTTCCAGTGCTATTCGTATTGCAGCGGATGAACCCTATACCAGGCGCCGCTTGGAAGGAGGGCATTATAGGCTGTGGTGGGTTGAATTGGCGAGTCACGATGACATGATCCCTCATGCTGCAATTGACTGTGTTGTAACCGCTTGAGAGCGTTGTAATCGCTGGTTTTTGTCCGTAGAATGCAGCGCCTTTTACGGCAGGGCTAGGTGACTCCGGGTCATCTCTCAAGGCATCGAACAGGGATCTGTTGACTGCCCAAATGTCAGCAGCATGCGCTAGGAGTAATATAATGTTTGCAGTGTTCCAAAGTGGTGGTAAGCAGCACCGCGTTTCCGAAGGTGACGTTGTAAAAGTTGAGTTAGTGGACGGTGAGCCTGGTGCAGAAGTGGTATTCGACCGGGTACTTATGGTTGCCGATGGTGATAACGTCAATGTCGGTGCGCCATACGTTAATGAAGGCAAGGTCACCGCTGAGGTGTTGCGTATTGATCGTGCAAAGAAAGTGCGCATCATCAAGTTTAAGCGGCGCAAAGATTATTTGAAGCGCCAGGGCCACAGACAGTGGTTCACCGAAGTAAAGATCACTGGCATCAGCGCGGCTTAATTCCAGCGCTGGCGGCAATAGAATAGAAGACGGCCCTAGGGCCGCGAAACTCGAGAGAAGAAAATGGCACATAAGAAAGCAGGCGGTAGTACGCGAAACGGTCGCGATTCTGAGTCGAAACGCCTCGGTGTAAAGAAATTCGGCGGCCAGAAAGTAGTACCGGGAAACATCATCGTGCGGCAGCGTGGTACCAAGTTCCATCCTGGTGAAAACGTTGGTTGTGGCCGCGATCACACCTTGTTCGCGAAAGCCGAAGGTGAAGTAGTTTTCTCAATCCGCGGCCGGTTGCGGCGCAAAACCATTAGTGTGGTGCCAGCAGCCCAATAGGCGGCAACATTTAGCCTTGTACTCGTAAGTTGAGGCAAAGCAAGGTTTAATGAGTTCCGAAAACCCCGCTTAAGCGGGGTTTTTTGTTTATACCCAGCGAAATTGTCAAAGAGCAACCATGCAGTTTATCGACGAAGCAACAATTCGTGTTCAAGCGGGTAAGGGCGGTAATGGCTGCCTGAGCTTTCGACGCGAAAAATATGTGGAACGCGGCGGGCCGGATGGCGGTAACGGTGGCGATGGCGGCGACGTTTTTTTAATTGCCGATGAAGCGCTAAACACTTTGGTAGATTTCCGTTATCAACCCTCTTACCAAGCGCGCAATGGTCAAGGCGGTGGCAGTCGAAATAAAACCGGTGCGGCCGGTGATGCGATCTATGTGAAAGTGCCCATGGGTACCACTGTGGTGGACGAAGAAACCCAAGAAGTTCTTGGCGATTTAAGTCAGATCGGTCAGACGCTGAAAGTCGCTGCCGGTGGTGGTCGTGGCCTTGGAAATGCGGCTTTTAAGTCCAGTACTAATCGCTCACCACGTCGCACCACCCCGGGCAAACCGGGTGACGTTAGGCGCTTGCGCCTGCAGTTGAAGCTGCTGGCAGATGTGGGTCTTCTGGGCTTGCCGAATGCCGGGAAGTCGACTTTGATCGGACAGGTTTCGGCGGCAAATCCAAAAGTCGCCGACTATCCCTTTACTACCCTTGCTCCGAGCCTCGGAGTAGTGCGTATTGCTGCGGATGCCAGCTTCGTAATGGCAGATATCCCTGGGCTTATCGTTGGGGCCGCTGAGGGCGCGGGTTTGGGGGCGCAGTTCCTNCGTCATTTATCACGTACCCGGGTGTTATTGCATTTGGTAGATGTGGCACCAGAAGATGCCAGCGACCCTCTTGAAAATGCGTTGGCGATCGAAGCTGAACTAATGCAATACAGTGAGGCTCTGTCGGGACGGCCGATATGGCTGGCATTGTCGAAGGTCGATCAGCTGGAGACGGAAGATTTAGATCTGATGCTCGAAGAGTTTGCCCAAATGTTCCCTGAGCGGCCGGTTTATGCGGTCTCGGCCCTGGCCGATATCGGGTTACCTGAGCTTTGTCAGGACCTTATGCTGTCGTTGCAGGAGCATAGTCGGCGCCTAGCAGAGGACCCAGACTTTGCGGACGCACAGACCGAGCTTGAAGAGCAGATCAGTGCGGATGTCTGGGCCCACTCTGAACGCATGCGGCAACGGCGGCNTGGTGATNCTGCAGTCACGGAACATGCAGACGAGAGTGATGATTTCGATGATCCTGAAGCGACCGAGGTGGTNTATGTCCGCGATTGAAACCACGACGGGAGCCCGTGATCGGCTGGCGAGTTGTAAGCGTGTGGTGGTTAAAGTGGGCAGTTCCTTGCTTACCGGGCCGGACAATGGCCTACAGGTCGCCAAAATCGAGGCCTACGCCACCCAAATCGCCAAGCTTGCGGCAGCCGGATATCAGGTCATCCTAGTCTCTTCTGGCGCCGTAGCGGCGGGCTGTCTGCGCTTGGGCTGGAATGAACGGCCGCAACAGATTCACCTGTTGCAGGCAGCGGCATCAGTGGGTCAGATGGGACTCGTGCAGAGTTATGAAAGCACGCTGCGTAAGCATGGGTGTGGTACCGCAATGATTATGCTCACCCATGATGATCTGGCCGACCGGCAACGTTATCTGAATGCCCGAGCAACCCTGAACGAGTTGCTCTCTTTGGGTGTGGTGCCCGTGATAAACGAAAATGACACCGTGGCCACGGATGAAATCCGCTTTGGCGATAATGACACCCTCGCGGCCTTAGTAACCAATCTGATTGAGGCAGATTTGCTCATTATTTTGACCGATGTAGAGGGCCTGATGGATGCGGATCCGCGCACTCACCCTGGCGCTGAAAGGGTTCGAACTGCGGCGTCGACGGATCCGGCGTTATCTGCGCTCGCGGGTGACAGCGTCGGAGCGTTGGGGCGTGGTGGCATGGTGACTAAAATTCGCGCTGCACGTTTGGCTGCGCGTTCAGGCGCGCATACGCTGATCGCGTCGGGCGAGACACCAGACGTTTTACCGCAGTTGTTAGCGGAGAGTGATCTGGGCACGTTGTTGGTGGCGGAGCTCACACCCATGACGGCACGCAAGCGTTGGATTGCTGGCCAATTGCGCGCCAAAGGTGACCTTGTTGTGGATCTTGGTGCGGCCACTGCACTGCGCAAGCGAGGAGTCAGCTTATTGGCTGCTGGTGTGGTGGACGTGCAGGGTGATTTTNTGCGTGGCGANGTTGTTCGTTGTGTCACNGTCCANGGCGAAGCGATCGCCCAGGGGTTAATNAACTACGCCAGCACTGAAGTGAATCTGCTGCGGGGACTTAGNAGCGACAGCTTTATGACTGCAATCGGCTACGCCGCAGAGCCAGAGCTCATGCACGCAGATAACCTAGTGCTGCTATAGGGCGGACTAGTCGGCGCTGCTGAGCGCTTTTACTTTCTTGGTAAGACGAGACTTATGACGAGCAGCCTGGTTTTTGTGCATGATGCCCTTAGTGACCATTTTGTCGATCATGGGCAATGCTTGAACCAAGGCGCCACCAGCGGTCTCAGCATCTTTGGCTTCTACCGCGCCAAGAACTCGCTTAATGTAGGTGCGCACGGTGGAGCGCTGGCTAGCGTTATGCGCGCGACGTTTTTCGGACTGACGGGCGCGTTTCTTTGCTTGCGGACTGTTAGCCAAGGAGATCTCCTGAAGCGGCAAAAAAATGAGGCGGCAATATGCCGTTAGGGTGTACGGATGTCAACCGACGTATGCAGTTTATAGTCGGTCTCGAGATAAAAACATGAAATCACCGAATACCGAAGATACCGCATCAGCGACCAATAATATGGCGCGTCAGGGCAGTGTTGTCGCCAGTATGACAATGTTGTCGCGTATCAGTGGCCTAGCCCGAGATGTGGTGCTGTCGTATTTGTTCGGAGCCTCGCAGATTGCGGACATGTTTTTTGTTGCCTTCCGCATTCCTAATTTCTTTCGCCGATTGTTTGCCGAGGGCGCCTTTAATCAAGCCTTTGTGCCGGTGCTAATGCAGTACAAAGCCGCAGGCCAGGCTCAATTGTTAAGTTTTATTGCTTCGTTATCAGGCTTGTTCGCGACGGCCTTGGCACTCTTTGTCTGCGCTGGAGTGCTGTTTGCCCCGGCACTGACCGCGTTATTTGCTCCAGGGTTCCTCGATCAGCCGGACGTCTATCAGCAAACCAGTGAACTGGTACGCATTACCTTTCCCTATCTTGGGCTGATTTCTCTGACCGCCTATGCGGCAGCATTACTTAATGCCCATGGCTATTTTGCGTTGCCAGCGGTAACACCGGTATTACTGAATATATGTTTGATGCTGGCAGCTATGGTGGCAATTTTTGGCTGGGTAGATGCCCAGCCAGTTGTTATTGTTGCCTGGGGTGTGATGGTCGCCGGTATTGTGCAGTTACTCGTGCAATTACCGACCCTCGGTCGCCTCGGACTGCTACCACGGCCGAATTTGAATACCAAGCAGGAAGGCGTTCGGCAGGTTGGCCAGCTGCTGTTACCGGCAGTATTTGCCGCGTCAGTCGCGCAAATCAATGCGTTGGTGAATACGATTCTGGCTTCCACACTGGTGTCCGGCAGTATTGCTTGGCTGTACTACGCAGATCGACTGCTTGAGTTGCCGGTAGGATTAGTAGCAGTAGCCTTGGGAACAGTAATCCTACCCCACCTCTCAAGTATGGTAGCGCGGAATGACCAGCAGCGTTTTAACGCGACCCTAGATTGGGGATTGCACCTAGGTCTTATGTTGGCTTTGCCTGCGGCTGTAGCCTTGTGGTTGCTCGCGGAGCCGTTGGTGGCGGTCATGTTTGCGAGTTTTGGTGGTGCTATGACGGCACACGATGTGGTTATGGCCGCTGCCGCACTAGAGATGTTTGCTCTGGCGTTGCCAGGATTTGTTTTAGTTAAAGTTTTGCAGCCTGCTTTTTTCGCCAATCAAGATACGCGCACACCCTTTCGTTATGCCGTTATCGCGGTTGCCGTGAACCTTGTTGCCAGTCTTGCAACCTTCAGTTGGATGGGCCACGTGGGTCTTGCCCTAGCCACGGCCCTATCCGCTTGGACCCAGGCTCTGCTGTTATTTTATGGGCTTGCTGCTAAAGGCCGCTATCAGATGGGCGGGCAGTTATTTGTTTGGTCGCTACGAGCGTTGTTTTGTTCGATGTTATTGGCGGTGGGGCTATGGTATTTCTCGCCTCCGGATACCGAGTGGTTAACCATGTTGCCGCTGGCGCGGGTAGGTTGGCTCGCGCTGATCGTCTTGGCAGGCCTGATGGGCTATGCAGTCGCACTATTTTTGTTTGGGCTGCGCCCCCATCATTTGCGCAATCATGGAGCGACTTTGTAATGAATCCTTCGCCTCCCAACGTCTAAATACGCCTATACTGGGCGTATGGAAATAATCTCTGGATTGCACAATCTGCGGCCTCATCACAAGGGCTGTGTATTGACCATCGGCAACTTCGATGGGGTACACCGTGGTCACCAGCGCTTGATTGAGCATCTACGCTCCCAGTCCCAGCGATTGCAATTGCCGACCATGCTTATGACTTTTGAGCCGCAGCCTCGAGAGTTTTTCGCCGGTGCTATGCTGCCGGCGCGACTAACGCGTTTTAGAGAAAAAGTGCATTTGCTTGAGCGCACCGGTTTGGACCGGTTGTTGTGTATGCCCTTTAACGATCAGACTTCGCAGATTCCGGCAGAGTGGTTNGCCGAGGAATTTTTGACCGATTTGGTAGATGCCCGTTATGTGGTCATCGGTGACGATTTCCGTTTTGGTCATGAGCGTAAGGGCGACTTTCAACTGTTGCAAAATACCGGCGCGCGCTTGGGCTACGAGGTCATTTCAGTCGATACCGTGCTGCAGGGTGGGGATCGTGTCAGCAGTACCCTAGTGCGCTCTACGCTGTCCGCTGGAGACTTCGGTAAAGCTGCNGAATTGTTAGGTCACGAATATTTCATTATGGGTCGAGTAGTCTACGGCCGTCAGTTNGGGCGACAGCTAGGCGTGCCAACGGCGAATGTGAAGCTGCAACGGTATAGAGCAGCCCTGGAAGGGGTCTATTGCGTCACCGTGGATGGCGTGGCTGAGGACGGACGCGCTCTTGAAGGCATCGCCAACATTGGCGTACGGCCCACCGTGGACGGCAAAGAGCCACTGTTAGAGGTTCATGTATTTGATTTTTCTGGCGACCTATACGGGCGCCGCATTCGTGTGACCTTCAAGCATAAATTGCGTGACGAACAAGCCTTCGCATCGGTGGAGTTATTGAAGCAACAGATCGATGCGGATTTGCTCGATGCGCGTCGCTGGTTTGCCGAATCTATTTGATCCTTGGACATCAGAGCTTATGAGCGACCAATCGCCGCAACAGGACAAAGTCTCGAAAGCGCGTATGCAGAGTAATTTGCTGCGTTGGATACCTCTAGCTGTACTGATCGCGGGAATAGACCAAGCCACCAAAGCCTGGGTGACGTCGCTATTGGTGCATGGTGAGCGTATTCAAGTGTTGCCATTTTTTGCTTGGGTACGCTGGCACAACGAAGGCGCCGCATTTTCGTTTTTGGCCTCGGCAGGAGGCTGGCAAAGATGGTTTTTCATCGTGTTGGCGCTGGTTTTTTCGGTTTATGTCGTTTGGGAAATAGCGCGCTTGAGTGATCGTGANCGTAATCTTGGGTGGGTTTATGGGCTGATTTTAGGCGGTGCGGTGGGTAACGTGATTGATCGCATACTCCACGGGCACGTTGTNGACTTCGTGCTAGTGCACTATCAGCAGCATATTTTTCCGGCTTTTAATGTGGCTGACTCAGCGCTCTTCTGCGGAGTGGTTTTGTGGGGCATTTTGCTGCTACAGGAATTTCGCCAAGACCGTGCGGATCGACGCCGTGCGGTTAAATAGCGATGCATTACTAGCCCGTTGGTATTGGCTGCTGACAACATAGATAAGGAAATTNTTTGATGTCTGATTTGATCGTTTCCTCAGGGACAGAACCGAAGCCGCGGATACGCGAGGGATCTCGTATTACTTTGCATTTCGCCCTGTTATTGCCATCGGGGGAGGAAATTGACACGACTCGGCGCAGCCAACCGGCGACCCTGACCTTGGGCGATGGGAATTTATTGCCTGGATTCGAAGCGGTGCTTTTGGGTATGCAGGAAGGCGATGATGCACAGATTACCGTTGCTGCTGCAGAAGCCTTTGGTGAGCGTAATCCGTCGAATGTGCAGGTCATGCCAAAGGACCGATTTACTGACTTTGGGCCAGACCAAACCCTTGAGCCGGGGCTGATGATTTCCTTTCAGGCAGCCGATGGTGAGTTGCCGGGGGTTGTCACTGACGTATATGCAGATACCGTAAAAATTGACTTCAATCACCCCTTGAGCGGTAACGACATCGTTTTCGATGTGTCGATTCTGAGTGTCGACAACGCTTAGTTTGGACGGTTAATCACACCGCAGGGCAGTGCCTGCCGGATCCTCATGTATTCCATCGTGGTCGCGGTCTGGGGCGCTATATAGGCGACCGGCGTAATTTAAGGTGATGCGGCGCGCGAGTTGTGGTCGCGGGTCACTATTACAGAACAAAAAGTGGCCATTCTGCCAATCCGTGATTCCTTGGGTGGTGAAGCGGAGATAGGCGCGATTGCGAAAGGCGCGCCAGCGGATCGTCGCATGAGCAAAGCCAGGAAGTTCCGCGACCACTTTATCGTCTGCATCCAAGAGGCGATTGCCGTTGCGATCGGTGAATGCCATGACCCCGTGATGCCAATTATTCCGCTTACCACAGCGCAGTTGATCTGACATATCTTGGCGTTGTGTACGGATAGGACAGACGATTACAGCAACCTGGTTTATTACCGCCGCGTTGCGAGCGTTCAGCAGTAGGGTCATGAACGTGCCTTGCAGGCTGTCCATATAGTGATTTTGCGACTGTCTTGTTACGCCATGCAGAGGGAATCCGCCGAGCATTAAAACGATGGACAAGACCAACAATAACTCCACAAGGGTGAAGCCCCGGTTTCTTGCTAACGGCTGCATGCCCATAGGCACAAGAGCTTAGGG
>NZEI01000082.1 GCA_002690405.1 Gammaproteobacteria bacterium
TTTGGACTACTAATGCCCACAAAGCCGATTGGATTTTTACCTTAGTACGCACAGACCCAGATTCTAAGCCCCAGCGCGGTATCCGATATGAATTTTGGTCGCGCTTCCTCCATTTATGGAGGCTCTAATGAGATTCAACGCAATGTTATTGCTAAGGCGGTGCTTGGGCTGTAAGCAAACTATTGCACTCACAGCCAAGCACTCCACACCGAACGTTAGGCGACGCTCATAACCTCGAGCATATTGCCGTGGTAGAACTTATCCATAGTGGCTTGGTCACAGTTCTCCATAGTGCGTTCAAACTTCGCAATTGGGTTACCCGTACCCTCTGGGTGGGGGTAATCTGAAGCGAATACCAGCATATCTGGGCCAACATTCTCGATAATCCAGCCTACCGGCTCACCAGCGAATGGCGACACCTTGAGGTGACGCTTTGCTGTCTCAGATGGCGCCTCGGCAAATGTGCGTTTGCGTTTTAATAAGTTTGCGGTGAAATCCAACTGCTGCAGCCATGAAGGCAACCACGTAGCGGCATGCTCCATACTGATCACCCGTAGATTAGGATGGCGAGCAAATACTTCATCAAAAATCATCGCCGATAGAAAAAGCTCGGCGCTGGCGCCAATATTTAACAGATTTAGCTCACCCGCTGGCGCATCGCCGCCTAACGCGGCTTGGTCCTTACCATTATTCTTAAAGCTCGGCGAAACGGCACTGTAATTACCATTGGCCGCGACATGCAAAGCCACAGGCCTGCGACGCTCGGCAAAACCTGCCCAGATCGGATCGAAGTCCGGGTGCGTGAACGATAGATTGTCTGGATTCGGTTCGTTGGTCGGCACCATAAACGTATAGCAACCGTCAGCGAACCCCTGCTGCATAATTTTCTGCGCCGTCTCAGGCCCCAAGTTTAGCGGCAAATACCCTACCGCCCGCAGCCGTGCATCGTTAGCACAAAAGTCAGCCATGGCTTTGTTCAGTGTCATAGAAGATGCAGCTAAAGCATCGCCTATTGCCGCATGCATCATTTGATGGAAGGAATATGTGGGCAATACCCATTGCATCTCAAAGCCCAGCAAGTCCAGCGTATGCGACCGCTCTTTAGCGTCAAAAGCGCCAAGCCGATTCCAGACACTCTTGGTGTTGTCCATCAACGAAGCTTCAAATTTGGCCATAACCGCAGGATCACTTTGGCGTTTAGCGAACAACTCGCGCCCCCGATCCAAACCCGCTTGAGTCACCTGCAAAGCTTTCTGCTCGAACATCGACGGTACTAGGTCAATATGCTCAGCCCGAGCGGCATTGTGCAAAAAGTCATCCAGCTCTATCACGTGCGAGTCGACGTCAATAATGCGTCGGTGTTCTGCGTAAGTCATAACTCCCCCCCGAGGACATTATTATTATACGAAACTTATACTAGGGTTGGTGGTGTACGTTGTCAATTATGCCCACAGACTGTGGTTTAAGAATAATCGCTGCCCACATGCTAGCACTCAAGCAATCAGCTCCGGCATATGATCAACGCCCTAAAATCGCTGGCGCCGCCCAAGCTAATCGAGCCATCCGTATTGCGAATATTTCTCATTTAAGCAAGACTGCCAGTTACGAAACCGCCACATAGAAGGACATATGAGCTTGCATGTTGATTATTTGATCAGTGGCGCTGGCGCCATGGGTATGGCCTTCGCCGATGTTATCTTGCACGAGAGCGACAAAACCATCGCGCTTGTGGATCGGCGCGCGGCCCCTGGCGGTCATTGGAATGATGCTTACCCGTTTGTTCGATTGCATCAACCAAGCGCATTTTACGGCGTTAATTCGCGCGCACTCGGCGACGACCTGATCGACAAAGTTGGCTGGAACAAAGGCCTTTATGAACTGGCCTCTAAAGGTGAGGTTTGCGCTTACTATGACCGCGTCATGCGCGAACAGTTTTTACCCAGTGGCCGCGTTCACTACTTTCCTAACTGCGAGGTTAGTCCACAGGGCGAAGTAGTATCTCTGGTTACTGGCGCAACCATAGACGTCACCGCTCACCAGTACGTCGACGCCGGCTATATGCAGGTGCATGTGCCCGCTACCCGGGAGCCAGATTACGCGGTTGACGAAGGTGCTCTCTGCGTCCCCATCAATGCCCTGCCACAGGTTGCGGGTCCTAACCGTGTCTATACGATCATCGGCGGCGGTAAGACCGCTATGGATGCGGTTTTATGGCTGCTGGCCAATGACGTAGATCCGCAAAAGATTCACTGGGTGCGGCCCCGCGACAGCTGGATTCTAAATCGGGCGAACATCCAACCCGGTGAATTAGCGCTTAAAAGCCAGGAATCATTTTTACGCCAGATGACTGAAATCTCAGAGTCTGCGACACCTGAGGACATGTTTGCACGCCTCAATACCGCCGGCATCCTGTGGCGCTTGGATCCGGAGGTCTGGCCATCAATGTACCGCTGTGCAACGGTCACACCTGCGGAGTTTACCCAGCTACAGCGAGTCCAAAACGTTGTTCGTATGGGCCATGTTGAGCGAATTCATGCAAACGGCCTCGAGCTGACCGAGGGTACATATGCATTACCCGAAGACACCGTATACATCGACTGTTCTGCAGACGGTTTGGCAAAGCGCCCGGCGCAAGCCATTTTCCAAAATCAACGCATCACCTTACAAACAGTACGATTCTGCCAACAGGTATTCAGTGCGGCCTTTATCGCTCATGCAGAGGTGACCTATAAAGACGATGCCGAGAAAAACGCGGTATGCAACGTTGTGCCACATCCGGATACAGACGAAGACTTTATTCGGGTAACCCTTGCCAATACGCTGAATAGTATTGTCTGGAATCAGGATGAAGAGCTAATGCAATGGCTCGTCGACGCCCGGCTCGACGGCTTTAGCGTAATTCGACGCACGACAGATGAGTCTGTAGTCGAAATTGGGGCGCGGGCAGTTGCTAATATGCAACGGTTTTTAGCCAGCTAATACCAGCGTCGGCAGCCCTCCGGCATGGGATATAAATCAGAGCAATGTGCTGCGGGCTTTACTGGCCTTCAACTTTGACAAAGCGCTGAAATAATTGGTCAACGAATTGCTCAATTTCCTCATCAGCCACGTCGGCGCGAGATACACGATCGCCCTCTAGTAATACACTCATCAAAAATGACTGACCTTGATATTTCTCAAGTCGATAGCCCTTGTTGGCGCCGAGTATTTGTCGCCATCGAGCATTAATCGCATCCCAAAACCGTTGGGTGTTGGCCCAATAAGCCTTGGCTGGGGAAAAGTCGAAATCAACGATCTTCTCATACCTATTGAGACCCGCCTCGCGCGCCAGCACCACCTCTGGATCGCCACCTTGCGTTGCATTCTCCAACAGCTGCACCTTGAGGTTGTCCTCTTCTTGGGTCCAACCACTTGGCGTAATGGTATGGCGGTTAGTACCAAGCAAATAGTCATAGTCTTTTCGTACACTGGTTTCACGCCTGGGTACCGGGCGCCGAGTCTGACCACTCTGCCAAAAAGATGTCCCTGCTTTATGCACCCACTTGCCGAAAGACTCATACCGCGGCGAATCGTCTACCTGATATACCGCCTGAGTCCATGTACCTGCAGCCGAGGTCGCTGGAATGGATTTCGGCTCCCAGGTGTTATTGCCAACGAAGACATTCATTTCGGTGTCTTCAAAGGACCAGTCCTGGCGCCAGTGTTTCATTGTCATGGGCTCCGACATTGAGCCATCTGGCATTTGCACGATCATGACCAGGATGTGTTGAAGGCTTATGAATGACCCGCGATCTTCAACTACGAAAATATACTCAGTGCCCCATGACTGGTACGGCGCTTTGGGCACGTAGCCATCCTCAAAACCAATGGTTTCGATAAAATCGAAAGACGCTTGATACTCGCCAGCCATTGCCAAGATTGCCAGGCGGTCGCGCTCGAAAGCACTCAAACCGTCTTCGGTAAGGCTTAGCCACGCCGCATTCGGCTGCGGCGCTCTTGTTACCCCAGCACCCCTGGTGGTACCGCCACGCGGTGCTAACTCACTGTCTGAGTGGAACTGCCAGGAATAAGTAAAACGCCTGGTATCCTGCTGCTGAGGCGATTCGTTAGCACCGGCACTGGCGGCCATGGACAATGCGCTGCAAAACACCAGCGCGAGCGCCATGATCCATCGTACGTCGACCCTAATCGCCACCGGCTCGCATTGTGTTCTTTTCATCGATCCATTCCATCCTGCATTCAATTCGCACACTGTTCTCGCCGGTGCTGCGCGAAGCGGCAGACCTGCCCAGCACTACCCGTGAGTTGTTGCGCAGGTTATTGGCCTCGGGCCGGTTACCCCTTCAGAGCGAATGTGCCTTTCATAACTACAGAGTGACTCATCACAGTACAAAAGAAGCTGTAAGCCTCTCCAGCGTTTAGCCCGGCTGTTGCAAAGGTTACGCTAGTGGATTCACCACCACCAATAATTGCTGTAGCAGCAATGACTCGCGGGTCGTCAGCTTTCAGATATCCGCCGGCGGCTCCGGCGACGTTGCCATCGTTTTGGATCGGCTGCAGATCGGCAGTTTTAGACAGCACCCAATTGTGCCCCATCGCTGCTGCCGGCAATCTCCCAGTGTGCTTAAAGTTTATGGTTGCGTTCGCGCAGCTAGCCGGTATCTCAATTTTCGTGGTGTTGAAGCTCAGGGCGTCGCCCGCCTCAACATCAACAGTACAGTCGTCTGCAAATGCAGCCTGCGAGGAAATGACTGTTACAAGGGTTAAAGCCAAGCGTGTGATTATTTTCATAATGGTCTCCTTTTGGTCCTTCATTATATTCGTCTTCAAACTATTCCGTGTTTGAAATTACTCAGACAAAACCGACGGATAAAGGACTGCGGATTCGCAAAAGAACTCGGCCCAATATACTTTCGGGGCTTATTGGCCGATCGCAGACGCTAGACGTTGCATCCGGGTTGTCCCCATACAGACTCACCTGGCCATCCTGAGACAAGCGTAAGCGCTTAACTACCAACCCGACTGGCGCCACATCAGCTACAACGACATCACCAGCAGCCAATTGTGAATTCTTTAACACCAACACTAGGTCCTGCGGGCGCAGCGTCGGTAGCATGCTCGTGCCGTGAACACGAAACACTTCAGGCACGTTCTAATACGGGCTGGCAAACCGGCAATTCCGGAGGATACGGCGCCAGCACGACTTGGGTTTCAAGGCCTTTGCTGCGCCAGAACATTTGAGCGAACTCATTCACCAGGGTCACCAAGTTTTCGCCATCCGCTCGGTCAATGCCCTGCTTACAGGCAGACCCTGCCTGCATGATCCGATGAACCAAGTCGTGAACTCCAGGATTCGCCTCTATCTGTGGGGCTTTAAAGAAATCGCCCCAGATGACAGCCACCTCAGTTTTCACAATGCCGGCTTGTTGTTCTTTTTCCATCACGACCCGAGCGAGTTTTGCACTTTCATCCGGTGTGTTTGGGGTCCCTACCTCTGCAATGATATCCATCAGTCGAACCACGCTTAGAGCAGACACTTGCGCCACAGCCGGATCGTATATTTTGCAGGGTATGTCACAGTGCGCGGCTACACTCCTCAATTTAAGCATTGCCAAGACTCCGGACCGCATGTGCAGCTCCCAGATCTTTATCCTCCATCACCTTCAGAGCCAGCGCGTCCTTGTCTACAGGCGGTTGAGGGAGCGTTTTTGTACGTACTGCAATCGTAACGCTGACACTCATCAGCAGAATTGCTAAGGCAATCAGCCACATCCCCCAGAAATCAGCATGAGCCATGGAAAATAGTGGACCATCGTGGGCAAGTGCATGCCCGCTAGAGAAAGTGAGAGTTAGACCGAACGCGAATCTCATCTAAATTGCTCCTCATGGGTAATCAAGTGACACTTAGACAATGCAACAAACTGCACTGTTTATTAATACAAATGATAATGATTTGTATTTAGAATTGTAAGTGTAGATTCTACTTTTCAACGCGATTAACACGGAATATCTATGCAAAGAGCAATGACCGAAACCGAGCTAGAACAATTCATCGACAGCAAGCCGGGCTGGATNACTTTAAGCACCATTGGCGCCGATGGTTTCCCCCACAGCGTGCCTTTGGGNTACTTTCGCGACGGCNNAACGATTTATCTCGGCTGCAAGGATCAGACTCAAAAGGTACGCAACATCGAACGCAACCCCAAGGTCTCACTTTGCCTTGAAAGCGGCTCAACAATGAGCGACATCAAAGGCGCCTTGCTTAGAGGCACTGCAACTATTGTCCGAGAATCAAAGGACAGATTGTCACTTCACCAGTTGGCAGCTAGACAACGGGGTGTGGCTGAAGACGACCTACCTCAGTCCGTGAGCGAGGGCGCCGTGTATATCAAGGTGACCGATTATACGGTTACGTCCTGGAACTACGGTTCTTGAGGAGCGAGAGCTGCCCTAGCTTCGAAGAACATCATAACCATGACTCTTTCAGCNTCCTTAATATTCGATATCGGCTCAGACAGCGCGACCTCGACTAGGTTATCTTTGTTGGGGGTTGCTCCATCGCCGTGATCTCGCTCAATAAGCATTGNAGTATCGTCAACGTCAATGATCTGCGCAGACTCTGCTTCTCGCATCCCAGCAAAATGGTGCAGATAGGCCAGCACAGCATCGGGATGGTCGCTGTTCATATGCTCGATTATTTCTGCTCTAACCTCCGGGTCAATCTTTGGCAAAACACCCTCCTTTCATCTTTTAAACGACATTTTCGACAACCACTAAAAACACGGAGCTAGGTCATACCCAACCTAGTCTTAACTTCCTCGAGCGCCTTAGCTTTTTGCAGCCCTTCCTGTGTTGCTCCAACTTTCCAGTAACTACTGACATACGTACCCTGAACTTCAGACTTCAAGAGCTTCAGTTTTTTTCGCGCTGATCGCATTAATTCGAATTCACCCGCAATCCAGATATAGGGCGCCCCGTCCAGCCACGCTAAGGTCTGCAAACGCTGAAAAAGTTCCCCCGAACGGGCCATAGGGTTTGCATTAACAATCCATTCGATCTGAATGCCCGTTGGTTTTACTAAATCAATACAGTCATCCGCTGAGGGCACCTCCAAAAAAGCAAAACCCAAAGCGTCTTCGGGTAAGCGTTGCAAATTTACCGAAATCGCCGGAAGCGCACTGAGATCGCCAAAGAAAGCAAACCAATCCGCTTTTGCATCCGCAAGCTTCGTTGGGCCGGGTCCTGCAATGGCCAATGTGTCGCCCATCCCAGCAGAAGTCGCCCACGCAGATGCTGGTCCGGAATCTCCATGCAATACGAAGTCAATATCCAGTTCCCGCGTCTCCGCTCTGAATGCCCTTACCGTGTATGACCTTTTAACTGCGCCTTTTGCAGAGTCAGCATCCACAACAGGTAACCCCTGGGGATGAAATAAGGCTTTTACATAACCGCTCTCTGCGTCGATTGGAAAGTCAGCCANATCGTCACCGCACAGCGTTATTCTTTTCAAATGCGGACTCACGGCGCNGGTTTTGATGACCTCTAGAGATCTGACACGAATCGCCATTAAAATCTCACGAATAACTTAAGTGGTGAAACGTAAGCTGGTTTACCANTTCGGATCACGCAGGAGGGTTTGCTCGCGCCCAAATAAATGAGCGCACACAAATGAACACGTATAAACCGCCCGACATCAGCAGCATTAATTTAGAGGCTCCGGCCGCCGGATTAGCAAAAGCATCGCCGCCGGAAAAGACAGCGCGAAAAAAATCCAAACCGCCTAAACANGCGACCAGCCCAAACAATACGGCAATGTGCATCCACACTTTCCGCCGTGCCGGAAGCGCGATACACAGCACGCCCATTACCAGAATGGGCACCCCAAGCATGGCCGGAATCCAAGAAGTGATCGATGTAGAGCCAGAACTAAAGGAAACTATTGTCGCCCAAGCGATCAGCCAAAGCCCGTAGATCAATGTCCAGCGGGACATATCAATATTCAGAAAAGTGAATTGTTGCGACACGGGTCCTCCAGGACGATCAACCATAAGTGCGCTAAAAACCGTGCAGCCTGGTTTTTAACATTCTTGTTCAGCCTCCACGGGCTGNAGTATCCTAAATGCAAATAGTTATCATTTGCAAGAAAGGAAGCCCGTTGGCAGATTTATCAGCATCGGAGTTAGCCGATCAAATAGTCGAAGCNAAAAATTCTTTGGTAGTTTTGGGTCGTCGAGTTTTTCGTATTTCTTCGGAATTAAGCAGTCTGGATGAGAGTCAACGGGCGCTCGTGCGCCAACTCTCTGAGGACCACGAGCTGTTTGAGGACCCGCAGATCATATATGCGAAGATGGATGAGTTTTATAAGGCCAGCGCAGGGTATGTCGAATTGCTGAAAGATTTAAACGTCCGCTTAGTTGAACTATCTGGCCAGCCTTATCAAACCGCTGCAAAGGATCTTCCAAGCTGAACTAAACGTGCTCGCGGTCTTTGCACTATGTCCACGGCAGGTCCACGACAGCCCTGCCTGCATCTCTGTAGATAGCGCTAACTAAAGATCCGGTCCCATATTCGCCATCGCAAAGGCAAATAAATCAGCGTACTGGTCAATAATTTTTTCTGTTGGTGTGCCGGCGCCATGCCCTGCGTCTTTCTCTATGCGAATCATCACCGGTGCTGCACCGCCCTGCTTTGCCTGTAAGTGCGCTGCAAACTTGAATGAATGGGCAGGCACCACTCGGTCATCATGATCGCCTGTGGTAACTAGGGTCGCTGGATACTCGGTGCCCGCGCGGACATTGTGCACCGGTGAATAGCCCAACAAATAATCAAACATAGCCTTGGATTGTTCGGCCGTGCCATAGTCGTAAGCCCAGCCAGCGCCGGCAGTAAACGTATGGTAGCGCAGCATATCCAGCACCCCTACTGCGGGTAATGCCACCGCCATGAGATCTGGCCGCTGGGTCATTACAGCACCCACCAGTAAGCCGCCATTACTGCCACCACGCACCGCTAAATGCTGGGCATCGGTGATGCCACTAGCAATTAGATATTCTGCAGCCGCGATAAAATCATCGAACACATTTTGTTTATTCATCTGGGTGCCCGCGTCATGCCAGGCCTTGCCATATTCTCCGCCGCCGCGAAGATTTGGCACGGCGTACACGCCACCTGCCTCAAGCCAGGCGGCCATCGCACTGGAGAAACTTGGCGTGAGACTTATATTGAAACCGCCATAGCCGTACAAAATAGTCGGGTGCACCTGCTCAGGGTCAAGATCAGCACGATGAGTAATGATCATTGGCACCTCAGTGCCGTCCTTCGACTTATAGAACACCTGTTCGGATACGTAGGCATCGCTGTCAAAGGGCGCTTTTGAAGGGCGGTAGATTGACGACTCACCGCTCGCGATATCTAACTTAAATAGGGTGCTGGGAGTTTTGTAGTTGTCGAAGCTGTAATACACCGTCGTATCTTTGGCCTTGCCGCTGAATCCCGCTGCATCCCCTGGTCCCGGCAAGGCTATTTCGCGCACCAACTGGCCATCGAGAGAAAATTGCTTCACTTGGGAGATGGCGTCCACCATATATTGAGCAAAAAACTGCCCTCCCGCAGCTGAGACGTTTAACACGTGCTCAGTCTCGGCAATCACATCCTGCCACTGCTGGGGAGCATCTAACTGAAATTTAACCAAGCGACTGTTTGGTGCGGATCGATTAGTTTCTGCGAATAGAGTTCCGTCCTGGCTGAAAACAATGCTCACATCAGCAGTTTCATCACTTGCGATCGTCACTAGCTCTGAGTCCGGGTCGGTTAGGTCTTTTGCAAACAAGCGATTTCCCGACGTGGTATTACTCGCATAGACCACCAGAAATTGCTCGTCTTCGGTAACGTACCCAGAAACGTATCGGTATTTTTCGTCGACGCCGTCACCAAACACTACCCGATCAGCAGATTGTGGTGTGCCCAATTCATGAAAGTACAGGCGATGGTGGTCTGTTTTAGCCGTGAGTTCATTACCCTCGGGAGATTCGTAGCGGGAATAATAGAACCCCTGCTCACCCTGCCACGCCAGACCGCTGAATTTAACGTCATCAATTTGATCAATCACTTCGAGGGATTCGGTATCAACAACCTCGACACTGCGCCAATCCGCGCCGCCCTCACTCTTTTGATAGGCCGCCAAATTACCTGACTTGGAAAACGACAAGGCAGTAATAGAGGTCGTACCGTCCTCGGACAGGGTGTTGGGATCAATAAAGACGCTTTCTTCACCCGCAGCATTGAGGCGATAGATGACCGCTTGGTTTTGCAAACCAGAATTTCGCCGGAAGTAGGTGTACTTGCCTTCGTCGACCGGCGCGCTCTCACGCTCATAATCCAAAAGCCTTGCCAAACTTTTCGCAAAAGCCTGTTTTTGTGGCAGCGTATCGAGGTAAGCAAATGTCACGGCNTTTTGCGCATCGACCCAGGCACCGGTCGCGGCGCTCATATCATCCTCTAGCCAGCGATAGGGATCGGTAACTTCGGTACCGAAGTAGACATCCACAACAGGATCTTGCTCGGTGTCTGGGTATGTAAACACAGTGTCCTGCTTCATCGACGGCTGCTCACAAGCCGCCAGAAAAATACAGCAGATCGCCATAACTAGAGCTGAACGCATATTCACTCACTCCTATTCTTCCTAGCACTAGAGGATTTGNTCGCTGAGTCTAGCCTAGACCCACCGCGCTTTTAAGATAGGCTTTGCAATAGCCANGNCACGTCGATCGCATCATCAGATCACGATCAACGCCTGCAACAACAGCAAATTTCCTTAATTAATCGAAAATATACGGCTCTAAGGACTCTTGCGCACGGATTCGATATTTATGCCAGGTACCGCCACCGTAGTAGGCCAGACTTCCCGGCTCGGCTTCGCCATGGCCATTGTAATAAGTAATGCAGTCGCGCAGTGGGCGCGTCAACTGATCGGCATCGCGACAATGTTTGGCGTAAGCATCTTCGTGTTCAGCCTCTACATCAACCACCTCGTTGCCTTGATCGCGCATGGTTTCAAGCAGCCAAACCACGTAGTCACCATGTTCTTCGATGGCGTTGGTAAAGTTAAAACTGCCGCCACCACCCTGAGGTCCAGAAATCAGGAATAAATTGGGGAAACCTTTACTGTGCAGTCCTAAGAACGTTTTCGTGCCTTCTTCCTGCCACTTGTCGCGCAGAGTTCGACCCTCACGCCCCACAACCATATTGAACGTTGAAGTCGCCATCCACTGAAAACCCGTAGCATATATGAGCACATCTAACGGATACTCTTTGCCGTCATGCACAACGCCTTGCGCATTAATTTGACTGACCCCCTTAGGGGCTGTGTCAACGAGGTGCACATGGGGCAAATTAAAGGTTGGCAGGTATTCGTCATGGAAGGTCGGGCGCTTACAACCATAGGGATAGTAGGGCTTGAGCGCCGCTGCAGTAGCCGGGTCCTCGACAATGGCGTCCACTCGAGCGCGAATTTGCTCCATGATGCGGAAATTACTGTCGAGTTGTTTCTGCACCAACTCTTCGGGGCTGATTTGTTCTGAGTGTTGCTTGCGCTCACGAAAATCATTGACCCGACCTGCCAGATAGTCATCGTTAGCTTTTAAAGCGGTGCGGCCTTGAGAGATTTTTGCAAACCGCGCACGTCGCGCCTTTGCCCAACCAGGCTCTTTCGCCCATTCACGGAATTCTTCTACTGATGTCTCGCGTTGATCGCGCACGTCTATAGACGATGGTGTGCGCTGAAAGACATACAGTTCTTCAACGATTTTGGCCAATTCCGGCACGGCCTGTACGGCTGTGGCACCGGTACCGATAATGCCAACCCGCTTGCCCTTTAGATCGATATTGTAGTCCCAGCGCGAGGTATGGAACGAGTCGCCGGCAAATGACTGCATACCATCAATGCGCGCCAGCTTAGGCGTTGTCAGAATACCATTGGCTAAAACCACAAACTTGGCGCGCATGGCATCACCACGGTCGGTGTGCACAGTCCAGCGCGTGCTGGCTTCATCCCATTCAGTTTTTTCCACTGTGGTGTGAAACAGACACTTATCATAGAAACCGAACTTTTCTGCCATCTTCTGGCAGTACTCCATAATTTCGAAGCCCGCGGCAAATTTCATCGACGGGATGTAATCCATCTCCTCGAGCAGCGGTAGGTAACTGTACGACTCTACGTCACAAGCAATACCAGGGTAGCGATTCCAATACCAGGTGCCGCCCACATCCCCACCTTTTTCGCAAAAGCGTACATTTTCAAAACCTGCTGCACGCAGCTTGTGCCAGAGCAATAGCCCAGCAAATCCGGCGCCAACAACGAGCACATCGCATTCATCAGTTAACGCTTCACGGGGCACTGGATCGGCTGAATAAACATCTTCTAGGTAGCGGCTAAACTCGCCCTTCATCTCTATATAGTCAGCAGCCCCAGCGCGCGCTTCTTTGAAGGCCTTATACTTTGCCTGTTCTTCTGCGTCGAATACCGCGCCAACCGGCTCTGGGGGTAAGGTTTTAAGCGCCTCATCAGTAATGGTCGAATAACCCTTACCAGTAATTTTTTCCGACGCCTTTGCAGCACGGGTGTTGAAAACCTTTAATCCACTTACTGGATCTATCTTTATCGACATGTATCCCCCTTTTTTCCCTTCCCCAATGTATCAGTCAAATGCAGGCCTAAGACAATTAATTTGGTAAATGGCGATCATCAAAAGATCCCATCCACATGCACCTGCACGGCTATTTCTTAGCGAACTCGCGTAACCGTTCTTCCATATCAGGGCCGCGACCGGGACTATTTTTGCGTTCCCAGGCAAGCCCCTCCTGTAGTGTATTATCCAGCCCGCCGTTAATGAGCATTTTATCGGCACGCAAAGTGAACCAAGAATTGCCCAAGAAGCTCTTCGCCATAGCAATTGCCTCCTGCAATAACTCCTCTTCGGCAACACAGCGATTTGCTAAACCCATGGCAACCGCTTCCTCTCCACCAATCACCCGGCCAGAAAACATCATTTCTTTGGCAGCCAGCAGGCCCACGCGTCTGGGCAAGCGCTGACTCATACCCCAAGTGGGCGACATTCCCCACTTACCATGGGTATCGCAAAAACGCGCATTGTCTGCGGCAATCAACAAATCACAGGCAATAGCCAGTTCCAGTGCACCGGTGTAGCAGTGACCTTGCACTGCAGCTATCACCGGTTGCGGCAAACGCTCTATCGCATCAAGTGTTTCCGCCTGAAAGTGCGCGGACGGCGGTTTTTCACCCGCCTGAATCGCTTTGAGGTCGTTACCTGCAGAAAAGGACCGCCCTTCACCACGCAAGATGACACAACCCACGGCTTCGGTTTGCTCTGCAATGGCGTCGATATGGGCTCGGAGCTCATTAAATAAACTAGGACTGAGCGCATTCAGCATATCGGGCCTGTTGAGGCTGAGAATGGCAATACCTGAATCATCCGATCTGCTTACGAGTTCCATTGTTGTTGCTCCGTCCTCTGGTGTTTTAGGTTCGCGAGATAAATTTGCCGCACTCAACAGTATTTTTCTGGGCCTTTCCATTGACCGTGAGCATAGCGATCACCATGACACCAGCCAATTGGCAGCACAGCCTCTATCGCCGCCAGATCTGTTGCGCTTAACACCAAGTCAACGCCCGCAGCCAACTCATTGAGGTGCTCTACAGAACGGGTACCGGGGATAGGCAATACGTGGTCGCCTTGAGCGAGCAACCAGGCGATTGCCAGACCCGAGGTGGAGATACCCATTTCCGCAGCCAGCGCCCGAAAACCACTGGACGCCTGAATATTCCGCGGATAGGTGTCTTGCTGAAAGCGCGGATTGATTTTCATAAAGGTTAGGTTTTGGCAGGCCGCAAAAGATAATGGGTGATCCGTTAACAGAGACCGACCAATCGGGCTAAATGCCACCAGCGCGGCATCAAGCTGGGCAGTTTTTTGCACCAATCCCATTTCTGGAGAGCGCGTCGCCAGAGAATACTCAGACTGAACCGCCGCCACCGGATGAATTTCATTCGCAATTTCCAACGACGTTGGAGCAATCTCAGAAAAACCGATTTGGCGTGTCTTACCTTTTCTCACCAGCGTCGCCAAAGATTCGGCCACTTCTTCGATGGGCACGCTGGCATCCCGGCGGTGCACGTAGAGTAATTCAACTTGCTCAACGCCCAACCGCTGCAGGGACTTATCCAGTTCGGACTCAAGGTGCGCCAGACTATTGTCAAAATATCGGGTGCCATCCTCTTTGCTGGCGATGCCAGCCTTGGTTGCAATGGTAAAAAAGTCCTGTGCCTGCTTACCTTGCTTCGCCAGATAAGCTCCAATGCGTTGCTCCGACCGACCCAGCCCATAAACATTCGAGGTATCGATATGGGTAATACCCAAGTCTAAACAGCGATCGAGAATGGCATAAGACTTGTCATCATCGGTGGGGCCATAAAAGTCACTGAATGACATGGCGCCATAACCCAAGGCTGATACCGGGGTTTTTGCCTGCCCAAGTAATCGTTGCTGCATAACATGCTCCTCTCGCTAGTGCTTCCAAGATAAGTGCAATGCCAGTGCTAGGGCAACCGTGATTGCCTTAGACCAAACCTAAGCGCACACATACGTGCTTTTTTGCGCAGTGCGACGGTTCCTACTGCGCCTGCGCAGGAATGACCCAAGCGTCACCGGCAATACGCCCGCTCATTTCCTCAACAACCGCACGATCAATAATCTGTAAACCCATTGCTGACATATCAACAAAATTATCGACACCATTGGCTACGGGAAAACCAGTTCGAGTACGATGAATATTGTAACGTCCGGAAAATTTACGGCCGAAGATGCGCTCTATCCCTGCTTGGCCTTCCATAAATCCCAACAGACCACCCCAAGTTGCTGCGGGATTATCAGAATCCCAACCCGCCAAAACAGCGATTTTAACTGTTTCCTGCCAATCGCCCTCGCCAAAAAAGAGACTTACTAAACTGGCGGCAAAGTTAATGCTGGCAGAGAAACAGCCGTTGCAGTCCATATTACGAGAGGTAATGTCATAACCGTCTTGTTCCTCTACTTGGTAGCGCTGGTAGACCTCATCTCTGGCCTGTTCCCAAGGAATACCGGCCTGATACCGGCTTTTCACGAAATCGTACATGCGCGCGGATACCGACTCATCGGGAAGATAGGTTCGAGCCTGCTCGGACATCCACGCCAGCTGTTGTTGCCGCGAAAGCTGCGGATCAACCACCGACGCCAGCGCATGCATTACCACATAAAATTCCGACGCCAGTGCAGCCTCCGCCCGCGCGGTCGTGCGTATTGGCAGATAGGCCATCTTCAACGCCACGTCAGGCCTACCGGGCGCATATAGACCAAAGATTTCAGTGGTCAGCTGGGCATCGATCATGTCGTAGTGTTCGTTGAGCTTTGGGTCGCTGGTCGCGGGCGGCACCACCCCTTCCAACATGAGGTCGTGGGCGCGCTGATTTGACACCCATAAGAAATTTTCGCCCTGACCTGCCGCATTTTTGAGCGGCGAATTGCGCTCATCATATATATGGGCTAGCCAGCCATCACGAATCTGCTCCCCCGTCAGCATAGACGTTTGATGAGTCGCCAGGAGATGCTGGTAGATGTACTCAATATCAGTATCGTCATCCGAACCCCAGATTTCATTGGGTCCGCGATATACCCAATCAATGGTCAATGACAATCTCGGAAAAGTGGAACCCCAACTGTTCGGTAGATCTTTTGTGCCCCAATCGTCTCGAGTGTAGAACTCGCCTGTGACCCCTGGACCACCAATTTTGTCCATTTCGGTAACGATACCGGTCCAATTGGCGATGGTTTGGCCCAACCAAAACCCCTGCATCTTTTGCTGATAGTCCGCTCGAGAAATTGTTATGTCGTCAGCTTGAGCACTAAACGACCAACAACCGATCGCCACCACTAAGCTGGCCACTAGCGTTTTTGCACTATGGTTTTGCATATGCCTATCCTCCCCGTTGATTCCCTAACAGTAAACGCTACCAAATTTCGCGTTTATGCACCCGCGCTAAAACGAACGGTCAGCGCGCCAGCGGTCCAACACCACCGCCAATACGATAACGACCCCAGTAACCACTCGCTTGAAGGGTTCAGATACACCAATTTGAGCCAGTCCATTCTGCAAGACCGCAATAATCAATACGCCGATAAATGCGCTGAAGATCGAACCTCGCCCGCCCATTAGGCTGGTGCCACCAATAACCGCCGCAGCAATGGCGGCCAGCTCAAGTCCAGATCCAGCATTTGGATCCGTTGATCCCAAATAGGCGGCATTCATCAAACCAGCCAAGCCAGCCAGAACACCGGATAAACACAATACAATCAGCAATGTTCGCTTGGGGTCGATCCCGGAGATGCGCGCAGCCTCGGGGTTCGTACCCACAGCGATCACGTGGCGCCCAAACACCGTCGAGGAAAGCACAAAATGTGCTCCAGCCACGACCGCGAGCGCGCATAAAAATGCCGGCGTAAGTCCCAGCCAAGGGATAGGCTGCACTATTCCCTGGATGGCGCTGCCGATATACACGGTTTGCGAATCGGTAATTAGATATGCCGCACCCCGCGCCGCCTCCAACATGCCTAGGGTAACGATAAATACCGGCAACCGGAGATAGCTGCCCAGCAATCCATTGACCAATCCAGCAACAGCACCNGCAGTTANACCGGCGAGCGCAGCAACAGGAATAGAGAGTCCAGCCGCCACACTGATACCGATTACCGCTGAACTCAACGCAAGGACCGAACCCACTGAGAGATCAATACCGCCGCAAATAAGTACAAAGGTCATACCAACCGTGACCAGTGTTAGCGCCGGCAATTGGTTTAAGATCGCAGAGAAAGTCGCAAATGATAAAAAGTTTTCAGCGGCAAGNGCNAAGGTTGCAAGAATTACCAGCAGCGATATCAGCACCAAATATTGGTTTAACCAGCGCAGCAGCACAGTGGACATATCAGGCTACCTGCTCGGCATTGTGNGTGGAGAATGCAGCAGCCAGGATTTCATCTTGATTGAACTCCTCACGCTCAAAGGTGCGCACCAACTGNCCAGAGGACATCACCGCAATACGGTCACANAGGGCCAGTAATTCTTGCANTTCCGATGACGCGATAACCACACAAAGACCCTGATCGCGCAACTCGCGTAATAAGTCATGAATTGCCAGCTTTGCCGCAATATCGACACCACGAGTAGGCTCGTCGAGCAGTAATAATGAACATTTNCGATGCAACCACCGCGCCAGAACAACCTTCTGCTGATTGCCGCCGCTGAGTGCTTCAATCGGCTGATCGAGGCCCTCGCTTTTNATATTCAGCCGTTGAATTAATTTCTCCACCGCCGCTGTCTCGCGCTTGGGTTTTAACAAATGTCGAGTAGCGATACGCCCTAATTCAGAGATAGTGGTATTNAATGCCACCGCNAGCCCTTTGAAGATCCCGTGACTGGCGCGATTTTCCGGCACCATACCAACACCCGATTTGATGGCTGCNTTAACCGACAATAGGGCTATTTGCTCTTCCTCGCGGCAAAGAACCACCGAACCACTGGAGCGTGGAACAAGGCCGTAGATGGCCTCCAACAATTCGGTTCGTCCCGCACCCATTAATCCGGCAAGACCAAAAATTTCACCGCGGTGACAATCAAGAGAGACAGGCTGCTGCATTTTTTCAGTCAGCAGATTACGCACTGATAAATGAATCGGACCGGGGCCTCTGCCCTCATCCTTGTGCCGCTTAGTTAATGCGTCGTCTCCTGACATATACCGGATCAATTGCGCAGTTGTTAGCTGACTGGAGGGCGCGTGGTGCACCACCTCGCCATCACGCAATACCCACACATGATCACAGAGGTTCAATACATCGTTGAGTCGATGGGAGACATACAGTACTGATGCGCCACTCTTCGCCCGCTCGCGCAAAACCCTATGCAGTGCTTGAGCCTGCTGATCGTTCAGCGCCGATGTTGGTTCATCGAGCAGCAGTAACCGCGCCTGACCATTTAAGGCTTTAGCGAGCTCTACTATTTGCCGTTCGGCGAGGTTAAGGCTACTCACCAAGGTGCCCGGTGCAAGATTCAGTTGGAATTCACTTAAGAGCGCACGACATCGCGCCGCTAACGCTGCCTTGTCTAAAGCCAAGCGCCCAGGTAACGCCCGCAAACTAATATTTTCCGCCACACTTAANTTATCAATCAGGCTGAGTTCCTGACTGCANAGAGATATGCCAGCGCGGTGCGCNGCNTGTGGATTCTTCGTCAGCAGTGGTTCACCGTCGAGAACAATNGTGCCCGCCCCCGGCAACGTTAAGCCGCTGAGAATGTTTAGCAGGGTCGACTTGCCCGCGCCATTTTCGCCGACAACGCCATGAATTTCCCCCGCAGCGANCTGCAGGTCCAGATTGCGCAATACCNGTGTCGCATAGTCTTTACAGAGATTGCGGATCTGCAGANCCACACTACTGATCCAAATCCGCTGGCGTTACCAACTTCACTGCGGTGGTGCGGTCGGTCATTTGCGCATTACCCGCGATCATTTCTAATGCGAACTCGATGCCGAAAATCGCGAACTGAGAACCGTATTGTTCCACTGTGGCCTCGATTCGACCTTCGCGCATAAGCGGATGCACAGCGCTAATATTGTCGAAACCGCCAATACTGACATCAGTACGNTCGGCAAGATTCACCGCACTGGCNGCGCCTAGGGCCATATTGTCGTTAGCCGCAAGAATGATGCGCAAATTTGGGTATCGATTCAGCACCGCAGCCGTAACTTGGGCGGCCTGAGTTTGGTCCCAGGCTGCACTTTGACTNTCAACTAAGGTCATACCCGCAGCCGCAATCGCNTCTGCAAATCCAGCCTTGCGCTGTTTCGCATTGGCCGCAGTGGGAATGCCCTCCAAGATAAACACCTCACTTGCGGGTTCGTGCTTGGCTAAAACGTAGTCGGCGACAAGTCGCGCACCTTCNCGATTGCTCGGCCCAATATAGGGAATCTGCGCATCGTACTCAGCCAAAACTTCCGCCGCCAAGCGATTGTCTATATTCACAACATGAATACCGGCTTGCAGAGCTCTGACGAGAGCCGGAACTAATGCTCGGGAATCNGCNGGAGCAATAACGATGGCNTCAACGCCCCGAGCAATCATCTGATCAACAAGCGCAACTTGCTGCGCTAANTCGCTCTCGTTCTTNATGCCATTGGCAACCAGTGTATAGACCTCNGGCTGCTGAGCNTGGTGGGCTTCTGCCGAACGCTGCATGTTGACAAAAAANTCNTTGGCNANNGANTTCATNATCANNGCNACCTTTGGNGNTGTNNCTNNCTGGNTTTGNTCATTCGAGNTATCNGNGCAGCCACCGAGNAGCAGCAAAGCTGAGACCAGAAATAAGGGTCTANCNAAGTCCTTTAGAGATTTTGTGGCTGCGATCATTTCAATTCCTATCTATTGCGTNAAACAGTCGACTATTGAGTTNNTCCAANAGCNGTCCGTANGGTCGGCTGTTTGGGGTGAGTTAAACGAAAGCCCACTCGCACGGGCTGTGGCGAACTACCCCNATCTAATANAAATATATTCNGCATCTGAACCNCAGGGTCNAGATGGCATAAACCTGCGCCCAAAAGAGCTGAATGTCTAGTTGCNGCTAGTCTGTANCAATCTGCTAACCAGCTTCATACTGGTTTCGACAAATTACTATGGGTACGGGGCTTTTACGCGATGGTGCCATACAGATTGAATCAACTGCCAAACAAAGAGTACACATTCCAAGTCATCGCTAAGAAATTTGGAGTCGTTGTTAGTTTAGGAATCCTGCTCGCCGGCTGCGGCNGCTCGTCGGGCCAATCGGCACAACTAACACAGTCTGTTGGGGCAACTTCCAATACAGACAGCAGCAATACGACTTCTGANAGCACCACAACTTCCAATACAGACAGTAGTAATACAACCTCTGACAGCACCACTACTTCCAATANCAGCTGCAGCGCATTCTCAGGATCTAATTCGTTCGGCCAAAGCATCATTAATACCGAGTCCTGCACCCTACATCACGCTANTACCNAACGAGAGTATTTTGTTCACGCGCCCGAAGCAGACGCCGAATCAACACCTTTGCCAGTGGTTTTGAGTTTTCATGGCTACACGAGTACCGCCAGCACCAATTTGCGCTACACGGGACTGCAGCCCCTGGCAGAGTCAGAAAAATTTATCGTGGTCTACCCTCAGGGCACCGTATTAGCATCCACTGGTGAGACCCACTGGAACTCTGGCGGTACCGACAACAAAAGTGGCACAGACGATATTGGGTTCGTCGAGACGCTCCTCGACCAGCTTGAAGAGACACGGAATATCGATACAGATCGAATCTACGCTATCGGCATGTCAAATGGCGGCATGATGAGTTATCTACTCGCCTGCCGACTCAGCCAGCGCATTGCTGCAATTACATCGGTAACGGGCACCATGACAGTAGACAGCGGC
>NZEI01000083.1 GCA_002690405.1 Gammaproteobacteria bacterium
ATATCCGACTGAGGGACCTGTAAGAGGTTGGCCGCTCCCCTTCGGTTATGAACCGACGACAAACAGCCAAGCGACCAGTAGGGTTTACCCTGATCGAGCTACTTGTTGTGGTTGCCATTGTTGCAATATTGGCTGGCATGATCGGCACCTCATTTATTGGCAGCGGCCGCAACCAAGCAATGGAAGGGTTCGCACACCGCATGGCCCAGCGCATCGAGTTAGCCCGAGATCGGGCATTACAGCGCAATAAAGAGTGGGGCCTCTACATTGCCGAGGGTGAGTATGAATTCGCCGAATTCGATGAGTTGAATCAATCTTGGGCACCTTATGCGCTGCGCCCGTTTAATGCCGAGGCCTTCGCGAGCGAGGTGCAAATGGCCGCTGAAGTTGAGGAATACGAAGGCCAAATGGGCGCCGAAGACGAGGTCTTGCCCGATATCATTTTCTTCTCCAGCGGCGAAGTAACACCGTTCGAACTGACCCTTCATCCCATCGGTGATCCGTCTAGAGTATGGTTATTGGAAAGCGACGGTTTTTCCCGCGTGCGCGCCGAGCTTAAGGAGCGCTAACAGATGCGCGGTTTCACCTTAATAGAAATGCTTTTGGCGGTGGTCATTATTGGCGTCGTCGGCACTACTGTAGCTACCGCCACAGGCGGTGTCGCTAACCAGATGTACGCCCTCGAGCGCAGAACCATAGCTAATTGGGTGGCCGCGAACGAATTGACACGCTTGCGCTTGGCGCAGCGGCAAGAAATTGGCAAGCCGATCACAGAGAGTCGCAAAACTAATCGTTTGTATATGGCAAATCGTCAGTGGTTAGTGGAGCGGAAGATTTCAAAAACTGACACCCCCATGCTGCACCGGGTAGAGGTAGATGTTTTCGAGCTACAGGATGGGGAAAAGATTGGCCCGTTCGAGCATATGACGGCGTTTATAGGTCGCAACTAAAAAGATGCGTAGCTCAAACAAAACACTGGGCTTTACCCTGGTAGAGATACTAGTCGCACTGTTGGTGTTCGCGGTTGTGGGTCTGCTTAGCACACGCCTGCTTTCCCAAAGCATAGACAATCAAAATAATCTCCAAGACCGCGGTCAGAGGTTGGCTGAAATCCACCGCGCCATGCGGGTGCTGCAGCGAGATATCGTACAACTGAGCCGCCGCAAAATTAGAGACGCCCAAGGCGAGGAACTGCCGGCCCTTGTGGTCAGCGATCAGGGTGCGATCGAGTTCTCCCGTGTAGGCTGGCGGAACCCCCTTAGACAGCCACGCTCAGAAGTACAGCGGGTTGGTTATCGCTGGCAGGATGAAAAGATTATCCGCGGTTATTGGCTGACTCTCGACCGCAGTTACGACGCAGAACCGGCTTATCAAACCCTGTTGGAAAACGTGGAGGCGATCGAATTCTTTGCCGTTGATCAGCTAGGTAATGAGCACAGGCAGTGGCCATTGGACCCTGAAGCTAATGTGGTAACAGAAGAGGGTGAGGCATTGTATCTGGCGGCGATTCTAGTCCGGGCGGAAATCGCGCCCTACGGAATGATTGAGCGGATCTGGCAGGTGCCCAGTGTATAAGCGTTTGCCACCAANAGCTGAAGTNAAACAGCAGGGTATTGCNCTGATTAGTGTGCTGCTGGTTGTGGCGGTATTGGTAGCGATCACCACGCGCCTGCTCGANGACCACAACCTTGTNGTGCACCATCACCGCGCGACTTTTGAGCAAAANCAAGCGTTACAGTACGCCTACGGTGCNGAGGCGTTAGCTCGGCAGGTACTGTTCGAGGACCATCAGAGTTCAGATCCTAAGATCGATCACTTGGGAGAGCCTTGGGCTAAACAACTTCCACCCTTTGAGTTGGATGATATCGGCTATATGGAAACCCAGGTTCGAGACCTAAATGGGTGTTTAAATTTGAATGCCTTAGCCTCTAACGACGAGGTGGTTTTAAAGCGCACCCTGAAACGCCTGAAGCGCATGCTTAGAGAGTTGCAGATCGACGAGGCTTTAGCCGACAACGCCCGCGACTGGGTTGATCGGGACAGCAAAGTTCAGGGATTTGGNGCTGAGGACAATAGCTATCTCGGCAAGTACCCGCCATATCGAACACCGAATAGCAAAATTTTCCATGTTTCTGAACTGTACCTACTGGATATTGCAAAGCCCGAACAAGTAAAGGAGTTGCTGCCATTTGTCTGTTTATTGCCATTCGCTGATAACAAGATAAATGTGAATACCGCCAACACATTAACCCTGGCGACTTTAGATGACGGCATTGGCGTNGGCAGTGCTGAAGCCATTACCATGACNNAACGCGCCTACACTAGCGTTACCGATTTTGTACGCGATCATCCGGAATTTTCGGCTGTCGCCGATGATCTTACGGTCAGCAGCGATCATTTCGGCCTGCATGTGCAAGCAGTTGTGGGAGAGGGCTCTGTAACTATGTATTCCCATTTGGCGCGGAATAAAACCGATGGACGAGTCACCGTGTTGCAGCGAGACTTTGCTAAACTATTCCGCTCATCATTAACCATAGAGGCCTCCACGGAAGCCGAGTAATGACAACGCTACTACTTAAAATTTTAGGCAATGCGGCNGACCAGCAGAATGTGGATNTTGCCCCAGGCGCTAATTCGGAAGCCGATTATGCGTTGCNGTGGGTGNTAGCGCGCCAAGACCAGATCGTCGCTCAGGGTCAGGCAACAGGGCGAACGCTGGGTCAGCATTTAGATTCGTTAGAAGGCGAGGTGCTGGCAAGNGCCGATATCGTTGTGGTTATTCCTACCGAGCAGGTATTGCAGCTGTCGTGTCAGGTGCCAGGTCGCAACAGTAACCAAATACGCCAAGCGTTACCTTACGCATTAGAAGAGTATGTCGCTGCAGACATCGAGGACATGCATATCGTCCCCGGAGCCATAAAGGCGGGGCAGACCATCCATTGTGCGCTTATTGACCATGCGCAAATGGCCGGTTGGCGAGACTGGTTAGCCNCGTACGATATTGCCGCTGATGTNCTGGTCAGNGAAGCTCAGTTAGCATCCGCAACCGAAGACTGCACCGTATTTCTGNNTGACCATCAGGNCACCGCGGTATATGAGCAATCAAGTGCGACNGTAGAGCGAGANGAGCTNATTGGGCTGCTGGAAGATCTATCCGTCACTCNATTGNTCACAGTNGGCGAGGAACTGTCCGACCTAGAGCGCAGTCAGTTAGACGNCGAAGTTGCAGTAGAGCAACACNATAATGTCGCTACATTCCTGCTTGAGCGNTANGCCAAACATAAGCCGATCAACCTATTTCANGGNCCCTATGCGGTNGCAAATAAGAAAACAGGCAGCAGGAAAGACCTCACCATGCTGGCAAAGCTGGCTGCGGTCTGGGTGGTCNTTTACATCGCAGGACTCGGCNTCCAAGGCATGTGGTCGTCCTATCAGGCAGAACAATTGGCCGCGGATAACAGAAACCGCTACGTGGAGCTATTTCCCCAAGACTCGGTGCCCATAACTGCGGCACAGCTCCGNCGTCGATTCGAGGGCAAGCTAAGAAGCCAAGGGCAGCAGGTTAGCGTCAGAACCATGAGTTTTGTTCAGTTGCTTGGCGACACCGCGCCAATATTCGGTACCAAGGGCAGCGTTCAGTCACTGTCCTATCTACAAGATAAAGAGGAAATGACCATTGAAATGGAGCTCAAAGGCTACGATCAGGTAGATCAGATTCAGACCGAACTAAAAAGCCGGGGTGTCGATATAGAAGTGGTCAGCGCGGGATCAATAGACGGCGGCATCAGTGCACGACTGCGAGCGAAGTACATAAAATGAGTACCGTACAAAANCTGATCGCNCAGTTGCAGCAAGGCAGNATAGGCCAATGGTATGTAACGAAATCGCCGACAGATCGACTGATCATAAAGATCTTAGCCGCACTCATCGCAGCCACCATTATTTATACAGTAGTGTGGAAACCGCTTAGCGACTACAGCCAAGACCAACAAGCACGCTACGTTACTGAATTAGCGCTGTCTGAATGGATCGTCTTGAACCAAGAAGCGTTAAGACAGAGCGCAAGACAACCAGTTCGTGGCAATAGCGCACCGGCATTAATACCCAGCATTACAAACGCCGCAAACCAAAACCAACTAAAACTCGACAGGCTGCAACCAGACTCCGATGGAGGCGTTAGCATCTCCTTGCAAGAGCAGCAATTTGATCAAGTCTTAAAGTGGCTTTCTTTGCTNGAAACCAGNCAGGGACTCAGCGTTGANAGATTATCCATTGATCGTGGCGATAAGAGCAGCANGGTGAGCGGGCAGGTTAAGCTAGNAAATTAAAGCGCCGAGAAATATAGCGCGCAATTGCTCAAGTAGCTTCAGAGGCTGGCNGCGTAGGTCACTCAGGCCCACGCGCTGGCATCAATTTATGCGTAGGATTTTGGNAAGGGCGCTGTGCATTACTGCATTCTCAAGGATTAATANCCTCTAATATCCAGGTGATTTTTTCAGTTGTCGGCTCCCTTGATTTGGTTTTTGTGGCAGACCGCCTCAAACTTATTGGCTAGATGAATGCTANTCACCTTAACAAAGGAAAAATGATGTTGAACGAGAAACTATTNAGAACACTGGGACTTTGTCTACTGCTGCAATCCTACATTCCGCACGGGTACGCNAAGATGGAGTCTTTCNAGGTGGATTCGAGTCATACATATCCCTCTTTCGAGGCCGATCATATGGGCGGCTTATCGCTATGGCGCGGAAAGATAAATAAAACGTCCGGTGTCGTTCAGTATGATGAAACGGCGCAGGTGGGAGCTGTAGACATACTGATGGATATGGACTCGATAGATTTCGGTTTTGACGATATGAATAAGCACGCCAAGAGTGACGATATGTTAGATGTTAAAATGCATCCAACCGCGCGCTATACAGGGAACTTGGTATTCATTGATGACGAACCGCGCGAAGTGCACGGTGAGCTAACGATGCGTGGCGTAACGAAACCAGTGATGCTTGAAATTAAAACCTTTAAATGCATGTTTCATCCTATGAAGCTCAAAAAGGTTTGCGGGGCAACGGCATCGGCTAGCATTCAACGTGATGATTTTGGCTTGGATTATGCCAAATTATTTGGTTTTGATATGACAGTTAACCTACAGATCAGCATTGAGGCGTTAAAAACAAAGTAACATAGGCAACCGACCATCGTTCGAGACACTTTTTGGAGAAATACAATGAGACAAGAACACACGCTGGAGTTGAAAGCATTTCAGGTTGAGTACCTTCAACAGATCGTTGACCGATACGACCTGCCGGAAATGGGGAAAGCTATTCGTTGCTTGATCGACTANGCGATTGAAGAAGAAAAATTGGAAGAAACCATCTTTAAGTTGGAACGCTGCCATTCTTGTGATTGAGCCAGCGGCTTNATCGCCCTAGGTAATACGGTTTCGCTAGGTCCCCATACCGAAGGGGAAAGAGCTACAGATATCACAACTTAGCAACTAGGGCAGCGTTGAAACATGATCGTTGCCAGAAACTTGCAGAGGCTATTGGGGACTAGGCGCGTCGCCCCAAGGGATAAAAACCGTTCTTCCAAGTTTAATACACCTGTTTCGATAAAAATCTCGGAGTNACGACATTCGCCGGTGGGTGACTTAGGAAAGATGTCGAGCTATTATTGATAATGATTCTCATTTGCGATACTTGCTTGATGTTATTGGCACCTGATATTTACAAAGCGTCAGGTATTTATCCGACTGGATTTAATAGAAAGGGAGAGTAAACGATGACAACCGAATATAAGAACCTCATTGGCGGCGAGATGATCGTGACCGACGAATGGATGGATGTGGTGAACCCTGCCAATGAAGAGGTAATCGGTAAGGTGCCTGCTTGTCAGGAAGAGCAACTCAATCAAGCTGTGGCTGCCGCTCGCGGCGCTTTTAAGACCTGGTCAAAGACCAATATTGACGAGCGTCGTGCCGTGCTCCACGCGATAGCTGACGCTATTGAAGCTAATCACGATCAGCTTTTTCGGTTGCTTACTAAAGAGCAAGGTAAACCGCACGCACAAGCCGAAATGGAAATAGGGGGGGCCCCTGCCAATATTCGTGCTCAAGCGTCTCTGGAATTTCAAGACGTTATAAATGAGGACTCAGAACACCGACTTTCTCGCACCCGTAGAGTACCTGTGGGAGTGGTAGGTGGTATCGTGCCGTGGAATTTCCCAGTGCTAATGGCTGTTCAAAAAATTGCCCCAGCTTTGCTGTCGGGCTGCACAATCGTCCTAAAGCCCTCACCGTTTACACCGCTAACGACATTGAAGATTGCGGAATTGATTGCTGACAAAGTGCCAGCCGGTGTCCTCAATATTATCACTGGGGAAGACTCGCTAGGGCCAATGATCACTGCNCATAAAGACATTGATAAGGTGACCTTTACGGGNTCTACCGCNACCGGCAAAAAAATTATGGAAGGAGCCTCGAAGGATCTGAAGCGCATCACATTGGAACTAGGAGGTAATGATGCCTCTATTGTGCTGCCCGATGCTGACGTGAAGAAAGTAGCTGAGCAGTTATTTTGGGCTAGCTTTTCCAATGCTGGGCAAATCTGCGTCGCGGCCAAGCGCATTTATATTCATGAAGATATTTATGATGAACTCAGCGCGGCAATCACCGAATACGCGAAGGAAGTAAAAGTTGGCGATGGATCCGAGCAAGGAACCGGTGTTGGCCCAATACAGAACAAGAAACAATTCGATCGAGTTTGCGAACTGATTCAAGATGCAAAGGACAACGGTTATGAGTTTCTGCTTGGCGGCGACGTCGATCCGTCAGGTACGGGCTATTATGTGCCGATCTCTATTCTAGATAACCCACCTGAAGATGCGCGGATCGTTGCTGAAGAGCAATTTGGGCCTGTAATGCCGCTGATGAAATTTTCGTCGGAAGAGGAGGTGATTCAGCGAGCTAACAATACTGATTACGGCCTTGCTGGCGCAATTTGGACTGAGGATCCAGACAAAGGTGTTGAAATTGCTGAGCAACTTGAAACAGGGACTGTATGGGTGAATGAGTTTCTACACCTCAATCCTTTAGCGTCATTTGGTGGACACAAGCAGTCAGGCTTTGGTGTTGAGTATGGCATTGAAGGGCTTAAGGAATTTACCTACGCCCAGGTAATCACTGTAAAGCACGATGCGGCCAGGGTGTGACGGCGACTTAGGGATCCTCTGGAATCGGTAGAACATGGTGGGGTAACGCCTAGGCGCTACCCCTTCCTATGTCGAGAAAACCCAGCATCGGCGCGATAGTCGGTAGTTTTCCCCAGCCCAAGCCTGCTAGGCCAACTGGTTACTTTCCTAAAAGGGTGATATTTCCAGGTTCGGCGAGCGATTTAGCGTTGGACATATCTAATACTTCATCAATATTTCTGACTAGATCTTCCGTGAGGGCGTCTGGGTCAAGGGATATACCTTTGTTGGCAAAGGTTTCCGAGCGCAAATATCTGCCACTTAGTCCATGGATAACCATACCCGTAGGGGCGTCATCGCTTGCNAGGAATAAGGCTACTGGNGTTACCAGTTTGGGNTGAGAGTGAGGTCTTGGTTTATCTGCATCAATACCAAGCTCTTTATCTAGCGCCGTCATTCGAGTTTCGGCACCAGGCGAAAGGCAGTTTATTTTGATCCCATGGGATCTGCCCTCTAGTGCTAGAACATTCATTAGTCCCAGCATGCCCATTTTCGCTGCACCATAAGCACTCTGACCAAACTGTCCGAAAATCCCCGAAACCGACGATGTGAGGATTATTCTTCCGTAGTTCTGCTCATACATAAAAGGCCAAGCGGCGTGGGTGACGTAGGCAGACCCCAACAGATGGACTTCGACAATCAGTCTAAAGTCATCGGTTGTCGTGTTCTTGAATGTTCGGTTTCGTAAGATGCCGGCATTGTTTATAACAATATCAATACGACCGAATTCGTCTATGGCCTGTTGAACCATTGCTTTGGCTTCATCAGGGTCAGCNACGGAGAAATTGTTAGACACCGCNATACCACCATGCCCGACAATTTCTGCTGCAACGTNTGCAGCGCGGTCGCTGGCGCCTTCGCCTCGGACATTCGTACCTAGATCGTTAACCACCACTTTGGCACCGCGGCGGCCAAATTCCAGCGCGTGCTCGCGTCCTATTCCTCCACCNGCACCGGTGATCAGTACTACTTTGTCTTTTACGTTAATCATACTTTTTTGAGGATTCCGGNCATATTTCCTTCCTCTCTCCAAGCCGCGGTAATTCTAAAGTAGGGTCTTGAACCTTTCCCATAGGGACCATTTTGGACGCTTTTGGGATTGGGTTTACCTTCGTTGTTGTAATAGCCNGGCGTACAGGATTCCTGGAAATCTGCNGCAAACCTAGATACCGCAATAATTTCCTCCACCCATTTATCTTCTGCTTCCCTCGANACTTCAATTGAAGAAAGGTTTTCGTTTTTACATTCATTCAAGATGTAGCCGATATGCTGAGAGGTTTCGTCCATGGCATGAGGAAAGTTTGTGGTGAAACCAGCTTGTGAGTTGCTAATGATGAATAGATTTGGAAAACCGTTAGTCATCACCCCATGCAAGGTACGCATGCCGTCAGCCCATTTTTCACTCAACGTAAGGCCACTTAAGCCAGTGACATCATAACCAGAGCGGCGAACATANGAGGTTCCTACCTCGAACCCCGTTGCGAATATGATGCANTCAACCGCATATTCTTGGCCGTTGGCGATAACGCCGTTTTCGGTAATCCGTTCCACGCCGTTGCCATTAGTGTCGATCAATTCGACGCTGGGGCGGTTGAAAGTCTGTAGATAGCTGTCATGGAAACAAGGACGCTTACAGAATTGACGGTAATAGGGTTTGAGGGATTCCGCTGTTTTAGGGTCGTTTACCAACTCCGCAGCACGGTTTCTTATTTGTTCCATTTTTTGGAAATCGGCGATTTCCATGAGTTGGGGTACCTCATCCCAGTTGGTGTCTTCACCTCTGTAGTTCGCCAAAGAGATTAGGTTGCGTATGATTTCTGTCCAACCGTCTTTTACGAGGTCTTCTTCTACGACGCCACCGGAGCAGAGGATGTTGAAGTTTTCCATGCGCTCNTTTTGCCAACCCGGTTTAAGCTGGGCCGCCCATTGCGGATCCGTTTTTCGATTAGCACGAACATCAATTGACGAAGGCGTGCGTTGGAAAACNTACANCTGTTTAGCCATTTCACCGACGTGAGGGGTGCATTGNACTGCGGTAGCGCCGGTGCCAATGATAGCGACACGTTTGTCTTTTAGCCCGGTNAGCCCTCCGTTTGAATCGCCGCCTGTATAATCGTAGTCCCACCGACTGGTGTGGAACGTATGCCCCTGAAAACTGTTTATCCCCTCGATCCCCGGAAGTTTTGGTCGATGCAGAGGACCATTGGACATAATTACAAAACGCGCCCTAAATTTATCCTCTCTATTCGTCTGGATANTCCATTTTGCAGCGCTTTCGTCCCAATTCAGCGCGGTGACCTCGGTTTCAAGGCAAGCATTTTTGTAGAGGTTGTATTTTTTAGCGATATTCTGACTATGACTTAATATTTCNGGGGCATGAGCGTATTTCTGCGTGGGAACATAGTTNAGTTCTTCTAANAGAGGCAGATAAATGTAAGCCTCAGTATCACANGCNGCTCCGGGATAACGATTCCAGTACCAGGTACCCCCGAAATCACCGCCTTTTTCTACGAGCCTAATATCCTCAAAACCAAGTTCCTTCAGTCTAGCNCCGGCGATTAANCCGCCGAAGCCCCCGCCAATAATGGCAATTTCTACTTCGTCAGTAAGAGGCGCTCTAGAGGAGGGGTGAGCGATATAGGGGTCGGATAGAAAATCGGCATACTCATCCTTCATTTCCTGATATTGCTCATTNGCNTCCGCCCNGAGCCGTTTATCTCGTTCGNTTCGATACCTCTCGCGCAAGGCGTCCGGATCAAAGCCCAATTCGTCTTTTGTTGGTATAGCCATGGTGGAACCTCCTCTCGACAAAATATTAGCACTATTCTGTTTGGCCGAAAGTANTAGGGGATTCCGTGAGNNGCGCGTTAANGAGNAGNAGAATGCCTNGNTTTACACCTANCGAATCAATTGCCACGCCCGTTCGTGGAAATAGTAAATGGCGAATTTCAAGAAAAATTCAATGCCGCCAATAAGCATCGCTGTGTCGATTTCTCCGGTAATAAGAAAA